>NZ_JUPI01000080.1 GCF_001074805.1 Streptococcus parasanguinis | reverse complement strand
AAAAGCTGATGAAATCAGCGTAGTAGAGCCCACTCAACCACTGCGTCTTGCTCGACAATCCAAGAACAATTAAGAGGCTAGGACTTTTGTCCCAGCCTCTTTCGTCTATTTTTCAAATTCCCGTTTTTCTTGCGATTAGTCACCCAAACCGATGCGTTCAAAGATCTCATCTACCCGTTTGGTATAGTAAGTTGGGTTGAAGATTTCGTCGATTTCTTCTTGAGTCAGGCGTGATGTCACCTCTGGATCCGCTTCAAGAAGTGGTTTGAAGTCGACTTGGTTATCCCATGATTGGGCAGTCTTCGGTTGAACAAGGTCGTAAGCTTGCTCACGCGTCATACCTTTTTCAATCAAGGTCAACATGGCACGTTGGCTGAAGATCAGACCAAAGGTTGAATTCATGTTACGGATCATGTTTTCTGGGAAAACTGTCAAGTTCTTAACGATGTTTCCGAAACGGTTGAGCATGTAGTCAATCAAGATGGTTGTGTCTGGTGTGATGATCCGCTCAGCTGAAGAGTGGGAGATATCCCGTTCGTGCCAAAGAGAGACATTCTCATAAGCTGTGACCATGTGCCCACGAATCACACGCGCAAGACCTGTCATGTTTTCAGAACCGATCGGGTTGCGTTTGTGAGGCATGGCTGAAGACCCTTTTTGACCTTTGGCAAAGAACTCTTCCACTTCACGTTGTTCAGATTTTTGAAGACCACGGATTTCAGTCGCCATACGCTCGATAGAAGTTGCGATGCTAGCAAGAACTGCAAAGT
Source organism: Streptococcus parasanguinis (assembly GCF_001074805.1). Lineage (GTDB taxonomy): Bacteria > Bacillota > Bacilli > Lactobacillales > Streptococcaceae > Streptococcus > Streptococcus parasanguinis_A. The sequence continues at coordinate 25,118 of NZ_JUPI01000080.1, read as the reverse complement.
ACTCAGCGTGAAGATCACGAGGAAGGACCTGTGTAGAGATTTCTTGAGCACGAATACCGAGTTTATCACAGACGTATTTTTCAACGAATGGTGGGATATTGGCAAAGTTACCAACCGCACCAGAAATCTTACCAGCTTCCACACCAGCAGCCGCATGCTCGAAACGCTCAATGTTCCGTTTCATTTCGCTGTACCAAGTGGCCAATTTCAAACCAAAAGTTGTCGGCTCAGCGTGCACACCATGGGTACGACCCATCATGATAGTGAACTTGTGTTCTTTCGCTTTGTCAGCGATGATGTTGAGGAAGTTTTCAAGGTCCTTGCGGATGATGTCGTTGGCTTGTTTGTAGAGGTAACCATAGGCCGTATCTACCACGTCAGTAGATGTCAAACCATAGTGAACCCACTTGCGCTCTTCGCCAAGCGTTTCAGAAACCGCACGTGTGAAGGCCACCACATCGTGACGAGTTTGTTGCTCGATTTCCAAAATACGGTCGATGTCAAAGTCCGCCTTTTCACGAATCAAAGCTACATCTTCCTTAGGGATTTCCCCCAACTCAGCCCATGCCTCGTCAGCCAAGATTTCCACCTCAAGCCAAGCACGGTATTTATTTTCTTCTGTCCAAATGTTCGCCATCTCAGGGCGAGAGTAACGTTCGATCATGTTTAATTTTCCTTTCTGTTGATGTTTCACTTAAGTGGGGCGGACGTCAGCAGCTTCCTCCGGAATCTCATGACTAAATCTCGAGCCTGAAGTCTCAAGATTTCCGTCGCTTACGCTTTCCCCACGGCGTGAAACATCGGTTTAACGAATAAAAGTCGTTTTATTCAAATTCTTCTTTCCCAATCCACACAGATGGATAATGATCTAGTGTATTCAAATCCGTATCCAGCGGGACATCATAGATAGCCAAATAGTTATCAGGATATTGTGCAACTAGCTCTTCATACTTAGCTTTCACTTTTTCATGATCACTACTAGCATACCAGACTTCGACGACTGCTCCAGTCTTTTCTTTTTCAACAAATGCGTTGACGATGAGTTGAATCATAAAACCTCCTAAATCACAATTCAATGTCTAACTTTAAAATATCTCCTTTTTCTCCATAATGGAGAAGCCGCAGATACTCTCCCCAAACTCTGGACTTGCCAATGTCTGTTTTCATCCAGCTGTCCCGACCAATCTCAACATCCTTGTAAAAGGCATTGAAGGTATATGGGATGTAGCGAAGATGCTTTGGTAAGTGCTGAGCCAAGGTTCGCCATTGCCTACCAGTCGCGTGACTTTTGCAAATGAACATAACTGTCTCAACAGTATTAAAATCAAAAATTTCTTTAGAAAACAATACGTTTTCTAAAGTATTGCTAGAGGAGTTTTCAAATTTAATCGTTTCTTCAGGAATGCCTGCAGCCAGCAGATGCTGGATAATAACCTCTGCCTCTGTATGTCCATTCCAATCTGGATGAGGTGCCCCTGTCAAACTTCGGCCACCGGTCACAATGATTTGTCTTACATAACCTTTTTGATGTGCCTCAATAGCTTTTTCCCAGTGGCCTGGGTGAGTCCCACTGAAAACAAATAAAACATCACACGGCTGAGGTTCGATTATTTTCCCAAAAACACTCTTAGTCAAAAAGGAGATTTCTTTATTAGAGAACTCTTTCGGAACTTCTGGACTTTTCGGAATAATCGGTTTCATCTATAACATTTCCTCCACAGATTTTTAAAAATCAATTCCTTTCCCAAACTCCTCAACCTCATCCGGCACATCACTAAACAAAGTCACATGTCCCATCTTGCGGTTGTGCTTCGCTTCTAGTTTACCATATAAGTGGAGGTGGGCGCTTGGATTTTCTGTCACATATGTTTCAGCAACCTCGACATGCTGGCCGAGGACGTTGAGCATGACTGCTGGAGCATGGAGGTGGATTGCTGGAAGTGGTGCACCGAGGACACCCAAAATATGGGTATCGAATTGCGAGAAGTCGCAAGCTTCAATTGAGTAGTGACCTGAATTGTGCGGACGTGGTGCAATTTCATTGACAATGATGTCATCAGCAGTCGCAAACATTTCCACACAGAGCGTTCCAGATAGCTTGAGCTGTTCTGCGATTCGCACCGCCATAGCCTTGGCTTTTTCAGCTAGACTTTCTGAAATGCGAGCAGGCACAATGGTTTTTGAAAGAATGTTGTTGCGGTGAATATTTTCCTGAACGGGGAAAACCGTCACATCCTTGCCATTTCCTGACACAATGACAGAAATCTCCAGGTCAAAGTTGACGAATTCTTCCAAAACGCAGTCGGCTGAATCCGCTAGTGCATAGGCTTCTTCTAAATCTTCCGCTGAACGAATAACCTTCTGACCATGGCCGTCGTAACCACCTGTCGCTGTCTTTAGGACATAGTTTTTCGACAGGTCAATATCTGCCAAGTCTTTGCTAGAAGTCACGACCTTGTAAGGTGCCACAGTGACTTGAGCCTTGTTTGACAAAAAGTCCTTTTCAAAAATACGGTTTTGAGAAATGCGAAGCAGGTCGGTCCCTTGTGGGAGCTGGCCTTCTTTGATAACAGCGTCAAGGCCGTCAGCGTCAACATTTTCAAATTCATAAGTGAGAACATCACAGCGATCTGCCAACTGACGAAGAGCATCCACGTCGTCGTATGGGGCTACGATGACCTCAGACACACGAGAAGATGGACAATCTGCTGCAGGATCAAGGGTAATAACCTTATGCCCCATGTAGATAGCAGAAATGGCCATCATCTGCCCCAGCTGGCCACCACCAATGATGCCGATTGTTTTAGTTGAGCTCATTTGTAGACTCCTCTGCAATTTTTCCTTGCTCTTCAGCGAAATCCGCTAACGCTGTCGCAATAGCCTGGTCCTCTACTGAAAGGAGACGGAGGGCAAAGAGGGCCGCATTAGTCGCACCAGCTTCACCGATCGCCATGGTTGCGACTGGCACACCACCTGGCATCTGAACGATAGAATAAAGCGAATCCACACCGCTAAGGGCACGTGATTTGACTGGTACTCCGATGACTGGAAGGGTTGTTTTTGCTGCTACCATGCCTGGCAAGTGAGCTGCACCACCAGCACCTGCAATGATAACCTTGATGCCACGGCTACGTGCTTCTTCTGCATGTTTGAACATGAGATCCGGCGTCCGGTGTGCGGAAACAACTTTCTTTTCGTAAGCGACACCGAAGTTGTCGAGGACTTCAGCGGCTTTTTGCATGGTTGCCCAGTCGGATTTTGAGCCCATGATGATGGAAATAATTGGTTTAGTCATATTTTTCCCTTTTTCTTTTTTTGATAATGGTCTTAGGTGGTGGGGATGGAAGCAAACCTTCGGTTTCATTCCTAAACTTTGAGCCTAAGGTCTCAAAGTTTCCCCCGACCAGAACAGATGCTGTTCTGGTCTTTTCACCACGGCGACCACTATCCTATTCTAGCTCGCTTTCGCTCGCCATTGACAAATATAATGCCTGTTAATCTTTTATCGCCTTACTACCGATATCCGTACGATAGAACAGGCCTTCTGTGTTTTGTTTGTTGAGTTCGTTGTAGATAATGTTTTGGCCGTCTTTGACGGTGTCTGCTGTTGTGACGAGCATGTAGACACGTCCGCCGTTTGAGAGGAGGTCTTGGCCATTTTCAGCAAATTTAGCTCCAGCATAGTAAGTGATGATGTCGCCTTCTGTCTTGGTAGGAAGCTTGACACCTTTCTCATAAGCGAGTGGATATCCGTTTGATGCTACAACCACCCCCAGTGTCACACCCTTGTCCGTCCAAGTGATGGCTGGCTCTTTGCCATCCAAAATGTCAGTGATGTTTTGTGCAAAGTCAGATGCCAAACGAGGCAAGATGATTTGCGTTTCAGGATCGCCAAAACGTGAGTTGAACTCGATGACTTTCGGTCCATCAGCTGTCAAGATAAGACCAGCGTAAAGGACACCAAGGTACGGACGGCCTTCTTTAATCATACCTTCAAGAACCGGCTTGACAATGGTGTCAACCGCTGTGTCAACTACGCTCTGTGGCAAGTGAGGAACCGGCGCATAGGCACCCATTCCGCCAGTGTTAGGGCCCTTGTCACCATCGTAGGCACGTTTGTGGTCCTGAGCCGTTGGCATGATATAGAACTTGTCCCCGTTGACAAAGGCAAAGAGAGAGAACTCTTCCCCGTCAAGGAATTCCTCGATGACCACACGCGCACCTGAATCACCGAATTTATTGTCCAAAAGCATCTCGTGAGCGGCTTCAACTGCTTGCTCAACCGTCTCCGCAACGACGACACCTTTACCTAGGGCCAATCCGTCTGCCTTGACGACGATTGGAGCGCCTTTTTCCTCGATGTAGGCCTTGGCTTCCTCGAAATCTGAAAAGGTGCCATAAGCTGCTGTCGGAACGTCGTATTTGACCATGATTTCCTTAGCGAAATCCTTAGACCACTCCAGCTCTGCTGCTAATCTTGTAGGACCAAAGGCTTTGAGACCAGCTGCATTGAAATCATCCACGATTCCAGCTGCAAGGGCATCATCTGGGCCGATAAAGGTCCAAGCAATATCGTTCGCTTTTGCGAAGTCAATCAGCTTAGAATGTTCGGAAATTCCGATATTGATCAAATCCAGACCATCTAATCGCATCCCGTCATTACCAGGAGCCACAAAAACCTGCTCAACGTTTGTAGACTCCAACAATTTCTTAGCAATCGCATGCTCACGACCACCAGATCCAACAACCAAAAGTTTCATCTCAAACCTCTTTTGCGAATTATTTTATTAAATTATATCATAATCGTTCGTTTTATTCTAATGATTTCAGCAAAAGCCTCCTATTTTTAGTAGAATCCAAACATTTTTTGCCATTTTCTCCTATTTCTCATTTTTTTCCGAATAGTATAGGTGAGACCTACTAATTGACGAAAAGGAGTATTATGCAAACGATCAAAAAATTTCTCGTACTGACTTGTGCGACATGGGGGATGCAAGCCTCTATTGCTCATGCAGATCAAACGACCAATGCCATCTATGCCGAAAAAGGGCAGCTGATGATTCATCTTGGAAACGTCCCAGCGAAGTACCAAAAGATTCAAGTTCCCATCTGGTCTGATCAAAATGGCCAAGATGACCTGATTTGGTATCCTGTGGAACGAAGTGACACCGGATTCAATCTAGAAGTACCTTTAATCAACCATTCTGATCAAGCTGGACTTTATCATGTCCATGTCTATGGGGTGGAGGCAAATGAGCAACTAACCGGCCTCTACCCTCTCACGACCAGCGTCCAGCAAAAAGACCTGGCTTCCTCCCAGCCCAAGATCACGATCACACCCATCTCCTCACAAGAATTCGAGATAGACCTGAAGTTATTCGAGGATGTAGAGGAGATTGTTTTCCCGATCTGGTCTGAAGAAAATGGGCAGGATGATCTGGTTTGGTATCCAGCAAAGAAGATGGCCCCTGGACATTTTCAACTGCGCTTTCAAGCTCAAAAACACAAGGGAAGCGGGCTATTTCACCTACACGTCTACCAGAAAAAGAAGGGGCAACTGCAAGGCATGTTCCCAACTACCTTCCAAGTCGAAAAGGCAAAGCCAAAGCTCACGCCACTCGCGACACACCCGGGAAACACCTATCCGATCGGTGAATGTACCTGGGGAGCCAAAGAATTAGCCCCTTGGGCCCACAACTGGTGGGGAAACGGTGGCATGTGGGCAGTTAGTGCACGCGCTGCGGGATTCCGGACTGGAAACAGCCCAGAGGTCGGTGCCATCGCCTGTTGGGACAATGGAGGATATGGCCACGTCGCTCTTGTAACAGATGTCGAACACGACCAAAAAATTCAGATCCAAGAGGCCAATTACAACGGCCATCGCTATATCGACAACTTCCGCGGTTGGTTCGACCCGACCAATCCCGTCTGGGGAACAGTCACCTATATCTATCCCGATTAAGGTCTTCATGACCAGCAGAAAAGGCACCCATCCATTGATGCGTGCCGTTTTTGATTAATGACGGAAGTGACGAACCCCTGTAAAGATCATGGTCAAGCCGTATTTATTCGCAGCTTCGATTGACTCTTGGTCACGGACGGAGCCCCCTGGCTGGATGATGGCCTTGATCCCTGCTTTGGCGATTTCTTCCACGTTATCCGCAAATGGGAAGAAGGCATCTGAAGCAAGAACAGCGCCGTCAAGACGGTCTTTAGCTTGATCAATGGCGATACGGACGGAAGCCACACGGTTAGTTTGACCAGGGCCAACACCAAGTGTCATATGATCATTAGTTACGATGATACCATTTGATTTGACGTACTTGATAGCTTTCCAAGCAAACTCAAGAGCTGTCGCTTCTGTCTCAGTTGGTTGACGTTTCGTCACCACTTGCCAATCCGCTGGACTTTCTTTCACCACGTCTTGGTTTTGAACGAGGAGTCCACCAACCACGCCTGTGTATTCTGCTTCCACTTCGCTAGCATCTTGAGCGTCAAATGGCAAGGCAAGGATCCGCAAGTTTTTCTTTTTGTTGGTCAAAATAGCTAGCGCTTCATCTGTATAGCTTGGTGCGATGATGATTTCAAGGAAAACGCCGTGCATCTTCTCAGCTGTCGCAGCATCTACCTCACGGTTAAGAACGACGATCCCACCAAAGATAGACACCGGATCAGATTCATAAGCGTAGTCCCAAGCAGTCTCGATGTCATCAGCCTGACCGATTCCACATGGGTTCATGTGTTTGAGAGCCACAACGGTTGGACGGTCTTTAAAGTCACGGATAATCCGAATCGCAGCATCCGCATCACGGATATTGTTGAAGGACAATTCTTTCCCGTTCAACTGTTTAGCGGATGCAATGGAGTAAGCCGTTGGCAAGGCTTTTTGGTAGAAGTCTGCGTCTTGTTGAGGGTTTTCACCGTAACGCATTGGTTGCTTAAGGTCATAAGTCAGAGTGAGTTTTTCAGGTTTGCTTTCACCCACTTGAGCTGTGAAATACTCTGCAATCAAGGCATCATAAGCCGCTGTGTGACGGAAAACCTTAGCCGCTAAACGTTGGCGAGTTTCATAGCTTGTTTCGCCATTAGCTGCCAATTCGTCAAGCACAACAGCATAGTCAGCAGGGTCTACAACAACGGTCACGCTAGCGTGGTTTTTTGCTGCTGAACGAAGCATTGATGGACCACCGATATCGATGTTTTCAACTGCGTCAGCGTAAATTACGTCTGGTTTGAGAATGGTTTCCTTGAATGGGTAAAGGTTTACCACAACAAGGTCAATCAATTCGATCTTATTGTCCTTAGCCGCTTGAAGGTGACTATCGAGGTCACGACGAGCGAGAAGACCACCGTGGATATTTGGATGGAGGGTCTTCACACGACCGTCCATCATTTCTGGGAAACCAGTCACATCGTCAATGGCGATAGTGTCTACCCCAGCATTGTCAAGGGCAACTTTGGTACCACCTGTTGAGATGATATCCCAACCAAGTTTTTTAAGTTCTTGGGCAAATTCAACGATGCCCGCTTTGTCTGAAACACTAATTAGTGCGCGTTTAGTCATTTTCTTTCTTTTCCTTTTTAAAAAAGTTCTTTATCTGCTACATTCGAAAATGTTCTTTCCGATCAATGGCTTCCTTATTTTCGTGCTACTCCCAAACGTTCCAAGACTTCTGGATAGAGTTTGTACTCTGTTTCATGGATGCGAGTTTCGAAAGTATCAAGGGTATCCCCTTCAAGGCGTGGCACACGGACTTGTTTGATGACCTTCCCAGTATCAACGCCAGAATCCACCCAATGAATGGTCACACCACTCTCAGCAACACCTGCATTCCAAGCATCCTCAATACCATGAGCACCTGGAAATTCAGGGAGATAAGCTGGGTGAATATTGATGATACGGCCTTCATAAGCTGCTAGCAAGGTTGGGCCGACGATTTTCATATAACCGGCCAAACAAACCAAATCAATCTGGTGATCATCCAAGAGTTTGACGATAGCCTCTTCATAAGCCGCTTTATTGTCAAATTCCTTGAGTTCAAAGGTATGGCTAGCCACACCAAGGTTTTTCGCACGTTCTAAGACATAGGCATCCCGGTGATCTGAAAAGACAAATTCTACCGGAAATTGTTCTGCAATCACCTGAAAGTTTGAGCCGTTGCCAGAGGCAAAAACAGCAATCCTTTTAGTCATTATTTAATCACCACACTTGCGCCATCTTTCTTCACAATACGACCGATTTCATAAACAGGTTCGTCAAGAAGTTCTTTGACACGTTCCACATTTTCTGGTTTCACCGCAAGCATGAGACCAATCCCCATGTTGAAGATTTCAAACATTTCTTCATGTTTGATTTGGCCATATTTTTCAAGGGCTTTGAAAATTGGAAGAACAGGGACTTTGCTTTCGTCAATTTCAGCAGCCAAGTCATCAGCGAACATCCGTGGGACATTTTCGATGAAACCACCACCTGTGATGTGGGCAATCCCATTCACCAATTCTTCTTTGATCAATGGCAAAGCTGCTTTGACGTAGATACGAGTTGGTTCCAAAAGAACGTCTTTGAGTTTCTTCCCTTCCAATTCTGGGAGAACTTCCTCACCTGTGTAATCCGCAAAGACACGACGAACAAGTGAGTAACCATTTGAGTGGATACCGCTTGAAGCAAGTCCCAGAATTACATCACCTGCTGCTACTTTTGAACCGTCGATGATTTGAGATTTTTCTGCAACACCGACTGCAAAACCAGCCAAGTCATAGTCGTCTTCACCATACATACCAGGCATTTCAGCCGTTTCACCACCAATGAGGGCTGCACCAGCTTGTACACACCCTTCAGCCACACCAGCAACAACTTGTTCTAGTTTGGCTGGTTCATTTTTACCAGTTGCGATATAGTCTAGGAAGTAAAGGGGCTCAGCACCTGCAGCGATGATATCGTTAACACACATAGCCACACAGTCTTGACCGATCGTATCGTGTTTGTCATACTTGATAGCCAGCATCAGCTTAGTACCAACACCATCTGTTCCTGAGATCAAAACGGGTTCTTTAACACCTGTTTTTGAAAGGTCGAACATGCCACCAAAACCACCAAGAGCTCCCATGACACCCGCACGTTCCGTACGAGCAACGTGTTTTTTGATCCGTTCAACAACCTCATAACCCGCTTCAACATCCACACCAGATTGAGCGTATGCATTCTTATTTGTCATTTTTTAATCCTTTTCTTTTTTTGAGAAAGAGTGCGACGTATTTTTAGATAAACAATTATTTTATCTAAAAATACTAGTCAGGTCTCTAGCTTTGGTCCCATAGGGCAAAGCGTCTACTGACAAATGCTTTAGCTTTTAGTCAGTAGTGAGACGTGGAGCATAAGCATTTTTATTTGTCATTTGTTTCATTCCTTTTCTTTTGCACTGCTCTTAATAGAAAGAAGTATGTTCTTTCAAACTTTCCACATAGCGTTCTTCGTAGTCATACAAAGGTGTTGGATATTTTCCATCAAAGTAAGCCACACAAAGACCGCCATTCGGGGCATCTGTATCGATTCCAATAGAATCAATCAAACCATCGATTGACAAATACGTCAAGCTATCTGCACCAATAATATCGCGTGTTTCCTCTACTGTATGATTGGCAGCAATCAATTCCTTACGTGTTTGAATATCAATCCCGTAGAAACATGGATAAGCCAGAGCTGGACTACCGATTGCTACGTGAACCTCTGTTGCTCCTGCTTCTTTTAGCAAATTAACGATCCGACGTGAGGTCGTCCCACGTACGATAGAATCATCGATCATGACAACCCGTTTGCCTTTAACAACACCGGATACGGCAGAGAGCTTCATACGAACCCCTTGCTCACGCAATTCTTGTGTTGGTTGGATAAAAGTCCGTTGGGTGTATTGGTTTTTAATCAAGCCCATTTCATTTGGTAGGCCAGATTCTTCCGCAAATCCCATGGCTGCGCTAAGTGATGAATTAGGCACACCAACGACAATATCTGCTTCATGTTTGAATTCACGTGCTAATTGAGCCCCCATACGTTTACGGGCTGTATGGACATTCACGCCTTGGATATTGGAGTCCGGACGGGCAAAGTAGATATACTCCATCGAACAAACAGCCAATTGGGTGTCCGTTGTATAGTTATCGTAAGTAATGCCATTATCATCAATGATCACGACTTCACCTGGATTCACATCGCGAATCCACTCAGCACCAACCACTTCAAAAGCACAGGTTTCAGAGGAAACTACGATGGCGCCATTGGCCATTTTCCCAATCGAAAGAGGACGGAAACCATTTGGATCCAAGGCCGCAATCAGCTTATCTTCCAGCATGAGAAGATAAGCAAATCCACCTTTCACCGTATTTAAGGCTTCTTTCACCTTACCCATGAAGGATGGGTTGTGGCTCCGACGAATCAAGTGAGCCAAGATTTCTGAATCAGAAGTTGAGCTAAAGATCGCGCCGTTATTTTCTAACTCCCGTTTGAGGGACTTGGCATTGGTCAAATTCCCGTTGTGAGCAAGTCCAAACTGGGTATCATGAAAGCGAAAGAGGAAAGGCTGGATGTTATCCACCGAAGCTTCCCCAGCTGTCGCATAGCGAACATGTCCAATCGCACCCGTCCCTGTCAACTTATCCAAGTTAGCAGGATTTCGAAACACCTCTGAGAGAAGCCCCGTATCACGATACCGTTTTAATTGACCCGCATCATTTGAAAGGATCCCTGCCCCTTCTTGACCACGGTGTTGAAGACTGTGTAATCCGAAATAAGTCAGTTTTGCAGCATCTGGGTGTCCCCAGATCCCAAAAATACCACATTCTTCATTAAGAGATTTAACTTCGTATGTCATTTTGTATACCTTTTATTTTCCAGTAAAGTATTTAACCGCTGACGCAAAGAGATGTTGATCTTTATTTCCTGGAATATTTTGGAAGAGACCGTCTTCAAAACGTTCTGAGTGTCCCATCTTCCCGATGATTTGACCGTTCTTACTTGTGATACCTTCGATCGCATTGACAGAACCATTTGGATTGTATTTAGAATCCATGCTTGGTTTACCTTCGAAGTCAACATATTGGGTAAAGATTTGACCATTGTCACGAAGCTCTGCAAATTCTTCAGCTGTCACGACAAACTTCCCTTCACCGTGTGATACTGGAATGGCATGGATGTCACCAACTTTCACGCCTGCAAGCCATGGTGAGTTCGTGTTGGCAATCCGTGTTTCAACCATCTTGGCCACGTGTTGGTTGGCGTCATTGTAGAAGAGGGTTGGACTCGTGCTGCTCGCATCTTCAAAGTTACCATATGGAAGGAGGCCAGATTTGACAAGAGCTTGGAATCCATTACAGATACCAATAATCAAACCACCACGTTCGATGAAGTGATCAATGGCTGCACGTACTTTTTCATTGAGCAAGATGTTCACGATAAATTTAGCTGATCCATCTGGTTCATCCGCTGCTGAAAAGCCACCGGCAAAGAAGATAATATTAGCTTTTTCGATGTTGTCAACCATGGTGTCAACGGACTTGACAATTGCTTCTTCATTCAGTGTGACAAATGGTACCAAGTTGACTGTTGCACCTTCTTTTTCAAAGGCCTTAGCTGAATCGTACTCAGAGTTCGTACCTGGGAACACTGGGATGTAAACCACTGGTGTCTCAACTGTTTCTTTAGCTTTGATAACAGCATCTGATGCCACAGCAGGTACTTCTTCCAACTCAGTTGCTTGTGCAAATTCCGTTGGGTAAACCTCTTCCAATTTACCTTGGAAGGCACTGTCAAGTTTGTGTCCATCAAGCGTTACACCATTGACAGCAAGTGTAAAGTCAGCTGCTGTTTGTCCAATCTTGGCAACACCTGAAATATCTTCCGGAGATGTGAAGACGAATCCACCCAATTGAGCTGTCAAGCTGGTGTCAAGGGCAGCTAATTTAACAGTGGCACCGATATGGTTCCCAAATGTTGCAAGGGCAAGAGCTTCAACCACACCACCGTATTTGACAGCGGATGCAGATGTGACTTTGTGAGTTGCTTGGATGGCTTCAAATTGAGTAAAGTTAGACTTGATAAGATCAAAGTCAATTTCTTGTGCCAAAGCTTGACCTGGAATATAGTAAATATTTTCACCAGCAGCTTTAAATTCTGGAGAAAGGACCTTACGGCTATCTGCAGTTGTGACACCAAAAGCAACTAAAGTTGGTGGTACTGTCAATTCTTCAAAGGTACCAGACATAGAGTCTTTCCCACCGATAGACGGCAAACCAAGTTGAATCTGAGCTTCAATGGATCCAAGAAGAGCTGCTACTGGTTGACCAAAACGCTCTGCTTGTTTATCCATCCGCTCGAAGTATTCTTGATAAGAGAAGCGAGCCTTAGACCAGTTTGCACCAGCAGCAACCAAACGAGCAGTTGCTTCGATAACTGCATAAGCCGCACCATGATATGGAGACCATTCTGCCACATAAGGGTTGAAGCCTTGCGCCATGACAGAGGCAGTTGTTGTCACACCATGTTGAACTGGCAATTTCTGTACAGAAGCTTCCGTTGGTGTGATTTGGTAGCGACCACCAAGTGGGTGATTGACTGTTGAACGACCAACTGAGCTATCAAAGATCGTTTGTAACCCTTTTTGACTGGCATGGTTCAGGTCAGCCAAGACTTCAAGCGTATCTGCCTCAAGGGTCTCAGCAGATGTTTGACGTTCTTCTGGAAGCTTGACATCCTTGTCAACCACCTTAGCATTTACAACCACACGTACACCGTTTGTATCAAGGAAACGACGTTCCAAATCAACGATGGTTTCCCCATTCCAGTGCATGACAAGATTTGGTTTTTCAGTCACTGTCGCAACAACAACAGCGTCAATATTTTCTTTATTACATGCTGCAACGAAGGCGTCTACGTCTTCTGGACGAACTACAACGGCCATCCGTTCTTGAGATTCAGAGATAGCAATTTCGGTACCGTTCAAACCTTGGTATTTCAATGGCACTTTGTCTAAATCAATTTCAAGACCATCTGCCAATTCACCGATCGCCACACAGACACCACCAGCACCAAAGTCATTTGATTTCTTGATCAGACGTGTCACTTCCCCATTGCGGAAAAGACGTTGAATCTTACGTTCTTCGATGGCATTCCCTTTTTGAACCTCAGCACCAGCTGTTTCAACAGATTCAACCGTTTGAACTTTAGAAGAACCTGTCGCACCACCGACACCGTCACGTCCAGTCTTACCACCGAGCAAGATAATCACATCACCAGCTTCAGGTTTTTCACGGACCACATTTTCCTTAGGAGCCGCACCGACAACAGCACCTAGCTCCATACGCTTAGCAACGAAACCTGGGTGGAAGTATTCACGGACATAGGTTGTTGCCAGACCAATTTGGTTCCCATATGAAGAATAACCGTGAGCCGCTGTTTTAGAAATCACTTGTTGTGGCAATTTACCAGCACGAGTTTCAGCAATTGGAGCCGTGATATCGCCAGCACCTGAGATACGCATAGCTTGGTAAACGTATGAACGCCCTGACAATGGGTCACGAATGGCCCCACCGATACAAGTAGCCGCTCCACCAAATGGTTCAATCTCCGTTGGGTGGTTGTGGGTTTCGTTCTTAAACATGAGAAGCCATGGCTCTTTGACACCATTGACATCCACTTCAATTTCAACAGAGCAGGCATTGATTTCATCAGACACTTCCATGTCGTCCAAACGACCATTGGCACGCTCGTAACGACCAAAAATAGTCGCCATATCCATCAAGGTTTGAGGTTTTTCGGTACGTCCCAATTCATCACGCATGGCAATATACTTGTCATAAGTCGCTTGCAATTGTTTTTGGAATTTAGAAGCTGAGAAGTCGATGTTTTTCAACTCAGTCTCGAAAGTTGTGTGACGGCAGTGGTCAGACCAGTAAGTATCCAACACCTTCAACTCAGTCTCAGTTGGCACACGACCAATAGACTTGAAATATTCTTGAATGAAGAGAAGGTCATCCACTTCCATAGCCAATCCTTGCTCTGCTTTATACTTGGCAAAATCTTCTGCCCTATAAGTTTCAAAGAAATCCAAGCTTGGAATGGTCTTGTCAGACTCAGAGAAATCCTGTTTCGCAATACCAACAGTGATATCTTTGAAACGAGAATCCACTGGGTTCAAGAGGTAGTTTTTGACAGCTTCCAACTCATTCGCATCAATATCCTTGTTAACTAAGTACAGTTGCGCTGTGTTCACCGTTACATCATTTGAACTACCAAGCAAAAGCAAAGCTTCTTGTGAAGATGCCGCACGTTGGTCAAATTGACCAGGCAAACTTTCGATCGCAAAGAAAGCATGCTTCTCAAGATCAGCCTTAACCGCAGCTTCATCCAAAACAGTATCGGTCACTTGCTCAGAGAAGATGTGTTTTTCCGCACGCGCAAACAAGTCCTCTGCCAAACCAAAAACATCGTAAACCTGAACAATCCGAAGATCCTTCAAGGTTTTCAACTGAAGATTATGCTGTAATTCTTTTACTAAAGAGTCCGATTTCACACGAAAATCAGCTTTTTTCTCAACGAAAATACGTTTATCCATTTTATTTCCTTTATCTATTTCTACTTAAAGATTGTAGTGAAGACCAAGTATTCTATTTGTAAAAGGCTACTTCAATCCTTGCAATTTTTCCAATACAACTTCATAAACATCTGTCAAGCTACCAAGATCACGACGGAGTGAAAAGGTCTAGTAGACCTTTTCAGCCTGAGTCCTTTTACTTGAAAGACGAAGGTTTTCCGTTTCAAAAAGATTACTTCAAGCCCTGTAATTTCTCCAACACAACCTGATATACATCCGTTAAACTGCCCAAATCTCTACGGAAGACATCCTTGTCCATATGGTGCCCTTCCGCATCCCAAAGGCGGCAGTTATCTGGTGAAAATTCATCTGCCAAGATGATTTTGCCATCCTTATCAAAACCGAATTCCAATTTGAAGTCAATCAAACGAAGACCAATTTGTGCAAACCAATCTTTCAGCAATTCATTGATACGACGCGTTTCTTCCTTGATATAGGCAATTTGTTCGTCGTTAGCAATATCCAAAAACTTCACATGCTCGTCATTGATGAATGGGTCATCCAAATCATCGTTCTTATAGTAAAATTCAACGATTGGAGTTTTTAAGTCCAAACCTTCTTCCACGCCAAAACGTTTAGAGAAAGAACCCGCCGTCACATTACGAAGAACAACCTCCAAAGGAATGATTTTCACTTTCTTGTTAAGTTGTTCAGTATCAGAAATACGTTCGATAAAGTGAGTAGCTACTCCCGCAGCATTCAATTTTTCAAAAATAAGAGACGAAATCTGATTATTTAGCACACCTTTTCCCTTAATCGTCTCCTTACGAGCCCCATTTAGCATGGTTGCCTGGTCCTTATAGACCGACTTAATCACATTTTCGTCCTCAGTAGTATAGATATCCTTAGCTTTTCCAGTATAAATCAGTTGATTGGTCATGACTTTGTTCGCCTTTCGTATTTTATCACCTTCATTCTATCACATACAAAGTGGATTTTCAATAAATTTCCGTACAATATAGGCAGAAACCGAATGAAAAGGACAGAAAAAAAGATCATCCAGAACAATCTCTGAACGATCCCTTTTCAACTAGTTACTAGCAGTTCGTTTTTCGATATAGTCAACGACATCTCCTACCGTGTTAAAGTCATCAATAGCCTTGTCTGGAATCTCCAATTGGTATTCATCCTCAAGATTGATAATAAATTCCATCAATTCAACAGAGTCGGCTTGTAAATCCTTGCGCAAATCTGATTTCAAAGAAACTTGGAAATCTGGTCCCTTGCGGTCTTTGAGAAATTCCTCAATTGTAGCTAAAATTTCGTTTTGTTTACTCATACATTATCCTTCCTTCGATAATTCCTTCACTGATTTTCCAACAACATCTGTCTCTAACATAGTCCGAATCTGACGAATGGTACTATAGACTGCTTTTGCATCACTCGAACCATGCGTTTTAACAACAGGTGCTTGAAGGCCAAATAAAACCGCTCCTCCAACATCTGAGAAATCCAAGGTTTGTTTCAATGATTTCAACCGGTCCTTGAGGAGAAAAGCTCCTAGTTTCGCCTTCCAGTTTCCAGTAGCAATTGCTTGTTTCAGTTGCTTCAAGATTCCAAAAGCTGTTCCTTCCATCGTTTTCAAGACAGCGTTTCCCGTGAAACCATCTGCCACAACAACATCTGCAACACCATCCATCAAATCACGCGCTTCCACATTTCCAACAAAATGAATCGACGCATCCTCAGATAACAATTGGTAAGCTTCCTTGCGCAAAGGATCTCCTTTACTAGCTTCTGTCCCATTGTTCAATAGACCCACGCGTGGTTTTTGAATCCCACGAACGTTTTCCGCGTAGTAAGACCCCATCACAGCATACTGATGCAAGTGCTCTGATGTATTTTCCGCATTGGCACCTAAGTCCAACATGTCATACCCGCGACCATCAACCGTCGGAAGTGTGGACATCAATCCAGGGCGTTCCACCCCTTTGATACGGCCAACGATAAAGAAGCCTGCTGCCAACAAAGCACCTGTATTTCCTGCAGAAAGCATGGCATCCACCTCACCAGCCTTCACATCCTTGGCAGCCAAGACCATAGAAGCTTGCTTCTTCCGACGAATAGCACGTGTCGGCTCATCATCTGAATCAATTTTTTCTTCCGTATGCACAATCGATACACGCTCTGTTGCTGTTAAATAGTTTTTGATTTTTGCTTCATCGCCATACAAGACAATCTCAATATCATCAAAATCACGAATGGCTTGATTCACGCCTTCTACCAAGGCTTGAGGTGCATTATCGCCCCCCATTGCATCTACTGCAATTTTTTTCATGTTTCACCTCCAGATGAATCTTTCATAATCGCTCCCCAATCACTTAAGGAATCGATAAACTTTTTAGCTTTTAAATGGATCCCTACATACTCCTCATACAACTGATCCATCGCCTGACGTAGAGCTGCTTTCATCTCCGCTTGTAGAGAAATCGTCTCTAGCTCACTGAATCGCACTGCTTGAAACTGATCCAATAAATAGAGAACATTTGGGTGCCAGTGGGCACGTCTCTCATCCCGATCATAATGGTCTGGGCAAAGCACTCCACTATACCGGAAGGAATAGTCAAAAGGAAGACCAATCCGATGGCAGAAACAACATTCATGCAAGTTCAAGACAACCCCAAACCGAGATAGAATCTGAATCTCAAAAATATTGGTCAAAACCTCATAATCCAGTCCCTCTTCCATCAAAGACAAGGTCTTCTCCAAAAAAGCAAACAAGGCCGGATCCACCTGATTATCAAGAATACTGGCATCCGCAAGCGCCAGAACATAGGTCGCATAAGAAAGGGCAAAAAGATCTGCATTGATTTTCTTATAAACCTGCACATCTTGAAAATCATCAATATAACTCAACCCATCATCATTGATTTTTAGCAACATATCCGCCGTTACCAAAGGTTGTAACATGGGATTCAACCGTGATTTTCCCGCATGTTTCACAAAAAACATCCGCTTACCTGACTTCTCCGTGAAGATCTTGACCAATTTATCATCCTCACGAAACTCCCGATTATACAGCACTATGCCCCGGGTCTCAATTGACTCCAGCATGTTCTTCCATATACTCCTTCAAGCGTTTCATAGCTTCCTTGATAACCTCCATACTGGCCGCATAAGACAGGCGCACATAGCCTTCGCCATATTGACCAAAAGCAGCCCCAGGAATAAAGGCAACCGCTTTTTCACGCGCAAAATCTTGTAAGAAGGCAAAGGAATCCTGATTGTAACCAGCTGGGATTTTAGCAAAAATATAAAAGGCTCCATCTGGCTTAATCATCTCAAATCCAAGCGCGGACATCTTTTCAATAATATAATCCCGACGTTTCACATATTCCTGCTTCATCGGCTCTGCATCATCCCGACCAGCAGTCAGGGCCTCAATCGCAGCATACTGGTTCATCGTTCCAGCAGCCGTTACCAAATACTGATGACTCTTGATAAGTTGGGCCGTCAATACAGCCGGAGCAAAGATAAAGCCAAGTCGCCAGCCTGTCATGGCATGAGACTTAGACAAACCATTAATGACAATAGTCTGCTCAGGAATGAAGGATGCCATAGAGACATGCGCTTCTCCAGTATAAGTTAGCTCTGAATAGACTTCATCACAAATCACAAAGACTTCATATTTTTTTAGGACAGCAGCCAATTCTGCCATCTGTTCGCGCGAATAAGTGACACCCGTTGGATTAGCTGGATAATTGAGAATAACAGCCTTCAATTTTTCACCCTGCTCTAGAATCGCCTTTTCCAACTTTTCAGGAGTCAAGACAAAACGATCTGCTGTCGTATCAATTTCGACAATTTCCGCCCCAACCAAATTCACAATCGGTTCATAACCAGGATAAGCTGGCGCTGGGAGTAGCACTACATCCCCAGGTTCCAAGATCGCTGTCAAGGTGGCAGATAGGGCTTCAGTCGCACCAATCGTCACCAATATCTCATCCTCAGGACGGTAGTGAATACCATACTTGTCAGCCACAAACTGACTTGCAGCCTCACGCAAAGCCAGTAAACCACTCATCCCAGTGTAATGGCTAAAATTCGCATCAATTGCAGCCTTTCCTGCTTCTTTTACATGTTCAGGAGTTGTAAAATCCGGTTCCCCCAACGTCAAACGCAAGACACCAGGAATGGAAGAAATTGATTGATCGAACTGACGAATCAAAGAAACTTCAATCCGATTCAGATTTTTATTAAAACGTTTCGTTAAATCCATAGAACACCTCCAAAAACACTTATATTCATTATACTATAAATAGGACCCCATCGCAAAAGAACAAGCCAGATCCCCATCTTTTGTTCACCATCAAAGGACATTTCAATAATTCTTCCATACAAAAAAAGACTTAGCATTGCTAAGCCTTTCAGATCCTTATTGTTGACCACGTGTTGCCACATATGTCAATTGATCTGCATGTTTCGCCACAAAATCCTTCATTTCTGAATCAGGAATTTGACGAAGATAGAGGTTCGCACGAATGGTTTCATCCTCTTCACGACAAGTTGACAATACTAAATATTTATCAGATGCCTTGATCTTGATATTTGGATTCTTAGTTTGCCCATCTTCATAAACCTTCTTCAACTGAGTCGTAAAGTCTTTGTCGTCTTCAAAGCTAGTACGATAGAAAGCAGTTGTTTCAGGTACAATCACCAAGCACATAGCTTCATAATAATACTTGCGCTCAGGCGTCTCAATGACAACATACGGATGTTGATCAAAGTATTCTTGCTTGTCATAGTAGTTGACATCGTTAAACATACGATGATCACCAACCTTACTACCACGAGCATGACCAAATAACCAAGTCAAACGATCACTAAAATCCTTCTTATTATCCGTGTCCATGAAGACTGTACCCATATAGGGTTGATTTCCACCATCAAAAGTCTTATCCAAGTATGTTGCATTATCTCCTGTTTGAACGACAGGTTCATCCAACTCTGTACCTGGAGCATAAACATAAGCAATTGCTTCAGGGTTAACAGCCGTTAGTTGGTCAAAGCGATTCTTTAGATAATCTTTTTCTTCTTGACTAGGTTCATATTTCACAGCTTGGGTAGAAGAACTGCTACCAGAAGAAGCTGCTTTCTTAGTTGCGTTAGATGTTTTTCCACCAAATGGATTAAAGAATAAAAATCCAGCTACAATAACAACTATTGCTACTATAGAAGCAAATAGAAGAGCAAATTTATTTGAACTTTTTTCTCCAGCTCTTTTCATTTAATTGATCTCCTCAAAATGATTTTTCTAAAAAATAACACTGAGCCCAAGGACTCAGTGATATTTTTATGAGCTAATTAATTAGAAATTATTTAACTGCGCTTGTTTTTGGAAGTGATTTTTCACCAGCTTTAGCAGATGAAGCTTTACCGTCTTTACCGTCTTTACCAGCTTTAGCTGCTTCAGCTTTTTCTTCAGCTGCTTTAGCTGCTGCTTTAGCATCTGCAGATGCAGGACGCAATGAACCACTTACTGCAGTTGCGTAGAATCCGCTAGGAGTATTAGCACCAGCTTCAACCTTAACGTCTACCAACCATTTAGTTCCATCATGTGGGTTTGTAACTTCGATTGTTTGGATACCAGGTTGAGTACGGAAAGTACCATGTTGGCTACCATTCCATAGGTCAAGACCTTGAGTGAAATATTCAGGTGCTGGAACAGCAGTTAATTCTTTAGATGTATCAGCAAATTTGTTTCCATCGTAGTTTGCAGTAGAAACATCACCTTTTTTATCAACTGGAGTACCTTTGCCGATAGATGGGTCAACTTGAGTAGCACCTGGGTGTTTTTCTGTAGCTGAAGATGCCGGTGCGGCTGGAGTTGCTTCACCTTTAAGTTCACTTAAAGTAGGTGTGTCTCCACCTTTTTCAGTTTTATAAACTGGACGTCCTGTAGTATCTGCTGCGAATGCTGGAGCTGCTGCTGCAAATACTGCAAGAGCTGCTACTGATGATAATAAAACTTTTTTCATTGTTTTATCTCCTTTTATAGTTTAAAAATATTCGTTACTTCGTAACTATGATTAGTATACTAGGATATTCTGCCTATGTCAAGACTTTTTCTAGATTTTTTTAAAAAAATTTAAGATTTCTTCATATTTGATACCCAAAATTACGATTTAGAGATATATTATACTCTTTTATTTTTAATAACGGAGTTTTGATTAGAAAAAAGCTCACAATTTGGAACGACTATCTTTTTTCTACACACCTTATATAGTCTAGTTAGTAATAGCACAAATACTTCGTCTTACTTATTTCACAGCCCTATTCTCTGGCAATTTCTTCTTGGGCAAACTGGGATCAGCCTTTGCTTCTAGTTCTTTAGCTGCTTGAACCAGTTTTTTCCGTTCCTTTTCTTTTTTTAGATCTTGCCACCATTTTCTGATTTCCATTTGTATTTCCTCCTAAACAAAAGAGGCTGTTTTTCAGCCTCCTTATTGTTAACATTTTTTGGCATTTCCGATTTCAAAAAGAGGTGAAAGAGGACGATTTTCATGAATGCGAACAATAGCCTCTGCAAGGAGTTTCGCAATCGAAATTTGCTCAATCTTATCAATCAATCGATCTTCTGGTAGATAAATCGTATCCAATACAACCAGCTTCTTAATGGCTGATTTTTGAATATTGTCCATCGCTGGGCCCGATAAAACTGGGTGCGTACAGCTCGCATAAACTTCAACAGCACCTGCTTCTGCAAGGGCATCCGCCGCATGACAGATTGTACCAGCTGTATCAATCATATCATCAATCAAGATACAAGTTTTACCTTCAACACTCCCAATGATATTCATCACTTCACTCGTATTCATCTTATCGACACTCCGGCGTTTATCAATAATCGCAATCGGTGTCTTCAAAAATTCAGCTAATTTCCGAGCACGAGTCACACCACCATGGTCTGGACTGACAACAACATAGTCTTTTCCAATCATGCCGCGACGTTCGAAATAGTCTGCGATCAAAGGCGCACCCATCAAGTGGTCAACAGGAATATCAAAGAAACCTTGAATTTGAGCAGCGTGCAAATCAATTGTCAACAGACGATCAACTCCAGCAACCTCAAGCATATTAGCTACCAACTTAGAAGTGATTGGTTCACGAGCCCGAGCTTTCCGGTCTTGACGAGCATAGCCGTAATACGGCATCACCACATTAATAGATTGCGCACTAGCCCGTTTCAAGGCATCTACCATAATCAAAATTTCCATAAGATTATCATTAACCGGTGAGCTAGTGGATTGCAAAATATAAACATCTTTCCCACGGATTGATTCTTCAATATTAACCTGAATTTCTCCATCAGAAAATTGACGAACCGTTGACTTTCCAAGCGGTAGTCCCATTTCGCGAGACACACGTTGAGCCAATTCTTGATTTGACGACAAAGCAAAGAGCATTAAATCAGAAAATGACATGATTTCCTCCAGTAAAATCTAAAAACCATATTGTACAGTCAGCACAAATTTCTCCTGTAAACATTTTATCTCTTTTTAAGCAAATATTCAAATATTAATTTATGGAAAATACAAAATCCGGCCCTACTGACACTCTTTCAAAAAAAAGAAGCAGAACAACTGTCCTGCTTCATGGTAATTCTTAGTTTGGATAGATATAAGTTACAGTACCTTGAGCTGTTGTTGGGTTGAACCAACCACGGTAATTTCCAATACTACGGATACCGTTATAGTTAGATTCAGAAACTTGGATACTTGTTGTAGATTGAACAGCTGTAACGACTGCTACGTGTCCATAGCCACCATCATTCCAACATGCAATAGCACCAACTTGTGGTTGAGATCCTGTACGGAATCCAGCAGCCGCTGCACTTGCAGCCCATTGACCGCCGTTGCCCCAGTAATCGCCAGCCCATGGAGCCAATGTCTTCGCACCCCATGTACATTCACCAACTGGATAAGATGATGCAGATGTACTATAAGTTGGACGAGAAGTAGTTGCTACTGGAGCTGCTGCTGCTTGAGTTTGAACAGCAGGTTGAGCTGCTACTGATGTTTGTGCTGCCGCTGGGGTTGCAGCAGGTGTTTGTGCTGCTGCCTGAACTTGTGCTTGAAGGGTAGTATTTGCAGAAGCTTTCACAGCTGCTTGTTGTTCCTTTTGTTTTGCACGGTAAGCTGCTTCGGCTGCCGCTGCTGCCGCTGCCGCTTTTTCAGCTTCAGCTTTTTGTTGCAACAAAGCGTTCTTTTCGTTTTCAGCAGATGATTTTTCAGCTGCCAAATTCAATTGTGCCACTTTCAACTCAGCTTCTTTTGTTGACAAAGCTTGCGCATCATCTTCTAATTGCTGTTTGTTTGCAATAACAGTATTGATAGCGTCGTTGTTTTCTTTTTGTTTTTGTGCAATGTCTTCTTTATCACGTTTTTGCTCTTGCAACATTTTGTTGTTAGCATCTGCAATTTCATTCATAGCAGAAATACGTGAGATAGCTTCTGTCAAAGATCCAGAGCTAACAATCGCATTAATATAGCTTGTTGCAGTCCCAGTTGTTTGAGCACTACGTGCTTGATTTGCAAGTGATTCTTGACGAGCAACAATATTTTTTGACAACTCATCGATCTCAGCTGACAATCGTTCAGATTCTTCATTCAAACGGTCATTTTCAGCTTGAAGATTTTCTTGTTGTTGTTTAATTTCAGATACTTGACCTTGGATTTGATCTACCTGGGCTTGTGCACTTTGTTGTTGTTGATTAATACTATTGATTTTGTTATCTTGAGCAGCAATCTTATCATCTGTTGAGTCAGCTGATACACCTGCTACAACAGCACCTTGTGATAAAGCAACTGTACTCAATAAGATTGTGGCAAATATTTTTTTCTTCATTAGATAAATTTTCCCTTTCTAATAAGACACTAACTAGTATAACAAATTTTTTAAAAATTTATATTACGCTATTGTTACATTTTTATTTCGAGTTTATAAATAAATCTTTTCAAGTAAAGGCTGTAATACGATCATTAGAAGCACATTCAAAATTAAACTAGGCGCAATTTGATGGATAATGAGAGTAATCCAGTTGAATTTTATACCAACAAAAATAACCAGAAGAAGATTGGTTGAAATCTGAAATATTAGAATCGTTAATAAAAATGTAAAAAAACGAGTAAATCGATTGACCAAAATAATCTGATTACACCGATAAAAAATCACCTGTAACAAAGGGAAGACTAGGAAGGCAATTCCTATAGTGCGTAAAAAATACACATCAAAACAAAAACCAAAGAGGATTCCCAACCAAATACTAGCTATCTCCGAGAAATAGAGGCTCAGTAACATAAAACCATATAGAAATAAAAATGAAGTAGGTTCAAAGGAGCTTGGACTGAAACGAGAAATAAGAAAAGAGATTTGCCCATCAACAAATAAAGATATAAACAAGAATAAAGGAAAAAAATGGTACTTACGTATTACTTTCACACTACTCTCCAATCAATAGTACATAACGATTGACATCTAAATTAGCCTTTGGTTTCACACGAATTTCTTGCCCTAACTGATCAGATACCTTTTGAGTGGAAGTCACAGTCCCAAGAGGTAAGTCACTACTCTTGTATTTCCCTAAGCCACTTGTTGAAACGAGTGTTTCTTTTTTAATTTCAATTGGATCTCCAATTTGCAACAACCGAAACTCACCCGTCTTCCCATCATAACCATTTAATAAAGCAAAAATAGATTGACCTTGACTCTCAATTCTAAACATCAGGTGTTGTGAAGAAATAGTATCTTCAACCAATAATTTTACATTACTAGAATTTTTCTCAGTACTATCTACTATACCAATGACCCCGCCAGATGAGAGAACAAACATGGAATCAGTAATTCCATCTATACTACCTTTATCAATTACAAATTCCTGATCCCAAGAACTATAATTACGGTCAATAATCTCACTAACAATATATTTGGAACCAGATGCAGAATTTTTGATTGACATCAAGTCTTTCAATTCCTTATTTTCTGATTCCAAACGACTAAGTTTTGACTGGTCAATATCCTTTTGATAAAGACGTGATTTCAAAGAAAGATTTTCATCATTTAATTCAGATAAATTTTTTAAATCATTTGCCTTAGATTCAACAAGAACAAATGGTACCGATACAGCCTTATCAACAATAGCTAATAGATCAGAAGAAGTTGAAACAATCTCATTTCTAACAGATGGGAATAGAAATAAAATTCCTGAAACAGTCAAAACAAACACCAAACTAAAAACTTTTAAGAAACGATTCAAGAACATAGAAAAAACCTTCAAAAATATAAAAAATAGTTTGAGACGTCATCTCAAACTTCAAAATTATACGGAGAATGGGGGATTCGAACCCCCGCGCCAGTTACCCGACCTAACGATTTAGCAAACCGTCCTCTTCAGCCTCTTGAGTAATTCTCCAAAATGGGCACGAGTGGACTCGAACCACCGACCTCACGCTTATCAGGCGTGCGCTCTAACCACCT
>NZ_JUPI01000079.1 GCF_001074805.1 Streptococcus parasanguinis | reverse complement strand
ATAATTAGTCATGGAACTTCGTAGAAGTTCGCTGACGTCCGTACTCACCTAAGGAAAGTTTTTTAGAAGACTTTTTCTTCAATCTGATACACTGATCGCAAAATCAGTGTTTTCTTTTAGCTTATTTCATTGTTGGGAAGAGAAGAACGTCACGAATCGTTGTCACATTGGTCAACAACATAACGAGGCGGTCAATACCAATTCCAAGTCCACCTGTTGGTGGCATACCATATTCGAGGGCTTCAACGTAGTCATAGTCGATGCCTGTAGCTTCGTCATCTCCCAATTCTTTCGCACGCGCTTGCGCTTCAAAACGTTGCAATTGATCGATCGGATCATTCAATTCCGTGAAGGCATTGGCATACTCTTTGGTCATGATGAAGAGTTCGAAACGGTCAGTGAAGCGTGGGTCTTCTGGATTTTTCTTAGCCAAAGGTGACACTGCTACTGGGTGACCATAAACAAAAGTTGGTTGCGTCAAGGTTTCTTCAACAAATTCTTCGAAGAAAGCATTGATAATTTGTCCCACTTCTGTGTAATGTTTTTCAACTGGTACATGTTTTTCGTTTGCAAGTGCTACAGCTTCTTCAAAGGTCATGTCTTGCCAGAAATCAATACCTGTGATTTCTTTGATCGCATCAACCATGTGAACCCGTTTGAATGGTTCATTGATTTTGATTTCTGTTCCTTGGTAGTCGATTGGACCATCACCATGGACCGCTTTCGCAGCATGTTGGATAATACCTTCTGTTAAGTCCATGATATCGTGGAAGTCAGCATAAGCTTGGTAGACTTCGATCGAAGTGAATTCAGGGTTGTGAGTAGCATCCATTCCTTCGTTACGGAAGATCCGTCCGATTTCGTAAACGCGTTCCATCCCACCAACAATCAAACGTTTCAAGTGAAGCTCAGTCGCGATACGAAGTACCATGTCAATGTTTTGTGCATTGTGGTGAGTGATAAATGGTTTAGCAGCCGCACCACCAGCTTCATTATGAAGCACTGGTGTTTCCACTTCAAGGAATCCTTGACCATCTAAATAACGACGGATTTCAGAGATAATTTTTGAGCGAGTTACAAAACGTTCGAAGCTTTCACGGTTTGAAATCAAATCCAAATAACGTTTGCGATAGATGGTTTCAACATCTGAAAGTCCGTGGAATTTTTCAGGTAAAGGACGAAGGGCTTTTGACAAGTGAGTGATATGAGTTGCTTTAATCGAAAGTTCACCCATGTCTGTGCGCATGATTTCCCCTTCAACACCAAGGAAATCACCAAGGTCTGCTTTTTTGAAGATTTCGTAGTTTTCTTCTCCAACAGCATCCTTACGAACGTAGATCTGAATTTGACCTTCACGGTCTTGAAGATGGGCAAAGCCAACCTTTCCTTTTCCACGTTTTGTTACGAGACGACCCGCAATAATAGCTGTTTCGTTCAAGTCGTGGAGTTGTTCTTTATCTAATTCTGAATATTTTTCTTTTAATTGACCTGAATTTGCAGTACGTTCGAATCGCTTTCCAAATGGATCGATTCCTTGTTCACGAAGAGCCGCCATTTTCTCACGACGGACAATCTGCTGGTCATTCAATTCTTCCATATGTTCAGTAGTCATTTGGAACCTCCTAAGTTATTCTTCCCTATTCTATCATATTTAGACCAGAAATTCACTAATATTTACCAATTAAACAAAAATAAGATGGAAGAAAAAATGCAGCTTCTTGAATGAATACTCAAAAATATCAGAACACCGTCGTTGACTCCCCAAATAGCATGAACTATCTAAGGCAAGATAATTAAAAAGGTTTCGATATACCATTCAACAAAAACATAAAAAAGGAGCGTGGTGAATCTTGATCCATTCATCCTGACTCGCTCCTATTTTTTATTCATAACGCAGTGCTTCGATCGGATTTAACTTAGAAGCCTTATTTGCTGGTAAAATTCCAAAGAGAATGCCTACAAAAGCAGAGAAAATAATGCTACCGATTGCGACATTTAAGGAAATAATCGGTGGTCCTTCTAAGGAGGCTGCAGCAAGGGAAGTAATTAAGCTATTCACACCATAAGCAAGTCCAAGACCAATCAGCCCTCCAATGATGGTCAAGACCATAGATTCTATCAAAAATTGAACCAGAATCTTACCTCGGGTTGCTCCCAAAGCCTTGCGAAGACCGATTTCTCTCGTCCGTTCGGTAACAGAGACAAGCATGATATTCATGACTCCTATCCCACCAACCAAGAGGGAAATCCCTGCAATAGCCCCAATTACTGTCGTCATAATTCCGACCACTTTGTTGGTTTCCTCTAGGATGCTATCCAAATTAAAGATTTGGAATTCCCCTTGGCGAACACCTGAAAGCTCTGTTAGCTTTTGAGCAGCTTCGATCCCAACAGATTTGATTTGTTTCACATTTGGAACGTGAACGACGATGTTCTGAATCTCGTCTGTTCCAAATTCAGAAGCTAGCTGGGTATTGGCCATTAGGGCACTACCACCTGAAGAAGCTCCGTAAAGAGCTGTCCCCGCATTTGGATCTTTAAATACACCAACAACCCGATAATTGTTGTCTCCAACAGAGACCACCTGATTCAGCGGATTCTCAGATCCAAATAATTGTTGTGCTAACCCTTCATCAAGGAGCACCACCCGGGAGAAATTACTATAGTCTGCAGGGGTTAATTTTCGTCCAGATAAGAGCTCAACTTTTTTAACAGAAAAATAGGTCTCATTTACCCCTTGGATATTCACCCCGTCTGCTTTTTTCTTTTGAAAAGCAATGGTTGCATTGGAGGTATTGCCAACATAGTAACCATCGATACCTTGAATCTTGGTTAATTCCTTGACCCAAGATTCTTGCACAACTGGTGGTGCTTCCTTGACTTGACCATCAATATCTTCAGCATTTTCTCCCTCGATATCCGATGGAGCAGCCATCCCTCGATCTTCAGCTGCAGGGCCACTTTCACCTCCGCCTTCTCCTGTATCTTCAGAGGGACCAATATTGATCCCAGTTACATAACCACTCTTATTGGGAGAATAGGAGATTTGTACATATTCTTGGTCCTTAGTGAAGGTCTTAGTAACACCAGCTTTCATGCCATCTCCAAGAGCCATGATGACAACAACAGAGGCAACTCCTATAATGATCCCCACCATGGTCAAGAAAGACCGTAATTTATGGCTCATAATCGAGCTGATCGCAAATTTCCAATTTTGCATTAGGTCCCCCTTTCCAGCTTGCTATCTGAGGAGATCACTCCATCACGAATAACAATGCGACGATGAGCAAAAGCTGCAATTTCTGGTTCGTGTGTAACCATGATAATGGTCTTTCCTTCTTGGTTCAGCTTGGTTAACAAGTCCATTATTTGCTCTCCCGTCTTAGTATCTAGGGCACCAGTCGGCTCATCTGCTAAGACGATGGCTGGCTGATTGACGAGAGCTCGAGCTATCGCAACCCGCTGTTTTTGACCTCCAGAGAGTTCCGAAGGCAAATGGTGCATGCGAGAATGAAGCTCTACCTTTTCAAGATATTGCTCAGCTAATTCCTTTCTTTTAGCAGGATGAACCCCTGCATAAATGAGAGGGAGTTCTACATTTTGAAAGGCATTGAGCTTGGAGAGAAGAAAGAATTGTTGAAAGACAAAACCAATCTGTTCATTTCGAACACGCGCTAATTTTTTCTCACTGAGATTTCCGACTTCCTGGCCTTCTAGGAAATATTCTCCACTGGTCGGCCTGTCCAACAAGCCAATGACGTTCATCAAGGTTGATTTTCCTGAGCCAGATGGGCCCATAATAGCCACAAACTCGCCCTCTTCGACTTCTAAATCGATATCTTTTAAGACACGAAGTTCCTGGTCTCCATTTTTATAGGTTTTATTGATTCCTTTTAGTTCAATCAATTTTGTCATATTTTCCGATCTCTTTTCCATCTTCCAGTTTCTCATTAGGATTCACAATAACTTGGGCATCTTTCTTCAAGCCTGACAAGATTTCCTGGTTTTCTGCATCGGCGTTACCAAGCGTCACTTTTACTTTCTTAGCCTTACCATTTTCGACCGTCCATACATAACTCGTATCTCCATCAGCCAAGACACTGGTCACGGGAACTAGTGGATGTTGAGTAGAACTTTTGACTTCAATATTGACAGAAAAGCCTTGTTTGAGTTCCCCAATGTCACTGGTAATATCTACTGTGAATGGGTACTTGGCTCCCCCACTTCCTTGTGTTCCACCTGCTGCGTTGGCACCTGCTTGACCCGCGTCAGCCGGATAGTTGGCTACATAAGAAATCTTTCCTGTCCAGGTTTTATCCGGATAAACTTTGGAAGTGAGAACCACTTCCTGACCTTCAGAGATATTGGCCAAATTGTATTCAGACAATTCTCCTTTGACTTGTAAGTGACCGTTGCTCACAATATGTACCAGAATTTGATTGGTACCCGTGGTTGATTTTGAAACATCTTTATTGACTTCAACGACAGTGCCATCTGTATTACTCTTGACTGTCGTCGCATCCAGAAGTGACTTAGCCTTGTTCATATTATCAACCGCATCAGACTTGGCATCTCGTAAATCACTAGCTTGAGAATCAACCGTGCGTTGGGTCTGTGAAGCTGACTTGGCATCTGCTTCTTCATCTCCTGTCGTATCAATGGTCACACCATTTGTCAGTAAATCATTTAACTGACGATCTGCCTTATTGACAGCACGAACGGCTGCATCGTAAGCTGTTTGGGCCTCTGTACTGCTATACTGAACAATCGGCTGACCGGCTGTTACTTGATCTCCTACATTGACCAAAATTGACTGCAAATCCCCTTTGGTTCCATCAAAATAGACATACTGTTCCTGGTTGGCAGTGACTTTCCCAGTTAACAAGACCGAAGAAGCGATCGATCCATCCTTGACCGTTTGCACCATTGGAGTTTCTTTCGTGACTGCTTGATCAAGTGTACTTGGGTGCGAAAACATCATCACACTTCCTGTTCCAATCACCACAATTGCTGCACCTGCAGCTGTAAATAGTTGCCATTTTTTCAATTTCTTCATCGTTTTTCTCCATCAAAGAAAGCGTTTTATTCTATACCATAGTATACCATATTTCCTTACTTTTCTATCTAAAATTGACACGGCAACATGAAATTTAAATGCTTGGTAACATGCTAAACCCTTGACTTTTGTAACAGTTGATATTACAATCAAACTGAAGTCCCATTTAGGAGGAAAACATGAAAGAATTTGATATTATTTCAATCGGTGGAGGTAGTGGAGGAATCGCTACGATGAACCGGGCTGGAGAGTACGGAGCGCGCGCTGCTGTCATTGAAGAAAAACAATTGGGTGGCACCTGTGTCAACAGAGGATGTGTGCCTAAAAAGATTATGTGGTATGGTGCACAAATTGCAGAAGCAATTCGCGATTATGGACCAGACTATGGATTTACTTCTGAACAGACAAAATTTGATTTTGCAACCTTAAGAAAAAATCGCGAAGCCTATATTGACCGTTCCCGTAATTCCTATGATGGCAGTTTCAAACGCAATGGGGTTGAACGAATTGAAGGACGTGCCCGTTTTGTGGATGCTCATACGGTTGAGGTAAATGGAGAAACCATTAAGGCCAAGCATATCGTAATTGCGACCGGTGCCCATCCCTTTATTCCTTCTGTTCCTGGAGCTGAATTTGGCGAAACTTCTGATGATGTCTTTGCTTGGGAAGAACTTCCTACATCTGTTGCCATTATTGGAGCTGGCTACATCGCAGTGGAACTAGCCGGTGTGCTCCATGCCCTTGGTGTTCAGACCGATCTCTTCGTTCGCGGTAATCGTCCATTAAGAAAGTTTGATTCCTACATTGTCGATGGCTTAATGGAAGAAATGGAAAAACAAAACCTTCCGCTTCACAAACACAAGGTTCCCATGAAGCTTGAAAAATTAGAAGATGGTCGTGTGAAGATTTATTTTGAAGATATGACCAGCCACGTGGCAGATCATGTTATCTGGGCAACAGGACGAAAACCAAATGTCCAGGATCTCAATCTAGAAGCTGCAGGCGTCACCTTAAATGAAAAAGGATTCATTGCAGTGGATGAATACCAGAATACAGTTATTCCAGGAATCTATGCTCTTGGGGATGTCACAGGAGAAAAAGAATTAACCCCTGTCGCTATTAAAGCTGGACGCACTCTTTCTGAACGACTATTCAATGGAAAAGTCAATGCCAAAATGGATTATACAAATATCCCGACTGTTGTCTTTTCTCACCCCGCTATCGGAACCGTTGGCCTAACGGAGGAAGAAGCCCAGCAAACTTATGGAAAAGAGCATATCAAAGTCTATACTTCTCAATTTGCTTCCATGTACACTGCTGTTACCCAACACCGCCAGCAAGCAAAATTCAAACTCATCACTGCTGGTCCCGAAGAAAGGGTCGTTGGCCTTCATGGTCTTGGCTACGGAGTCGATGAAATGATCCAAGGATTTGCAGTTGCTATCAAGATGGGAGCGACAAAAGCCGATTTCGATGCAACTGTCGCCATTCACCCAACCGGATCCGAAGAATTTGTGACAATGAGATAAAAAATAAGAGCGTGGGACAGAAATCGGTAATTCGTTAGAATTCGATTTCGTCGTCCCACCTCCGCACAGTTGAG
>NZ_JUPI01000078.1 GCF_001074805.1 Streptococcus parasanguinis | reverse complement strand
CAGGGTGATTTTCATAAGGCTTTAAAACTCATTGAAGATGAAGAGAAGATAGTTGAAGAGCATTTTCCAAATGATAATTTAAAGAAAGCTGTGAATAACTACGAACAAGGTTATGTGAGATTAAAATTTAACAACCTTGATGAAGCACTTACATTCATGAATCTGTCATTGGAACAATCTTTAGAGACTGATGACGTGATTTCTCAAGCTTGTAGCTATAGAGGGTTAGGTGAAATCTATTTAGCCTTGGAAGATACGGAATTATCCAATAGACATTTCAAACGAGCTATAGAACTTTTCGAAAGTGTTGGAGAGTTTGAAGCGATAAAGGAAATTGAGGAATTGATTAATCGATGATTTGGCATGTAGTTTTTGTTATTAGTTTGCCTAAATAAAAAGTTTTAATATGCTATAAATTATGTATTTGATTAAGGGGAATAAGATGGAAGGTTGTACTAGAGATGAAATTTCTATTTATTTTAATTATTAATACACCTTATTTCTTTTACTTAAAATGGAAGGATAAGCCTAAACAAAAAAATAAGTCCTTTTGTTATCTTTATAAGTTTTACATGATTTACTTGTGGTTTATCCTCATAATTTCCATAATGGCTATC
>NZ_JUPI01000077.1 GCF_001074805.1 Streptococcus parasanguinis | reverse complement strand
GGATTCGAACCCCCGAACCCGAAGGAGCGGATTTACAGTCCGCCGCGTTTAGCCTCTTCGCTATCTCTCCGTATAAATCAACAGGATCTATTATACCATTGATTTACTATGATTGCAAGCCCTTATTTATTCAAATTATAATTTTCTATCAAAATTTCAACGGCTTTTTCAAGTTTTTTGTAAAGCGAATCCACATTTCCATTTTTGATAATGGCAAACTGACCAGCCATGTCTGCAATTTCACCAATCGTTTTCTTTCCAATGGACAAAGTGAATCCATCAAAAGTGTCTTTTCCGACGGTTACTTTACTATCAACGATTTGAATCTCAATTTTCTTATCTTTTTTACTCATTTCAACCCTCTTTTCACTTTTTCTATTTTACAAAAATTCTCTTGATGAAGCAAGAGAAAAGGGAGTGGGCCAGAAAGAATTTAGTTCGAAATTCCTTCTTTATCCCACCCCCGCAAGAGTCATTCGGCATTCTTCTATTCCTAAAAGCGAATGAAGAGAAACATTAGCTACTGCGTTCTTTCGTTAAGAATCGTTCTCATTGAAATCTGGACACTTTGGTCTCAGACGCTTTCGGTTTAATCGACTTTGACAATCCATCCTTCTGGCGCTTCGACATCACCAAATTGGATACCGGTCAACTCGTCATAAAGCTTCCGTGTGACAGGACCTACTTCTGTTTCAGAATAGAAGACATGGAAGTCATCCCCGTGTTGAACACCTCCGATTGGAGAGATGACAGCTGCGGTACCACAAGCTCCTGCTTCTACAAAGCGATCCAAGTCATTGATAAAGACATCCCCTTCAATTGGTGTCATACCAAGACGGTGTTCTGCCAAGTAAAGTAAAGAATACTTGGTAATCGATGGCAAGATAGAAGGACTCAATGGTGTCACAAATTCGTTATTAGCAGTGATACCAAAGAAGTTTGCAGAACCAACTTCTTCAATCTTGGTGTGCGTCGCTGGATCGAGATAAATCACGTCAGAGAAGTTACGATCATGCGCAATCTTACCTGGCAACATACTAGCTGCATAGTTCCCACCAACTTTTGCAGCTCCAGTACCATGTGGTGCAGCACGATCATACTCATCTTGAATCAAGAAGTTCGTTGGAACCAAACCACCTTTAAAGTAGTTACCGACAGGCATTGCAAAGATGGTAAAGATATACTCATCTGCAGGTTTTACACCAATAATATCTCCAACACCGATCAAAAGAGGACGAAGGTAAAGGGTAGCTCCTGTACCATATGGTGGAACATACTCTTCATTGGCTTTTACGACTGCCTTACAAGCATCCACAAACATATCTGTTGGAACTTGAGGCATCAACAAACGATCTGCTGTACGTTGCAAACGTTTGGCATTTTGATCTGGACGGAACAATTGGACGCTTCCATCTTTTGTACGGTAGGCTTTCAACCCTTCAAAAGCTTGCTGACCGTAATGCAAACTTGGAGAAGATTCGGACAAATGCAAGGTCGCATCTTCTGTCAATTCCCCTTTTTCCCAAGCTCCATTGCGATAATGTGCCAAATAGCGATAAGGTAATTTCATATATGAAAAGCCAAGGTTTTCCCAATCAAGTGATACTGTCATGATAGTGCTCCTTTTAATTTTTTCTATTCCTTGTCGATCTGATGCAGGTCGATTCAGTTTCTCAATCTATGTACACTATTGTACACCATTTCATGAGAATTTCAAGCGAAATTTTCAATTTTCAGAAAATTTATTTTCAAAGAAAGTCAGTCCTAGAATGGACCGACGATTTCTTTTATTTGATAGTAGCTGAAAAAACTTCTTGATCCGAAATGGTATCGTTGACAAAGGATCCATTGCTTGTTCTTTCAGAAATGCTTAATTGTGTTAAATCAACTTCTGTTACCTGACCTGTTGTAGAAGTGATCTGAAGAATTTGATCTTGTTCTGCCACTTCTTCTTGGCTCGTAAAGAGATCAAAATCTCCCTGGTCAGTGAAGACTGAACCTGCCTTGAAGACACGGTGTGGTTTATTTTTCAACTCACGCAAAACCTGTAGTCCCCGTTTAGCCCGACTGGTCACAGGAATATCGTCTTGTAACATCCGTTTGAGACTGCCTCGCTGGGTCAGAATGTACATGCTTGGAGTCATCGACTTAAAGGCGGCAGCAACTTGATCTCCGTCTTTCAGGTTAATGGCTTTGACCCCTGCTGCTTTGGCTCCTACGACAGGGACCTCTTCAATATTGAAGCGCAAGCCATAACCATTTTTAGTAATGATCATGATATCTTCAAGGACAACTGGTGCAACTGCTACGATACGGTCGTCTTGGTCTTTTAGCTTAGCATACTTAGTCGATTTAGAACGATAAGTCCGCCATGGGCTCAATTCCTTGCGTTCAAAGCGCTTGATTTGTCCTTGTTGAGTTGCCGCAAAGTAGGTTACTCCCTCAAACTGATCCACAATCTCCGCAAAGAGAATTTCTTCCTCCTGCTCGAAATTGGTCAAGGTCTGACTGAGGTGCTCTCCGATATCCTTCCACTTGGTATCTGTCAATTCGTGAATTGGTCGATAAATGGCGTTCCCCAAGTTAGTAAAGAGTAAGAGATGCTGGGTGGTCTTAGCAGGCTCTACGAAAATCAACTCATCGTCGTCTCGCTTACCGACTTCTTCCAGTGTTGATGCATTGAAAGAACGAGGCGAGGTCCGTTTAATATAACCAGCACGGGTTACGCTGACGAAGGTTTCCTCTTCAACAATGAGACTGGCTGTATCAATCTCGATCGTTTTAGCAGTGTCTTGCAATTCACTGCGACGGGGATTCCCAAAGAGCTTCTTGACTTCACGCAACTCCTTCTTCATGAGATTAAACATGGTCCGTTCATCCCCAATGATGGCTGCCAAGGTCGCGATTTGCTCCTTGAGACTGGCATGCTCTTCTTCCAAGGTGACGATATCCGTATTGGTCAAGCGGTACAATTGCAAGGTAACAATAGCTTCTGCTTGTTCTTCCGTGAAATCGTAGCTGACCTTGAGGTTTTCTTTAGCATCTGCCTTATTATCAGAAGCACGGATCAAGGCGATGACTTCATCGAGGATAGAAATGACGCGGATCAAGCCCTCTACGATGTGGAGCCGTCGTTCTGCCTTTTCCTTATCAAAGCGCGAGCGAGCGACAATGATATCCCGACGGTGAGCAATGTAGCTAGACAGGATTGGCACAATCCCCACCTGACGTGGTGTGTAGTTGTCAATTGCCACCATATTGAAGTTGTAGTTGACCTGCAAATCCGTATACTTGAACAAGTAGTTCAAAATCAAATCTGCATTGGCATCTTTTTTGAGCTCAATGGCAATACGAAGACCGTCACGGTCAGACTCATCCCGAACTTCTGCGATACCGGCAACCTTGTTGTTAACACGGACATCGTCGATCTTCTTGACCAAGACTGCCTTGTTGATCTCATAAGGAATCTCGGTGACCACGATTTGTTGCTTACCACCTTTGAGTTGCTCGATTTCTGTCTTAGAGCGGACAACCACCCGGCCCTTACCAGTTTCATAGGCTTTCTTGATCTCATCACGCCCTTGGATAATGGCACCAGTCGGGAAGTCAGGCCCAGGTAGAAACTCCATGAGCTTGTCTACCTTGGCAGATGGATGGTCGATCATGTAGACCACGGCATCGATGACTTCAGCGAGATTATGTGGCGGAATATCTGTCGCGTAACCAGCTGAAATTCCTGTAGCTCCATTGACCAAAAGGTTTGGAAAGGCCGCCGGCAAAACAGTTGGCTCTTTTTCTGTATCGTCAAAGTTCCAGGCAAAGGGCACTGTGTTCTTTTCGATATCTTGCAAAAGATAACCAGCGATTTCGGACAAACGCGCTTCCGTATAACGCATGGCCGCTGGTGGATCACCGTCCATGGAGCCATTGTTTCCGTGCATTTCGACTAGGATCTCGCGGTTCTTCCAGTCTTGAGACATACGGACCATGGCATCATAGATAGAAGAATCCCCGTGAGGGTGAAAATTCCCCATGATATTTCCGACAGACTTGGCAGACTTGCGGTAGCCCTTGTCATGGGTATTGCCATCCTTATTCATAGAATAAAGAATCCGCCGTTGAACAGGTTTCAAGCCATCCCGAATATCAGGAAGAGCCCGTTCTTGAATAATGTATTTGGAGTAGCGACCAAAGCGCTCCCCCATGATGTCCTCTAGGGACATATTTTGAATATTAGACATAAGATACAAAGCCCTTAAAATAAAAGTGAAAATTAGAAATTTATCTTTTTCACACAGCACTCAGGGCGTGTTCAACTCCTTTCAAAGAATGTTGAGTAGTCTTTTGTAGAAAAAGGAATTCAGTCACACCAAGTAACCAAACGTTCCTTTCTGATGTTTAAAATAGATTCATTAACGATTAGAAAGTTTCTCTTTAGCATAAGAAATCATTTTCTCTGGAACTTCCATATCGTAAGTAACCCCCATCTTTTGAGCCAGAATTTGAGCTTCTCGATTGAATAGCCCCATGGTAGCAAATAAAGACTGAATGATTTTATCGAAACTAGATAAATCAAGCAAAGCTGAGAACTCCTTCTCTTGCCCGGCTGGTAGATACTGGAAGAGGTACTTGTAGTTCTTTCCGATATCAACTATTC
The DNA here is from genome assembly GCF_001074805.1 of Streptococcus parasanguinis. Lineage (GTDB taxonomy): Bacteria > Bacillota > Bacilli > Lactobacillales > Streptococcaceae > Streptococcus > Streptococcus parasanguinis_A. Next base: position 16,155 of record NZ_JUPI01000077.1, on the reverse strand, counting down.
CCCTATCGCTTGTCACCTGCCAAGCTATGACCTTAAGCAATTCTTGCTGACAAATGCCATAGAGGTGGTCGGTCGCATAAATAAGCTGATTTCTTCGAATGGCCTTTACGACATATGCCGATACCCACCAAAATTCATTGCAGGCGGCTGCAAATTCCTCTTCAGTAGGAGGAGCGGTCCAGTAGCGCTTGGAATTAGGCTGATAGGCTTCAAACAAGCCTTTGTCGTCTTTTATAACTTCAAAATTTGCTTCGCTGTCCACCCACTCTTGGATATACTCCTTGGGACAGAGGGTCAAATCGATACGGTTGCCGTCTTCAAATAGCATGAGATACAGACGACGATGTCCCAGACGGTTGTGCTGTTCGATGAGTCGATTTCCGTACTGATCCAACCAGGATAAATATGAAATCAGGTCTTCCAGATCATCAACGATATAGACCACATCATAATCTTGAAACTCGTCTTTGGGTGCCCAAGGATTGGCTCGCGAACCGGATAAGGCAATTGCTTCTACTTCTAGAGTATCAGCTATTTGCAAAATCAGATTCATCATTTCTGTATCAGTTCTCATCTTTTACTCCTTCATGGCTATGAGATACCTGGAATTGTTAATTTTTATCAAAATAAAGAGAAACAAATGGAAAAAACGATATGATCGTAATAACATGTTTCGCTAAATGGATGTTAATGATCCTCTTAAGAAATTGCCCTTGAACTTTAAAAATCCCCCTACTCATAAAGAGGCTAACTAGAAGTAAGAAAAATAAAATTAGAAAGTCTTTCAATAATTTCCATATATAAACAGAATAGAAATCGCTCTCCCTTTATATCCTCAAGTGAAATGATTTGAATGTACTACATAGAATAAAAGAACAATTCGAACTACCTAAATATCCTGCAGTACTCCAAGGCGATTTATCTTTTTCATAAGAAAATAGTCCTGCATTCAATTACCGCCACGTCTGGAAACAAACTATCCTTTCTGTAATTTCAAAACATATTTCCAAAAATCGGTAATAAGTTTTCATACAGCATTTAGGGCGTGGTCACTCGTTGAAAATTATCATAAAACAAAAACAATAATATATTTAATGTAATTATTAATTTGCGTAATTTGTGTTCAAATTCATACTCTTACTTTCTTAACTAGGATAATAGATAACTATAAGTTCTTTGTAACTCCCAATCCTATTGCACATATAATTCCAAAAGTCAGAAGTACTGGATCCCAATAAATTACAATAATTAGAATAAGAAGAATTATATATATGAACATCCCTATAAAATTTGTTGGATCATTTGTTACATTTTTCCACTTGAAATGAATTATGATAGAAAGTAGTAGTATACATATTATTCCAAGAACTAATGTAACAACATAATCCTTAGTTTGAAAAATCTCAAATGATTGTGCAATTAAGCCTTTCCTCTGTGCTAGAATACTTTTTATAGTATCACTATTTTTAAAAATAATCACTTTTATACAACAAATTATCGAATAAGTAGCAATAAAAATAAACTCAATACCTAAGCCAAACTTTTTTAAATAACATAAAAGATCTTCCATTAGTCTCTCCACTAAAATTTAAATAAAATCGTAATTAAAAATGTGATTAAGGCCCAAATAAGTGTCAATTTAGGGGCCATGGTAGATTCATCTTTAATTAACCACTTATAAACTATTAAAACAACATCATAAGCTAAATAAGTCAACAGATTTAAAAAAATATAAGTAAAAAAAACAAAAAGATTACTAACTTGCTTATTACCCACAGAAATAAAGTACGAAACTAAAGTAAAAATAGCACATATAGATATTAAAAAAGTTAATAAATTCTTTTTTTTATCGTTATACGATAGACCGACTTTAAAAAGAAAAATCATTATACTAATAAATGTTACTAGAACTATTTTGTTTTCTAATGATAACAAATCTAATTCATTAGACTTGCTATTGGTTATAATAGCAATCCAAATCTTGATCAACCTAATAAAATATAGAGTTAACAAACCACTAACAGGAACAGTAATCCATAAACGATTTTTATTTTTCACACTAAAACACCCCACTCTCCTCAAGCGTAAACTTAACATTGTCTTCAATCCATTGACGACGTGGTGCAGCCTTATCTCCCATAAGGACGGAGACACGGCGTTCTGCACGCGCTAAATCATCAATGGTGACACGGATCAGGGTGCGGGTTTCTGGGTTCATGGTGGTTTCCCAAAGCTGATCCGCATTCATTTCCCCCAACCCTTTGTAACGTTGAAGGGTTGCTCCACGGCCAAAAGTCCGCCGTAGGTCTTCCAATTCACTATCTGTCCAAGCATAGGCTACTTCTTCTTTCTTGCCTTTGCCTTTCGACATCTTATAAAGAGGAGGAAGCGCAATGTAGACATGCCCTGCTTCTACCAAAGGGCGCATATAGCGATAGAAGAAAGTTAGGAGCAAGGTTTGAATGTGGGCACCATCCGTATCCGCATCGGTCATGATAATGATCTTATCGTAGTTAGCATCCTCCACTGAGAAATCTGCCCCAACTCCAGCACCGATGGTGTAGATCATGGTGTTGATTTCCTCGTTCTTGAGGATATCACTCATATTGGCCTTCTCAGTATTAAGAACCTTCCCACGAAGGGGGAGAATCGCTTGGAACTTCCGATCCCGTCCTTGTTTGGCAGAACCGCCGGCTGAGTCTCCTTCGACTAGATAAAGTTCGTTTTTCTTAGGATTTTTAGACTGGGCTGGTGTCAATTTACCAGACAAAAGTCCCTTGTCCTTTTTGCTCTTCTTGCCATTTCGGCTTTCATCCCGCGCCTTTCGAGCAGCTTCACGCGCATCCCGGGCCTTAATAGCCTTACGAATGAGATTGGAAGCCAACTCCCCATTTTCCATGAGGAAGAAGGTCAATTTATCAGAAACAATGCTATCGACGACTGGACGAGCCAAGGGACTTCCTAATTTGTCTTTGGTTTGTCCTTCAAACTGCAAATGGGCTTCTGGAACTAAGATCGAAAGAACAGCTGACAAACCTTCACGGTAGTCTGATCCTTCCAGATTCTTGTCTTTTTCTTTGAGAAGTCCTATCTTTCTTGCATAGTCGTTCATAGCCTTAGTAATGGCTGTCTTCAGACCCGTCTCGTGGGTTCCCCCATCTTTGGTGCGGACATTATTAACGAAGGACAAGATATTATCTGAGTAGCCATCATTGTATTGCATAGCCACTTCTACCTGAAAACCATCTGATTCGCCACTAAAGTAAAGAACAGGTGTCAAAGTTTCCTTGTCTTCGTTCAAGTACTCTACGAAATCTTGGACACCATTTTCATAGTGAAAGGCCACATGGTTGTCTTCTTCCTTACGGAGATCAGTCAGCGTCAGCGTCACGTCCTTCAGCAAGAAGGCTGATTCTTTGATTCGCTCAGCAATGGTATTGAATTTGAAATCCGTCGTTGAAAAGATGGTTGGATCCGGCATGAAGGTGACCTTGGTCCCTGTCTTAGACTTAGGAGCCGTTCCTATCTTCTCAAGAGTGGTAACTGGTTTCCCACCATCTTCAAAGCGTTGCTTATAGACCGCTCCATCACGGGTAATCTCAACCTCAAGCCAGCTAGAGAGGGCGTTTACGACCGAAGATCCCACTCCGTGAAGACCTCCAGATGTCTTATAACCTCCTTGACCAAACTTCCCTCCGGCGTGGAGGACCGTAAAAATCACTTCAACGGTTGGTTTGCCCATAGCATGCATCCCAGTCGGCATTCCACGTCCTTGGTCTTCTACCGATAGAGAACCATCTTTATTAATCGAGACATCGATTTGTGATCCAAAGCCAGACAAGGCTTCATCGACCGCATTATCCACGATCTCCCAGACCATGTGATGTAAGCCATTTCCGTCGGTCGATCCGATATACATCCCTGGACGTTTACGGACCGCATCCAACCCTTCTAGTACCTGAATGGCATCGTCATTATAATTATTAATATTGATTTCCTTTTTTGCCACAAGGAACCTCCTGTTTGTTCATCTTTTCTATATTACAGTTTTTTAGGAAATTTTGCAAAATTTTTTCTCTTTATATGGAGATTTCTATATCTCAGTAAAAAAAGCTGGCTTGACACTTTCTTCAGATGTCACACTTGAACTCCAGAAATTGCTTTTTCTATCGATGGCTTTTTGATATAATGAGAGTATGATAAAAGAAATAAGTGTTTTAATTTTAGCCTATCTGTTAGGCTCCATTCCTTCGGGATTATGGATTGGGAAAATCTTTTTCCATATTAATTTACGGGAACATGGCTCGGGCAATACAGGAACGACCAATACCTTTCGGATTTTAGGGAAGAAAGCTGGGATCATTGTCTTTGCAATTGATTTCTTGAAAGGAACTTTGGCCGTTCTCCTTCCGACTTTCTTTGGAATTCAGGGGATCTCGCCGATGGTCTTTGGTCTCTTAGCCGTTTTGGGGCACACTTTCCCAATTTTTGCTGGATTTAAGGGTGGAAAGGCAGTGGCGACGAGTGCTGGTGTCTTACTTGGTTTCTCGCCTATCCTGCTACTCATTTTAGCAGTTTATTTTGTAGCCAGCCTGTATTTAACCAGTATGATTTCGTTTTCGAGTGTTACCGTTGCGCTACTCGCCATTCTTTCGGTCCTCCTTCTTCCTTTGACTGGATGGATCTTGCACAGCTATGATCCGCTTTTTACAGTCATTGTCTTGGCCCTAGCAATCTTGATCATTCTTCGTCACAAGGACAATATCCAACGGATCAAGGAGAAAAAAGAAAATCTCATCCCATGGGGAAAAAACATCACCCATCAACAACCAAAAAACTAGAGTAAGCGCTCTAGTTTTTTATATTCATTAAATAGAAGATCTCTGGAAAAAGCAAATAGGAGTCTCTCCCTTCTCTTTCTTTTATAACTTCACTTTCAGGAGTCTCTCAATTTCTTGATAAAGAATCTTTGTTGGCTGGTAGGCTTTGCTTTTCTGAGCCAGATCCTTTAGGTGCGACCAATCTTCCCGAGAAACCAATTCATTAAATAAGCGCAAAACTTCGGAATCTGTCTTTTTACGAGATACCAATCCTACTTGGAATAACTCAGCCCGAACCGCATTGTCAAACTGGTCATAGTCCTGGGGCAAAATCAGACTAGGAATCCCCTCTTCGATACACCCCATTAAAATCCCAGCACCTGCATGATGAATGGCAAAGTCCATTTGATCCAGAACATCTGAATAAGGGAGGTAATCAAAAATCAGAAGATTATCTGACAACATCCTTGGTGGATGCTCCAAACCACTAGGGTCGCCTAGGGTTACGTAAAAGACATAGTCAGGATGTTCTTGGCTCAAAAGCTTTGCCAACTCCACCATTCGCTCTTTTTCCCATTTTAAATGAGTGCCACAGGTAACGAGGACCCGCTTTTTAGAACTCGTAAAATACTGTTTCTGTTCTTGAGGAAGTCGATCAAAAGAGAGACAGCGATAACCAACCCATTTAAGCTGGGAAGGAAAATCGTCTCGAAACTCCAACTCTTTCATGCCCAGAGCCAAGATTGAATAGGGAGAATAGACCCCTTCTGTCCCATCTTCACGGTAGAGTTTAAAATCCTGTAGGGTATCGAGATTCTTCTTAACCAGCGCTAATCCAACCTTCTTTGCCAGACGGATAACTTGCCTGCCCAGAGCATCTCTCCACTTGTAGAAGGTCCCCTGGTGCGGTTTCCAGCCTCCTAGATAAGCCGGCGTTGTCGAGCGACTTTCAATCGCTACTGGACTTGGAATGGTCGTAATCCAGGGAATGTCCAAACGATCTGCTAAAACTCCAGCAGGAGCGGCTACAAAATCTGCAATAATCAAGTCCGGTTGTCCTTCAGAGTCCCAAATTCGATTTATCTCGTTGAAAACTTCAGGAATCAGCCTGCTATTGGCCCCTAATTGTTGGTACATGATAAAGAGATTTGCTTGCTTGGCTGTATTGGCTATATCTTCCATGACTGTCGGACGGTCAGGAAACAAGGCAAGGCAGTCGAAGCCAATCTGCTCGACCAATTCCTTTTTTTGAAAACCTGTGATGACTCGAACCTGAAAACCAGGATCCTCCAGCAAGGGCTTGACCAAAGTCAAAGTCGGAAATAAATGACCACTAAAGGGGACGCTAATCACATCGATTTTTATCACTTTGTCTAATCCAGTCATAGATGATTCCTTTCACATCTTCTCTGTATTCATAGCTATAATGATTCGTATCCACTTGGATATCCGCTGAATGGCGGTCCAAAATTCGTGAATAAGGATCTTTTTTGCCTTTGATAACCAATACCTCTACTTCCTTTTGACGTAAGAGAAGCTGGGAAACAGGTCCAAGCGCTATCACGCGCAACCTTGGCAAGGATACCTCCTTCCCTACATTTCTAAGCCACTGCGTCAGCATATTAACCCCTGAACTCTTACAAACAAGAACCACCTCCTGCACTTCCAGTAAGGGAGACAAGTGTTGTTGTATGAGCTTTTGAAAGCGAGAGTTCAAAATGGTATACCAATAATAGATGATATTGGATGCAGAAGCTGACAAGAGGGATACTTGAGGAAACTTTATATGTTCAAAATCTTGATTGAAGGGGAAATTACTCTCTACTACTCTATAACCTGATGGACAAATCGCATGGAGGAGGTCTAGTTGTCCTGCTGTCAGTCCAGCACAGGAGTAGTCACTGCTCCCACTGAGAAAGAGGACCAAGCGATTAGAGTCTAGCATGGTCTGATCAAGAGATAAATCAGACAAGCGATCTAGATAGGACTTCATCTTACTCATAACGAATCTTTCCGTCCGTCACACGAATCTTCCGCCCCCGCCAATTAATCACAGGAGGAGTCATCAGAACATAGATAAACAGCCAAGGAAGCAGGAGATCATTCAGCACTTCGTAAACGACTTCGTCCAAGTGGAGGTGACTGGGTAGAATGCTTTGTCGATAGAGGAGCATCCAAACTGCCTTGAATACTAGTAAGCTTAAGGCTAGAAGAAGATAAGGCCATCCTAAAATGATACTTAAGATCAAAGTTGGAAGAGGTAGAAAACTCGGTAAACCTATGAGACTAAACAGCTTCCAATCCAGGTGTTCTTTGAGATAGATAGAGCTAAAGAGAAGCCAACGCTTCATCTGGAGCAAATATTGCTTGGCATCCTTGATAGTGGTTCGAACATTACAGGTGACCCGTGTTTGGATAATGGATACTCCTTTACTCCTTAAAAAATCAGCTACGGCTAAATCATCACATAGATAATCCTTAATCGCTGTGAAGAGCTTCTGACCTTTTGCAAGTTCTACCGGTAGAATATAGAACATCCCGTTGATGGAATGATTCGCCTCAACTTCTGCCATGGTAAAATAGGTAATAAAGGAATTGCCATTAACGAATGCTGCGACCAGCTTGGACCAGAAATTGCTTCTCTCCTGGTTATAAGGAATACCTGTCAGAATGACCTCTTGACCCAAATAGGCGGTCAGCTCACCCATTTTAGAAAAATCAATCACACTATCATCGTCCAAAACAATCAGATAAGGCCGGGTCAGCTCCTCTACAACCTGCTCAATCTTGTAACTCTTGGGATTAATCCCCTGAGGGACGTCTTCAATGAGAAAAATTCGAATGCGTTGGGCAAAGGAAGCCTCTTGGCAAATCTGATCTGCTACTCGTTGGGCTTCTATATCAGACTGATCAATCAACCAGTAGAATTCTACTGCTTCAGTTTGCTGGAGATTGGCCCGCAAATCACTCTCTAAACGAGGATCCCCAGAAAGGATGGGTTGAACCACCGTAAAAAGCTCTTCTGGGAAGTCCGCAATATGAGCCTGACCTCTTTTATAATAAGTAAAGGACAGCAACCAACGGATGAGAAATAAGAGAAGATAAGCAAGGCCTAAAAATATAAATATGAATTTCATCAATTAAGTCCCTTTCGTAAATACCTGGCGAGGACACGAATGAGCCATCTTTGGGGAAGCAGTCGACCTAGCCAAACTAGCAAGCGATAGCGAAGGCCGATAATCTCATAGGAAGTATCCCCTTCTATGAATCGGATCAACTGCTGAGCGACTTTCTCAGGCTTCATCTGCAAGCGACTGCCACCCAATGCTTCTACTAGTTTTTGGGGAAAAATAGCTGTTTGGACTGGTCCAAGAATATAGAGACCTAGCTGAATCGGGGAATCTGATTGCCTCAGTTCCTCCTGGAGAGCAAGAGTGTAGGTCTGCAAGGCAGCCTTGCTAGCACTGTAGGCTGCTAGATAGGGATGAGGAAAAAGAGCTGCCAACGAAGACAGCTGGACCAGCTTGATCTTCTGATTCTTTTGCACCACCTGCTTGATTAGCTGGACTGGACTATGATAGTTGACCTGCCAGAGGTCTTGCTCACTAGCTGAATCAAGGTCACATCCTAGGGAAAAATAGGCTAGTCCCGCACAATTGACGAGAAGATCAGCATCTAGACTCTCTACAAAAGCTTCTAGAGCCACTTGATCTAGCATATCTAATGTTAGGATTGAAAGCTGCGCCTTACTCCCAGTGAGTTCCTTTTGGACTTGGGAGAGTTTGTCAGCATCTCGACCCACTAAGATCAGATGATCCAGACTTCTTGCCAGTTCTTTCGCTAGCTGCCGGCCAATCCCTCCTGTAGCGCCTAAAATGATTGCTTTTTTTATAGTATCTTCCATCTTCATAACTCTAGTGTACCAAATTTCAACCAGTTAGAAAACTCTTACTACCATTCACAAACTTTACAGTTCAACCCCCTACTTATCAAAAAGGTCTCTAACGTAAAAATAGAGTCCTTTTTGTCTTTTGTCTATTTCCCAACCCTACTTCGATAACTACTAGCTATTAGGCGATCAAATAGGAAAGGTCGGTTTAATAAAACTACTGGAGCTGTGATGATTACAAATAGTACCAACATGAAAAAGTAAGAGCAAACAAGCAGAGGAACAAGAGTCTACCTGTAGCTTTATTAAACTCACTCATTAAAGTCACTAGGCTCAATGGAATCAAGAAGAAATAGGTATCTCATAAGATTTCTCTTAGATCAGTATCCACTATAAAGCATCGACTAGGTCCATCAGTATTTCCATAGGTGTTTTTTTCCTACGACCATTAACCGTTTCGATAAGATGATAAACTTTTAAACGATTGTCATTGCTAAAGACAAACTCAAAGCGGAATTCGCGTCCGTTGGGTGCCACTGTATCAAATTTCGTTTTATATTTATCATGAACGGGGCTAACTGGAAACTTATTGAAGAGCAAGCGACGCTTATCTCCTGCTTCTTTCAAACACTTTTCTAGCTCCTGGCAATAGTTATAAAACAGCTGATAGAGGTCTTCTTCTGAAATTCTTCTTCTCCGAACTAGTGATGTAAAATCCGAAAAATTTCTGCGCGGGATTTCAATGCTAAATGAGAAGCCCTCTTGGTTGATTCTTTCTAAAAATGCATCTCTTGAAATCATAGAACCACTCTTTCTTTTATCAATCTGTAGTGAACCCTTATTGTTTCTATACACATTCAATCCATTATGTAGTCAAGCAGATCCATCAGGGTGAGTTTCTTACGACCATTGACGGTCTCAAAGAGATTATAAACTCTAAGTTGTTGGTTCTTTTTAAAAGCAAACTCAAAGCGAAATTCGCGACCATTGCATGCGACTATATAAAATCCGGTCTGATACTTTCTCTTATCGGCTACTGCCTGCATTTGCCGGTCTTCTACCTCTTTACAAAGTAAAAGAAAGATCTGATAGAGTTGCTCCTCAGAGAGCCTTTTTCTCCAAACTAATGACTTGAAGTTATTGTACGTCCACCATGGGATTTGGATATTGAAGGAAAAACCTTCCTGATTAGCTTTATCGATAAATGCTTTTCTGGAGACCATACTAACTCCTCTTCTAATGGAACATCGTTTGACTCTATTATACCATCTTTTATCCTTTCACAAAAAAGCATTCCAAACGGAATGCTGTTTTCTATTTCTTAATAGTATTCCCCTTGGCGGTAGTTCCAAGAGTTGAAATGATCAGATAAGTGCATCATGATCTTATCGATATCCAATCCTTTACGGATCACAACTGGACAAGTATTGACAGAACGGCTACCTGTCCCTTGTTCTGGGATGAGTTTTCCTTCGGCATCAACCATAGAGACCATCACACCTTGTTCATAGCGAGTTTCAATGGTCTTGTCTGGTTGGATAGAAGCTACATAATCATCGGCTTCAATGACCAAGTCCACGGCACCTTCGATGCGCTCACCGATTCCTTCGACCTTCCCGCGGTTTCCTTTACCGGAAGGGTTGGCTGAAGAAGCGTAAACCATCTTGCCTTCTTTTTCCCACATTTCTTTGGCGATTTGCTCACCAGCTTTACCAAATTTGATGACAAAGCATGAAGTTCCACGAACGTCTGTCATGAGTTCTTCACGTCCATCTCCGAAAGCTTGCAATTTTGCATAGGCATCTTCACGCCAAGGAAGGATACAACCAAGCAAGATATCTTCATCCCAATGTTTTTGGTAGAAGGCTTCGATTTCAGGATTCAATTGCGCAAGGGCACGAAGTTCATCCATGCTTCCGCAAAGAACCACACCTGGTTTGTTGCGGTTGCGTTCTTTGGCTTCGAATTTCCGTTCCAAGCCAGCCTTGTCACTGGTCATGATGATGTAGCCAACTTTGGTAGGGCAGACGATACAACCCCCCTCTCCTTTAAGAATATCAAATCCTTCTTGTGAAAGTTGTCCGTCCCATTGAATGTGTTTTGTCATAAGTCTCTTTCCTTTTCTATTCTTTTTAGTATTGTATCAAAATATAGTCTCAAATTCAATATATTTTCAGAAAATTCGTAATTCGATATACAATTTTATCATTGCCAGTAAGCTGGCCGGTTCTTCTCATAAGCTGCAATCAAGTCTTCGTACTGAAGCGTAATCCCGATATCATCCAAGCCATTGAGCAATTTGTGCTTCCAATCTTGATCGATCTCAAAGCGAAACTCTCCTACAGGCGAGATGATCTTCTGCTCTTCCAAATCCACCGTCACTGGATCTGTCGGCTTCAAACTTGCCAATTGTTGACGAACCTCAAGTGGTTGGACAATCGGCAGCATGCCATTATTAAGCTCATTATTGTAATGGATATCTCCAAAAGATCCAGCGATAACGACTTTAAAGCCATAATCAGCTAAAGCCCAGGCTGCGTGCTCCCGAGAGGAACCAGCCCCAAAATTGTCACCAGTAATCAAAATGGTCGCCTTGCGGTATTCTGGCTTGTTAAAGATAAAATCTGGATCCTCAGTATACTGGTCATCCAAATAGCGCCAAGCATACATGAGGTATTTCCCAAAACCTTTTTTATCAATCAACTTTAAGAATTGCTTGGGGAGGATTTGGTCGGTATCAATATTATCGTTCATCAAAGGAACTGTTGTTCCTGTATAAATGGTAAATTTCTCCATGCTTCCTCCTTTTACTCGACTTCTGGCATTTGGCGCACGTCGACAAAACGACCAGCTATTGCTGCTGCTGCAGCCATTGCTGGGCTACAGAGATGGGTCTTAGCCCCAAATCCTTGACGATCTTCAAAGTTCCGGTTGCTAGTAGAAGCACAGTGGACGCCATCTGGAACCTTGTCTGGGTTCATTCCTAGACACATGGAGCATCCTGGATCACGCCATTCAAAGCCCGCATCCATGAAGATCTTGTCTAAGCCTAATTTTTCAGCGGCTTGCTTAACTGGACGAGAGCCAGGTACCACAATAGCAGTTAAGTTTGGCGCAATTTTTTTGCCTTTCACAAACTTGGCTGCCAACTCCAAATCGCTGAGACGCGCATTGGTACAAGAACCGATAAAGATATAGCCTAATTCAATGTCTGCTGGTTTTTGGCCAGGTTCAAGATCCATATAATGATAAGCCCGTTCATCATTCATGTCCCGAATCTCTGGAAATGGAGTCTCAAAGTCCACTCCCATAGAAGGATTGGTCCCCCAAGTCACCATCGGAGCAAGATCAGATACATCCATACGGATGACCTTATCATAAACGGCATCGTCATCACTGACTATAGTCTTCCAATCAGCTACTGCGGCCTCAAAATCATCTGGCACACATTCGCGTCCCCGGAGGTAGTCAAAGGTCGTCTCATCTGGATTCATGATCCCCATTTTGGACCCGAACTCGATCGACATGTTACAGATGGTCATGCGTTCTTCCATGGTCAAGCGATCAATTGCTTCTCCCCGATACTCTACGACATAGCCAACTCCACAAGCAACACCGTAGCGCGCTATCAAAGCTAGGATGTAATCCTTTGAATAGATCCCTTTTTGTGGGGTTCCGGTGAATTCAACCAACATTTTCTTTGGTTTGACTTGCCAGATGGTTTGGGTGGCAAAGACATGCTCCACTTCACTGGTTCCAATCCCAAAGGCAATGGCACCAAAGGCTCCGTGAGTTGCGGTATGGCTGTCTCCACAGACAATAAATTTTCCAGGCTGTGTCCGACCGGTTTCAGGGCCCACCATATGAACGATTCCTTGCTTAGCAGAACCATGGGCAGCATGATCAATCCCAAAGTCCACCACATTCTCAGCTAATTTATCAATCTGGGCTTTTGAAATCACATCACGAATATCAAAAATATTGACCGTTGGAACATTGTGATCAAAGGTTCCAAAGGTTAAATCGGGTCGTCGGACCTTGCGTCCTGCATCCCGTAATCCTTGAAAGGCTTGCGGACTCGTCACTTCGTGGATGTAGTGTTGGTCCACATACATGAGTTGGGGTTGCCCTTCCACTCCTGTAATAACATGGCGGTCCCAAAGTTTATCAAAGATTGATTTTCCACTCATCGTCTTTCTCCATTTATCTTCTTGTTAGGAAATCCATTGAAGGATTAGAAAGAGGGCACCTGCTAAAAGTAGGCTACTGCCCCACCAGGTAGCTTGAAAATACCATTTCCGCACCTTGTGGTGAAAGAGATATCCGCCTAGTAGAGCTCCGAATCCACCAAGTAGCCAGCTCTCGAGTAACAGGACCTTTTCAGGAATCCGCCACCTCTTTTGGATAGCTTTTCGTTTATCTAAACCATAGGTCAGAAATACGATACTATTCCAAATAGCAATAAGAACTAAACAGCGATCTCTCCAAGTCATCTTAGAGATTCCCAATAATGGCTGCAGTCATCTCTGCAGTAGAAGCCTGACCACCTAGATCCCGTGTCAAGATTCCTTGATTCAAGGTTTGATTGACGGCTTCTTCGATCATTTCTGCACCTGCTGTTTCTCCAAAACTGTCTCGGAGCATCATAGCAACGGACAGAATCATGGAAATCGGATTGGCAATGCCTTGACCTGCAATATCAGGTGCTGAACCATGAATCGGTTCGTACATACTTGGTCCTTGGTCGGAATGACTGGCAGATGGCATCACGCCTAGTGTTCCAGGAAGGACGCTGGATTCGTCAGATAAGATATCTCCGAATAGATTCTCTGTCACTACGACATCAAAGCGGGCTGGATTGGTAATCATGATCATGGCCGCACTATCGACAAGCTGGTGCTCTAAGGTCACATCTGGAAATTCTTTGGCAACTTCTTCTGCCACTTGGCGCCACAATTTAGAGGTTGCCAGAACATTTTGCTTATCGATACTGGTCACTTTCTTGCCACGTCCTTGCGCGATCTTGAAGGCTTGGCGCATAATCCGACGAATTTCTTCTGCACTGTAATCATTGATATCGCGCGCTGTATCTTCTTTCAAGATATGCTCTCCAAAGTAAATCCCACCTGTCAATTCACGCACTACTACAAAGTCGACACCCTCGATACGCTCTGGTTTCAAAGGAGACAAGTGTTTCAAGGCGTCAAAAATCCGTACAGGACGAATATTGGCAAAGAGATTTAATTCCTTGCGAATAGCGAGCAGGCCTTGTTCTGGACGAACAGGAGCATGGTCATATTCAGGACTCCCGATGGCTGCGAGAAGAATAGCATCCGCTCCTTTAGCTGCTTTTAGAGTATCTTGGGGAAGTGGGTGGCCAGCAGCATCAATTCCAGCTCCCCCAAAAGGTTTGTCTTCAAGACTATAATCAAAGCCGATTTTTGGAGCGACGGCTGCGAGGACCTCCAGTCCAGCAGCCATGATCTCAGGGCCAATCCCATCTCCTGCAAGTGTTACAATTTTCTTTGTCATGTTCATTTCCTCTTAGGCTTGTGGAAGATCACGGTAGGAGACAGCTCGTCCCATCTCACCCGCATTCTCTTTTTGAACCAGCGTGTTGGCATTGATATAAGCAATGGCAGAGGCTTTTAATACGTCGAAGTCCAAACCAGAGGCATTGAAGATCGTATCTGTATCGACATTTTCCACCGATACCAAGACACGGGCTTGGGCGTCGATTCCATCAGTCACCGCATCGATATTGTAAGAGGTCAAGCGAACGGTTTGGTTGAAGAATTTATCAATCGCATTAAAGATGGCTTCAACAGACCCTTGACCATTGGCAAGGAACTCAAGCACTTCCCCTTCTTCATTGCTGAGGCTAACTGCTGCTGTAATGGTTTCGTCTGCGTTGGTTGTCAAGCGGAGGTCATTAAATTGGAATCCTTCTGGATTTTCCACTGCTATACCGGCAACAAGGGCACGGATATCAGCATCGGTGATCTCGTGTTTCTTATCTGCCAGAGATTTGAACTTAGCAAACAATGGCTGGATGTCTTCTTCTGTGAATTCCAGTCCTAACTCATGCAATTTTTCGACAAAGGCATGGCGACCAGACAATTTTCCAAGAGGGAGACTATTGCTCTTGACACCCACCAACTCAGGGGTGATGATTTCGTAGGTAAGAGGATTTTTAAGAACCCCATCTTGGTGAATCCCAGACTCGTGTGAGAAGGCATTACCACCAACAACCGCTTTGTTTTTAGGAATTGGAATCCCAGAGTAACGAGAAACCAACTCAGAAGTATTGATGGTTTCATTGAGCACAATCGGACTCTCCACTTGGTAATAGTCTTCGCGAATATTAAGAGCGACCGCTACTTCTTCAAGCGCTGCATTTCCAGCTCGTTCACCGATACCATTGATGGTCCCTTCAACACGACCAGCTCCATTTTTTACAGCGGCGAGGCTATTCGCCACTGCCATTCCTAGATCATCATGGCAATGAGGTGAATAGATAATCTCGCGGTCCGTCTTGATATGGTCAATCAAGTATTTGAAAATCGCGCCATACTCTGCTGGTGTCGTGAAACCGACTGTATCAGGAATATTGATGTAGCTAGCCCCTGCGTCGACCGCAGTCTGGACAACTTGCAAGAGGAAATCCAATTCCGTCCGTGTCGCATCTTCTGGTGAGAACTCCACAACCTCAAACTTTGAACGCGCATATGAAACGTGCTCTTTAATGGCTTCAAGAATTTCTTCCTTGCTCTTGTTGAGTTTAAACTCCCGGTGAATGGGACTGGTTGCGATAAAGACGTGAACTTGCGGATACTTGGCATCCTTTAAGGCTTCATAACAAGCATCAATATCTGATTTGACAGAACGAGCTAGGCCAGTTACAGCTGTCTTGGTCAAGGCTTTTGCAATCTCTTGAACAGCTGTGAAGGAATCCGGACTAGCCGCTGGAAAACCTGCTTCAATAGCAGAAATACCCCATTTTTCCAATTGTTTGGCAATAGCAATCTTTTCTTTGATAGAGAAATTAACTCCCGGAGTCTGTTCACCATCCCGAAGGCTGGTATCTAAAAATTCAACTTTGCGCATAGGGTCTCCTCATTTCTATGTAGTGGATATAAAGAAAAACATCTCACTCGGTCAACCAAGCGAGATGTTTTTGCCCGCTTGGTAAGCCAAACAGGACTAATGCTTCTGCACTAGCCCTTATACCTCAACAACAAAGCAAATTGAATAAACTTAGCTGTTTTCATGTTTGACTTTCTCCTTTGTTCAATGTCTTGTTTAGTATTTTAGCATAGGGAAAAAACAATGTCAAGAATTTTCTGTAATATTCTGAATTTTTTGAATAGAAACAAAATAGAGCTTTCAGTTCTAATTAGACTAAAGACAACCTCTTTTTACATAAGAAAACCTAGTGCTATTAAA
>NZ_JUPI01000076.1 GCF_001074805.1 Streptococcus parasanguinis | reverse complement strand
GGTTACTGTTCCGTCTGGAGCAACTGTGTAAGTTCCTTCACCTGGAATGGTCTTCGTAGTTGATCCATCTTCAAAGGTTGCTGGAACTTCATCATCCATTGGCACACTTGGGTTACCTGGTGTGAAGCTTGGTTTACCAGATTGTGTTTGACCTTGGATGTCTGTAGAAGTTGCAGGTTTAGCTGTTGGAGTCACAGGAGTTACAGTTGGTGTATAGGTCGCAGAAGCTTTTGTTCCGTTCTTATCTTCACGAACCACTGTTACAGCTGGTGCAGTTCCGACGAATGATTTTTCTGGTACGAAGGTTACTGTTCCGTCTGCTGTTACTGTGTAAGTACCAACACCTTCCACTGTCTTCGTAGTTGAACCATCGTCGAATGTTGCTGGAACTTCATCGTTCATTGGTACACGACTGTCACCTTCAGTGAAGATTGGTTTACCTGTTTGAGTTGCACCTTGCACATCAGTAGATACTGCTGGAGTTGCAGTTGGAGTTACTGGTGTTACAGTTGGTGTGTAAGTTGCAGAAGCTTTTGTTCCGTTCTTATCTTCACGAACAACTGTTACAGCTGGTGCAGTTCCAACGAATGATTTTTCTGGTACAAATGTAACAGTACCGTCTGCTGCTACTGTGTAAGTACCAACACCGTCGACAGTCTTCGTAGTTGAACCATCATCGAAGGTTGCTGGAACATCATCGTTCATTGGTACACGGCTATCGCCTTCAGTGAAGCTTGGTGTACCTGTTTGAGTGGCACCTTGGATGTCTGTAGATGTTGCAGGATCAGCAGTTGGGGTTACTGGTGTTACAGTTGGTGTGTACTTAGCTGTTACTGGTGTACCGTTCTTATCTACACGTTTAACAGTCACGCCTGTTCCTGTTCCTGTGAATGATTTCTCTGGTACGAAGGTTACTGTTCCGTCTGGAGCAACTGTGTAAGTTCCTTCACCTGGAATGGTC
>NZ_JUPI01000075.1 GCF_001074805.1 Streptococcus parasanguinis | reverse complement strand
TCAATTATTTTTGGATTGTCGAGCAAGACGCAGTGGTTGAGTGGGCTCTACTACGCTGATTTCGTCAGCTTTTTCAACCCTACTCAACTTTGCGGAGGTAGGACGACGAAATCGAATTCTAACGAATTACCGATTTCTGTCCCACTCTCTCTTGTCTCGTCCCTTATTGCTTGGTCAGGACAATAATTCCTTGATCATCCTCTGCTTGTTCCAAGTCTTCTAGCGACAACTGATTTCCTTCGATCCGATAGCGATAAGGCTCATCTCCGATACGCATGGATTGATTGACCGGATCAATACTAACCTCTTTGGCCTCTTCTTCTCCATCAGCATCTTGCACCGTAAACGTGCCTTTTCGACCCGTCACCACCAAGAGGATCGTATTTTCCTCGTCCTGTCCACGATAACTGCCATCTATGGACACCCCTTCTTTCTGTTCTTCACTCGCTGACGTCACAGTCTGTGATGAAGCAGACGTCTGTTTGCTCGAAGTCTGTGTCGCTTTTTCTTGCTGGCTACAAGCAGTCAGGAAAAGGGCTACTGCCAAGGTCATTATAGACATGATTTTTTTCATTAAGATCGACTCCTTTCGCCATAACCGTATACCATCTACCACCAGTATACGCCAAGAAAGTCTTTAGGTCAATTGTTTACCCCTCTAATAAAAATGCCCTTACTTCCGCAATAAAATACAAGGATCCTGTCACAAATAAGACTTCATCTGAAGGACTCTGATCCATAAATTCTTTGATATAGGCCTTGTAGTCAGCTACATAGGGCAGGTCTTGTCGGTCGCCTTGTGCCACCACTTCCCCGTAATGGAAGGTCGTCAAAATCAATTCAGCTTCCGGCAATCCCGCTTGAAGCGTTTGGAGCATCCCGCTATAATCTTTTCGCTTGAGGGCTCCAAATAAAATCTTCACGCGCTTTCCTGCTAAGCTATTGGCAAACTCGATCAAGCGCAACATAGCATGTGGATTATGGGCGCCATCCAGATACACCTGGTCACCAAACAACTCTAGACGTCCCGGCCACCGCGTCTCTTGCAAGGCGTGCTTGACCTGATCTATATCCACTTCTTGATCTAGGCCCTCCATATAGAGGAAAAAGGCCTCCATAGCTACTGCAGCATTTTCCCGTTGGTAATCACCCTTCAAGCCCAGAGATGGCAAGACAAGTTCCACACGTTCATTCCAAAAACGGTCCTGCTCTAAGCCAAAATCTTTCTGGAAGGCGTGGAGAGCCACAGCCAATTGCTCCGCTTTTTCTTGACAAACAGCTACAGCATCATCCGACAAGGGACCCACCACAGCTTTCTTGCCCTTCTTAAAGATTCCTGCCTTTTGCTGGGCGATTTCCGCAATCGTCCCTCCCAGTGTTTCTTGGTGATCCAGGCCAACCGAAGTGATCACTGCGATCTCTCCCGTCACTACGTTGGTGGTATCTAGAAGCCCACCGATACCAACTTCCAATAAGACCACGTCCACAGCTTGTTCCTTAAAATACAAGAGGGCCATGAGGCAGATAATCTCAAAATAAGAGAGTTGGTCCTGGGTTTGAAGCAAGGTCTGCTCCATTTGTTGGACTTCTTGGCCAATCCGAGTAAAATCTTCATCTGAAATCGGCTGATCCCCAATACAAATCCGATCATGGATACTGATCATATGAGGAGAAGTAAAGGTCCCAACTTTCTTTCCGTGAGCCATCAATAATTGACGCAGAAAGGCGATTGTGGATCCCTTCCCATTGGTTCCTGTCACATGAAGGATCGGATAAGCCTTATCCGGCCTCCCTAAAAGGCTCACTGCCTGCTCCATACGATCCAGTCCCGATCGAAAATTCAGACCGATCCGACTATTCATCCATTGCTCAATCTTATTCACATCTTCCTCCTAAAAGAAAAAAGCGACAAAACCTCTTCTGACGTTTGCGCTCCTTTCTTTCGTAGTTATTTCTTTCTCATTTTTACAGCAAGTCCATCGGACTTCCTGCTTTTTCTTGTTTCTTGAAGCAGGGCTAAAAACATCCCCCGGACTTACCAACTCTTTCTAGTTTCTAGGAGCTGGGCTAAAAACGTCCCCCGGACGTTTTTACTCCTCCATAAAGCTGTTGAAGACTTCTTCGATCATATCCCATTCTGCATCTGAGTCTTCTGGGATTGGTTGAAGGTCGCCTTCTGTTCCGTCTTCGTTTTCTGTAAATGAATAAGCTTGGATTTCAACTTCGCCGTTTTCATCTTCTTCTGCATTTGCAGGGATCAAAAGGACATAGTTTTTCCCAAATTCTTCTTTGCCATCAATGGTCAAAAGAATTTCAAACAAGGTTTCATTTCCTTGTTCGTCCACCAATGTGATTAATTCACGTTCTTCATGGTCGTGGTTATGATCATGTGCCATACTATTCTTCCTCGTTTTCTTTCTAAAAATTGCGATCTAAATAATTTTGTAAAATAAGCTGCGCCGCTAACTTATCAATAACTTTTTTGCGTTTGCTACGGCTAATATCTGCTTGCTCAATCAACATCCGCTCTGCAGCAACTGTTGTCAACCGTTCATCTTGGTAGTCGACTGGAAACCCAAACTTTTCAGCAATCATTGCGCCATAAGCCTGACTGGCTTCCACACGCGGTCCGCTTGTGTTGTTCATGTTTTTCGGCAAGCCCACAACAAAACGGTCTACCTTGTATTGAGCCACTAATTCGGCCAAGCGCTCCAAACCGAATTCTTTTTTGTCTTCATCGATTTGGATGATTTCAAGACCCTGAGCTGTAAAACCGAGAGGATCACTCACAGCAACCCCGACGGTCTTTGAACCAACATCCAATCCCATAATTCTCATTAGAGGTCTATTCCTTGCCCTTTCAAATAATAACGTACCAATTCTTCCACGATCTCATCTCGTTCATATTTACGAATTTGGTTCCGTGCATTATTATAACGAGGTACATAGGCAGGATCACCACTGAGTACGTATCCTACGATTTGATTAATTGGATTGTAGCCTTTTTCATCCAGCGACAAGTAAACATCTTTCAAGGTCTCGCTAATTTCCTTACGATTTGAATCATCAAGATTAAAACGTACTGTTTCATCTGTAAATCCCACAAGAACACCCTCTTTCCTTAGAATATTACTATTATACCATAATTAAGAGTTTTCCACAACGGCCAAGCCCTTGATTTTACGGCTTTTTCAAGCATTTTTGAGCTATTTTAGCTAAACTGTTTTTTTATTTTTGCTCACTCGCTCCAGCATTGATGAGGTTGTCCGCAAATTGACTCGGTGTCAGCTTCAACAACTCCGGTAAGTGATTGTTTTTGAAGTAAGTCATGCCTTCGGCTTTCTTCACATCCATCGCTTCAAAGTCATAGGTGATGGTTACCTTGTATTCATTCTCATTTTCCAAGGTTAAATCAGCTGTGAAACCTGGCACTGTCAAAGCTTCCTTAAAGGCATCGTCCTTGTTAAAGGATTCTCTCAATTGCTTTTGCGCTTCCTCTATTCCAACCTGTTGGATCCCTTTTTTCAACTCCTCATCGGTTGCCGTCACATTGATGGTCTCCAATTTTTTAAAGGTGTTCCCCACATAGGTGACAATTTGCGTCTGTTGTGTCCCCTTATCATCTTTTGGAAAGACAAAGGTTCTAGTGATGACCTTATTTTCTTCAGCTTTTTGCAGAATACTCTTATTATCCTTTTGTAGCTGCTCTGCTTTTGCTTGGATTGCCTTTTGCTCACTTGAATTTGGCGTTTTCGCTTGTTTTTTTTGACCGCATCCAGTCAAACACAATACAAGCGCACCCAATAAGAAGATTTTCCTTTTCATTTTCCATTCCTTACTAGTTATTGTTTTCTAAAATATTGTATCATAGATTTCGTAAAATGGCGCAGTAAACTTCTTTTCATTCCGTTTTTTAACAAGAAAAAATCAGAAACAATTGTTTCTGATTTTCATTCGCTTTAAAGAGCTGCACGCATCCGCGCTTCTGCATTTTCTACATTTCGAACTGATCGTGGCAAGAAGGCACGAATATCGTCTTCTTTGTAGCCCACTTGGAGACGTTTGTCATCTACCAAGATCGGACTTTTAAGAATACGAGGTGTTTCCATGATGATGTCAATGACTTCATTGACACTCAAGTCTTCGATGTCCACTCCTAGATTTTTAGCGTATCGATTTTTTGAAGAGACAATACTTGCCACTCCATTTTCAGTCTTTGTAAGGATATCCAATAATTCTTCTTTGGTGATCCCTTCCTTACCGAGGTTTTGTTCTTTATAAGTTAGCTGGTGAGCGTTGAGCCAAGTCTTTGCTTTTTTACAGCTGGTGCAACTTGACACTGTATAAATTTTAATCATGCATGCACTCCTTTCGCTACACGATAATACTATCGTATTAAATTATAACACAAAAACCATCAGTCTAGCGACCTATTTTGAAAAAAATTAATCTTCAATTTCAATCGCGTCATCTAAATCTAGAGTTACTTCTTCTACGACAGGAGCTGCTTCTTCAGTTTTATCAAGGGTTTTCACTGCTTCGTCTTCTTCGATCAAACCAAAATGAACCCGAACCTTGTGGTCGATTTCGTCAAAAATTTCTGGGTGGTCAGCCAAGAATTTCTTAGCATTTTCAGATCCTTGACCAATTTTTTCGCCATTATAGGAGTACCACGCACCCGCTTTTTGGATGATATCCAAATCTGTTGCAATCTTCACCAATTCACCTGTACGTGAAATTCCTTCCCCGTACATGATTTCGACCATGGCTTCTTTGAACGGTGGAGCTACCTTGTTCTTCACAACCTTGATCTTGGTTTCCTTACCAACGTTGGTATCTTTTTGGTCCCCAGTCCCCTTGATTTGAGTGTTTCCACGGACATCTAAACGAACCGAAGCATAGAATTTCAGGGCACGACCACCAGGTGTGGTTTCAGGGTTCCCAAACATGACCCCAACTTTTTCACGCAATTGGTTGATAAAGATAGCAATGGTCTTGGTCTTATTGATCGAAGCTCCAAGCTTACGCATCGCTTGGCTCATCATCCGAGCTTGCAAACCAACGTGGCTATCCCCGATATCTCCATCGATTTCCGCACGAGGTACCAAGGCTGCAACAGAGTCGACAACCACCAAATCTACCGCACCAGAGTCGATCAATTTACCAGCAATTTCAAGTCCTTGTTCCCCTGAGTCTGGTTGAGACAAGAGAAGTTCGTCGATATTGACCCCAAGAGCTGCTGCATAAGATGGATCCAAGGCATGCTCCGCATCGATAAAGGCAGCAATGCCTCCTTCTTTCTGTGCTTGCGCTACTGCATGGAGGGCAACGGTTGTTTTACCAGATGATTCTGGACCATAGATTTCGATGATCCGACCTTTTGGATAACCACCAGCACCCAAGGCAATATCAAGCGCCAAGGAACCAGAGCTCATGACTTGTACTTTTTGCTCTGCACGTTCACCCAAACGCATGATCGATCCCTTACCAAAGTCTTTTTCGATCAATTTCAGGGCATCATTGAGCGCTTTTTCACGCTCATCTCCAAATTTCTTAGAGATATCATCTAATTTTTTCTGTTTTTTCGCCATTCTTTTCTCCTATTTTTTACTATACAGGAAATGCATGCAACTCACTGACGTTTTCCGGTCTTTGAAAGGCACATTTCCTATCCATTTTTAGAATTATTCTTCATTTGGCACAAGCTTCATTATACCAAATTTTCACCATTTAATACAGCCAAGCGCACCAAATTAAAGGCATGAAGAACTGCAATTTCGCGGACATCCGCCCGGCTACGTCCAGCGATATTAACTTGGACACTATCCACTCCATTTGGAGTCGCAAGTCCGATAAAGACAGTCCCTGCTGGGTGCCCTTCTAGACTATCTGGCCCCGCAACTCCGGTCAGGCTAACACCATAATCGGATCCTGTTAACTTACGGGCCTGTGAAGCCATGGCTTGAGCTGTAAAATGAGACACCACTCCATGTTGCTCCAACTCTTGAGCTGGAATAGACAACATCTTGCTTTTTTCTTCCAGACTATAGGTGACAAAACCACCTGCAAAGATGCTAGACGCCCCTGAAAAATCTGCCAAAGTCGCTTGGAAGAGGCCAGCCGTCAGGCTTTCTGCAGCTGTAATGGTCTTACCAGTCCGTTTCAAGAGATCAAAGGCCACCTTGGCCATCGAATTGTCATCCCCATAACCGTAAAACAACTCTTGCAAAGGTTGATGATCCAGGGTGTGGCGTGATAAGATTTCCTTTTCTAAGACATCGAGCTTAGCATCCGCTGAAGCTTGATCCTTCGCCTTTGTAGATAGACGCAAGGTTACTTCTCCTGTCTTGGCATAAGGGGCAACTGTCGGATCACTCTGCTCTTCAATGATATCGGCTAGGATCGTAACCAGCTGGCTTTCCCCAATTCCAAAGAAGCGCAAGACTCTTGAAAAGAGCTGTTCCCCTGTTGTCAAATGAGGCACCAATTGTTCATTGACCATGGGTTTTAACTCACTTGGTGGACCAGGTAGAACGACATAGGTCACACCGTCGACTTCAATCAAACCTCCAACCGCGAGACCTGTACGGTTTTGAAGGGGGATTGAACCGGCAATCAATTGTGCTTGCCGCTCATTATTGGGCGTCCGGACATAATCAGGGCGACTGGCAAAGAAGGTGTCGAGTTTGGCAAGCGCTGTTGAATCAAAAACCAGTTCTTTCCCTAAAAACTTAGCAAGGGTTTGCTTGGTCAAATCATCCTCTGTTGGCCCAAGTCCACCGCATAAAATCACCAAATCGCTGCGTTTTGAAGCTGTCTCAATGGTCAAGAAGAGACGACCTTCATTATCTCCTACCGCCACATGATAATAGACATCAATCCCTAAACTAGCCAATTTTTCAGACAAGAATTGAGCATTGGTGTTGACAATTTGTCCTGTTAGAATTTCTGTTCCAACTGCAATAATTTCTGCCTTCATGGTGCCTCCTACTTATACTATTCGTAATTTTCATTTCATTTTAACACAATTTCCTAAATTATTTAAAAAACAGATTGAAGATAAAGTACATTTTGGACAACTTTCTTCAATCTTTTTCTTTTAGAGTATAAAGTAAAAAACTCTTAGAAATACTATTACATCAGCATCCCTAAGAGTTTTAACTATGTGGCAATCAACTTCTAAAGGGCTATTTTCTGTTGTTGATAGAGCTTATCTATATTCTGAAGAGGCTGGAACAAAAGTCCTAGCCTCTCAATTGTTTTTGGATTGCCGAGCAAGACGCAGTGGTTGAGTGGGCTCTACTGCGCTGATTTCATCAGCTTTTACAGCCCTACTCAACTATGCGGAGGTGGGACGACGAAATCGAATTCTAACGAATTACCGATTTCTGTCCCACTCTCTTTT
>NZ_JUPI01000074.1 GCF_001074805.1 Streptococcus parasanguinis | reverse complement strand
CTGTGCGGAGGTGGGACGACGAAATCGAATTCTAACGAATGACCGATTTCTGTCCCACTCTCCCAAAATTAGATAAGTTTGCTCATCAGTATCATTTTTATTTACTACTTAACTTCTTGATTCCTTACCAAGAAGTAGAGAGTTGCTCCAAGTGAACATACAAATCCAATAACGTAAATACAGAGTTGTAGATTGGAAGCACTACCTAAAATGGTATCCGCAACAATATTATAAAATAGATAACTAGTCAATGGTTCCATTACTCTTTCTATGAATGGTTGTACCAAAATAGGAAATAGCAACAAAATAGCTAAACTCCCCATTGGACTTTTGAAAAAATAACTTAAGAAGTAAGATATTAAAAAGTATTGGATGGAGCCAATCAAATAGAAGCTGAAAATTTCTAAACTGACACCATTTTCGCTACTAAAAAAATGAAACCATATAAGCAGTACAATGAAATACAAGGTTGATTGTAGTACTACATCACATAACTCTACGAACAGGATCCTAATTGAACTAAAGATCCTTTTTCCACTTACCAAATAAACTAGTTTTGTTTCGTGTGATTGTAACTCAACAAATGCATTAACACACCCTATACTAACAGAGAGCATTGAGGCAAAAACAAGAGCTTGCTTTATAGATAATTGTACAACAGTATCATTGATTGAAACTGGTAACACACAGAAGAGACACACAAAACCTATCAAAAGTGACTGTATAGCTATCTGGTACTTTACGGGTTTTAAACTATATTTTTTGACGATAAGACTAAATAATATTCTTGCCATTCTTCCTCCTCATTCGAATCATTTCTACAACCATTATGAACACCAAGAACAAGATCCCTTCTACTACTAAAAGTGTAAACCCGTACAATTGGCTCGTTTGAGTCCCTTCGATTCGGCCAAATGCAAATGACTTTGCTCCAATCAAAGGCAATAGATTTTCTATTTTAGAGGAAATTCCTCTTAGAATACCTGATAAGGTGATTACCAATAATAAAACGTCTGCAATTAATGCAGTCATTGATTTTTTCGTTACGATTACGAAAAGTAAAGCTAATAAAGTAAGAACGATTGCAAATATCATAACTCTTACCGTGACATCTAAAAACAATGTCAATTCTAAAAAATTCTTTAGAGTTGAATCTAGAAAAACGAATAAAATAACAGCGTTTACTATAGAAAATATTAAAGTAGAGAGTAACGATAGGACAATCGAACTTGCAATAAACCCAGTAAGACGAACTTTCCAGTTAGGAATCAATAACTGGCTAAAATAATCATCACCAAATTGATAATGGGTTGAATAAACAAGTGAAACAAGAATTGGCAAGAAAATGACACTTGCTTGGTAGGGTGAAGATAAGAGAGCATCCCTGACTGTATACACTGGATTCGATGATAACATAGATGGATCAAGGTTAACCGCTTGTCCATTTCCTTCTACTAAGGCATTTATCACCTGGATATTTTGAATTGTAAAAAATATGCTGACTCCCAAAATAAGAAAAAAAGTAACTTTAAAAGTAGGTAAACTACTATATTTATAAAGGTCACTAAAAAAGGAACGCTTCAACAAATTATTCACCTTCTTTCCCTTCGAGTGCTTTAAAATATGCTTCCTCAAAAGAGCCAAACTGTTTCAAAATATCTTTTGTAGGAGCATCAATAACAATTTTGCCATTAGAAATACCAACCAAATGATCTACAGTTAATTCTAACTCACTCATATAATGACTTGTCATTAATACAGTTTTACCTTCATTGACAAAAGATTGTAAAAAATTACGTACCCAGCGAATTCCTTCTGGATCTAGTCCATTGATTGGTTCATCTAAAATTAAGATGTCAGGATTTGCTAATAAGGCTGTTGCTAACCCAAGACGTTGCTTCATTCCTAATGAATAGTCTTTTACCTTTTTATTTTTAGCTTCACTTAACCCCACCAACTCTAAACATTCCTTGCACCTATTTCTATCAACCCCACAAGCCAACCCAATCCACCGAAGATGCTGAAATCCTGTTCTGGTTGGGTAAGGTTGGCAACTGTCAAGGAACGATCCAACAATACAAAAAGGATTATCTCCCAATTGAGAGTATTTTTTGCCATTGATCAATGCCATTCCCATTTGACTATTTTCTAAGCCAAGTAAAATTCTGATTAAAGTTGATTTTCCAGATCCATTCGGTCCAATCAATCCAGTAATCTCACCTTTCTTAGCTTTGAAAGACACGTTTTGAAGGACAATTTTATTATTATATTCCTTATGTAGCTTTTGAATTGTTATCATTCATTCTTTTTCCCTTCTGACTTTTAGTGAAATTCCACCTTCACTTGGAGCAAGTATAACAGGAGAAAATCAGGAAATTCTCAGAATAATTATTTTTTTTATTTTCAACAAATTACATTCTATATTTGCTATAATATGCTCATATAATTGGAGGAACTATGAAGTATAAAATTTTAGCCATTGACGATGATGAAAAAATCTTACGATTAATAGGGAATGCATTAGAAGCAAACAACTTTCACGTGGAAACTCGTAAAAATATAGAGGAGATCAATATCTGTGACTTTACTGGATTTGATCTAATTTTACTTGACGTCATGATGCCTATTTCTGGTTTAGAAATTTGTCGTTCCATTCGTCCACAAATTGCTACTCCAATCTTATTTCTAACCGCTAAAGATTTTGAAGAAGATTTACTAAAAGGAATACAAGCCGGAGCCGATGATTACATCACAAAACCATTCAGTATTAAAGAATTGATTGCAAGAATTCAAATGCATCTTCGGAGAGAAGAAAGATCTCACCCTGCCTCTAAAGAAGAAATGAATTCAGATATTACTTTTTATCGAGATCGTCAAGAAGTTTATTATCAATCAAAGAGAATATCACTAACTAAGCGAGAGTTTGATTTACTTTATCTTTTAGCCAAAAATGAAAACCGAATATTTAGCATAGAAGAACTTTACAATTATCTTTATCCTGTAAGCTCTGATGCTCAACTACGGTCAATCACCGAATACATCTATCAAATTAGACAAAAATTTAAAACTCATCAAATTGATCCCATCAAAACAGTATGGGGAGGAGGATACAAATGGAAAAAGAATTGACGATCAAGCAACTCATTAAGCGTACCTACCTTAAAATCATTTGGCAATTTCTTCTATGTCTTATACTTTTTTACATACTCCCCGCTCTTCTATCTTCTGTATCTGGAATCAATGAGAAAAATGCCAATCGCTTTGCTTTATTTTTTAGCGTCAGTTCTTGGATTTATCTTTGCATCATTTTAATTGTTATCATTGTAATAAATATTAGACAGTTATTAACCAAGATTCAAAAAGAAATGAACATGGTTTATCATAGTGGTCTATATTTCACCAAAAATGAACATCACCATTTGCAGATTAAAGAATTTATTGAAACAAATGAACTAATCGAAAAAATGCAATCTGATATAAAAAATAGGATTGAACATGAAAAAGAACAAAAAAAAGAACTCATGTTTCAAGTATCTAGCGCTGCACATGATCTTCGAACTCCTCTAACTGTCATAAGAGGAAATGCTGAATTCTTACAATCTACCAAACAAACACCTCAAGTAATGGAATGTCTAAAAGATCTTGAGCAAGCAAGTATTCAATTAAACGATTATTTTAACCACTTCATCCAATACTCCAAAACCTTTTACGACCATGATATTCAACTTGAAAACATATCAATTAAACAAGTAACTTATCAATTACAGGAACATATCTCACCTTTACTCCCCAGAAATACACACTTTGTTTTTACAAACACAGTAACTCCATCAACACAAATTGCAATTCATTCCAATCTATTTTTCCGAGCAATCACAAATATCATTAATAATGCAATACAACATCAAAAAGAAAATGATGCACAAATCCAGCTAACAATTTCACAAGAAAATAGTCAATTAGTTCTAACTATATGGAATAACCAATCTAGTTTTTCAAAAAAAATATTACAGAATGCTGGAAATCTTTTCTATAAAGATGACCAAGCAAGAACACCCTCTCAAGAAAGTCACTATGGACTTGGTTTATCTTTCGTAAAACGCGTCATGAAACTTCATAATGGAACGATGCATTTAGAAAATATTAGTCATGGTGCCCAAGTCAAGCTAATTATTCCCATTATATAAAACAAGCCGAACTCATCAATATGTGTTCGGCTTTCCTTCATTTATAATTGATAAATTGTAAAATATAGTGCAACAAAAAACAAATAGTATTTCAGACGATGCCAAAATGGTTATTCTGCAATCAAAGCACAGGAACAGTACAACTGCAGGGCTAAGCAAAAAGATCGAAAGTTTCATTTGACACTAAGGTTAAAAAAGGAAGCGATGAAAACAAATTTAGTCACTATCTCTCATGAAGCTTTAAACAAGGTCTTATATGATATCAATTACTGACCACGAAAATGGTTATCTTTCAGAACTGCTTGTGAAGCCCTAGTTGATGAGTTCGAGGATATGTTGCACTTATTCTTGCAATTTATCAAATCTTTTTTATTGTTCAAATCTTAGTAATTGCTTATACTACTTTGTACTAGATACTCCTTTTCCTCAGTGTATTTATCTAAGGTTGTGTAAGTGAATATTATTTATATATCTTCATAGGTATCTGAAAGTTACATAAAATCACCTTCAATTTTTCCTGTAGCAATGTTAAATAACAAAACTCAATCTTAACAGATT
Source organism: Streptococcus parasanguinis (assembly GCF_001074805.1). Taxonomy (GTDB): domain Bacteria; phylum Bacillota; class Bacilli; order Lactobacillales; family Streptococcaceae; genus Streptococcus; species Streptococcus parasanguinis_A. The sequence continues at coordinate 5,600 of NZ_JUPI01000074.1, read as the reverse complement.
TATTCCTTTTTTGTTTACACAATTTTTTTACACTACCGCTTTATTTCATTCGTTGCTGAAGAGAAATTTTTACTGGCATACAATTCTATCAATGATTCACTCTTATCTTACTATAATTTTATAATATTTTAAAAACTCCTCTTCACTTTGAACAACATGTTCTTTGTAATCTATAGAGTTTTCTGCCGGTATCGTGATATCTTTAAAAATATTTGTGCCATTTGGAAATGCCAATTTAATAACATTAAGAGTTGTTTCTAATCTATTTTTAGGATTGAGAACATAAATAAAATTATTATCTATATTATTCAATAATAGTTTTCGTGTTTTTGGATACTTTGAATCTAGGAGCCAGTTATTTCCTACATTCCAAAAATGGAATGTATTATCCTCAAAATCAAACCCATTACTTTTAAATAACTTAGAAAAAGATTCAAGCCATTCAATACCAACACTTAGTGAGTGAGTTTTAATCTTATTATTTCGATTGTCTATTATTTTACCTGTTTTCAAATTAATTAATTTTTGTTCCTGAAAAGATTTATCACCAATTTTACCAACTATTAAAGTTATATACTCATTTTCTCTATCAACGATTATTTTCTGAGAGTTGGATATAAACATTGGAAAATAATTTTTGTTATATTCTCTAGTTATTTTAAACACATCCAATTCTTTCTTTTTTAATTTGGAATTTGAGGTATCATAAACGTTAATATGCCAATATTCACCATCCTTAGGTATATTTCGATTTAAATAAGGAAAGTTATTATGCGTTATATCTCTTGATGGTTCGGATTGCAATTTCGCACCTTGAGAAATAATAAACTTTTGTCCTACAGCATGACCCGGCCCGCCTATCTTAACCTTATCTCCTAGAATTCTTAATTCATCTGTCACTTTCTTTTTCGCAGCCCATGAAACACTGATTGCTTCTCCATTTTCAAGAAATTCATAATCTGTGATTTCTGTATCAGCAATCCAATACTTATATTGCAATAAATTATTTTTATCAAATGAATGTTTAACAAATAATATAACTAGAAAGATAATCGTAAATAGTCCAAAATAAATTAATTTTCTCTTAACATTTTTTTTCATTCCTTATACCTTCCTATCAGCCATTTCACACTTATTATTCAACAACTCTTTCTCTTCTTTCCCCTAAGCGGTAAACCATCACGACGGATACTAGAAGAACCAGAGTTGTGATGATCGATCCTTCCGCTCCAAATTCCCCTCCGGTCAACCAGTCAGGTCCTGACCCCATGGTAAAGCTGAAGATAGAGGCATCTGCCCCCGTCCCACTGACTTGAAAACCAAGGAGATTTCCTTGTACATAGTTCCAAGTCCCGTGTTGGGCGACAACTAGCCAGATGCTATCGGTGTAGATAAGGAGCAGACCAGCTAGCACCCCATCAAGGACAATATTCAGTAGAGATATGAAGGTCACTCCTGCATTTCCCAGATGAAGAATGCCAAAGAGACTACTAGAAATCGCGATTGCTAAGGGAAGATTGGTTCTTGCAGCAATCCGAGTCAGTAGCCACCCCCGCGTGGCTACTTCTTCAGTCCCTCCTTGAAGAAGCCAAAACGGGAATAAACCTAGAATAAAGAGGATGGGTTCTAAACTTAATTCATTTAGCTCAAAAGACCCAATTCCACCCAACTGGTAGACAAGAGCAATGACTCCCATTTGAAGAAAGGAAAGCAAGATTCCCAAACCTAGATACTTGAGCCAGTTCTTTTTTATAAAACCTAAAGTCGATAAGGGATTCTTCTCAATGAACTTCACCCAAAAAATAAAGAGTAAGAGAATGAATACAAAACTGAAGAGCTCATAATAGAGAATATAATGGAAGAAAAATTCTTGGACACTTGCAACCCCATTTCCTGGTGAGAAGAACTCGGTTAGATAACCTATTGCAGTGGAAAATGGTCCCACCATTTCACTACTGAGCCATAGTCCCCCTTCTATAAAGAAGGAAGCTAAAAACACGTAGAATAGTGTAGAAACGAAAACTGACACAGAAGTTTTCATTTTGATACCTTGAATGATCAACCCTTTCTTCATCTAGTAACCTCCATTTATCTGAATAGATCCATTGTAACAAAGAAAACCCAGACCTGCAACACCACCTCATGTTAGAAAACCTGACATCGAAAGTTGGTTTTTCTTGCTAAACTGATACTTTTCTGATATAATAGCTTTTATAGAAAAACATAAGATCATTCATACTCTATTTGGTATGAATGTTTTGTTTTTTCAGGCCATCCTTTGGTCAATGCACTCATGGGTCAAACACCCAAAGAGAAATGAAGAAAAAGGAGACAGAAATGAAGAAAAAATTACTAGCCTATTTGCTTTTCTTATTTCCACTGGTAGCATTCGCTGGTCATGCTCATGCTGAGACGATCAAGGTCGTTTTCGACACAGCTTATGCACCATTTGAATTTAAAGATTCAGATCAAACCTATAAAGGAATTGACGTAGAAATCTTGGACAAGGTCGCTGAAATCAATGGCTGGGATTTAGATAAATCCTTCCCTGGATTTGATGCTGCAGTCAATGCTGTCCAAGCTGGTCAAGCAGATGCCATTATGGCCGGAATGACCAAAACAACTGAACGTGAAAAAGTCTTCACCATGTCTGATACTTACTACGATACAAAAGTTGTCATTGCGACGAAGAAAGCTGACAAAATCACGAAGTACAGCCAATTAAAAGGGAAGACCGTCGGTGTCAAAAACGGTACTGCAGCCCAACGCTTCCTCGATAAAAACAAGGACAAATACGGCTACAAGATCAAGACTTTTGATACGGGTGATCTCATGTACAACAGTTTAACAGCTGGTGCAGTGGATGCAGTCATGGATGACCAACCCGTCATTCAATATGCAATCCAAAAGGGTCAGGACCTAGCGATCAATATGGACGGGGAAGCAGTCGGTGGCTTTGCCTTTGGTGTTAAAAAAGGTGGCAATCATGAAAAACTAATCACTGAATTTAACAAGGCCCTCGCTCAAATGAAAGCTGATGGAACACTTGATGAGATCATCAAGAAATGGACAGGTGAAAGTCAATCATCAGGGAACAGTGCCGTTCCAACAACAACTACTCCTGCTGGTCAAAAAGCAACCCCCAAAAAATCAACATATAGTATCTCAAGTGATTCTTCCTTTGCACCATTTGTCTTCCAAAATGGGAAAAATAAGTACACAGGGATCGATATGGACTTGATCAAGGCCATTGCCAAAGACCAAGGATTTACCATTGAAATTGATAACCCTGGATTTGACGCTGCGGTCAGTGATGTCCAATCTGGTCATGCGCAAGGAATAATCGCAGGGATGACCGTGACCGATGCTCGGAAAGAAACATTTGATTTTTCTGAACCATATTACACTGCTAACTCTATTCTTGCAGTCCAAAAGGATAGCAAGATTGATTCTTACGATGACTTAAAAGGTAAGACGGTCGGTGTTAAAAACGGAACTGCATCGCAGACCTTCCTTGAAAAGAATAAAAATAAATATGGCTACAAGATCAAAACTTTCTCTGACGGGGCTTCTATGTACGACAGCTTGAACTCAGGTTCTGTCGCTGCGATTATGGATGACGAACCCGTCATCAAATACGCTATTAAACAAGGACGTAAATTCAAAACACCTATCGAAGGAACTCCAAGTGGTCAACTAGCATTTGCCGTTAAAAAAGGTGAAAATCCTGAATTGATCGAGATGTTCAACAATGGTCTTGCAAACTTAAAGAAAAATGGCCAATACCAAAAGATTCTCGATAAATATCTTAAGTCAGATAGCAAATCAAGTACTTCAAGTACAACCGTAGATGAAACAACAATCTGGGGCTTGCTCCAAAACAACTACAAACAATTGCTAAGTGGTTTGGGTGTAACCCTTGCCCTTGCACTTCTCTCTTTCGCGATTGCTATGGTGATCGGTGTTATCTTTGGGATGTTTAGTGTTAGCCCTTATAAATGGCTCCGATGGACAGCAGAAATCTTTGTCGATGTTATTCGTGGGATCCCACTCATGATCCTTGCTGCCTTCATCTTCTGGGGAATTCCAAACTTGATTGAATCTGTCACAGGTCATCAATCCCCAATCAACGACTTTGTAGCAGGTACCATCGCCCTCTCCCTCAATGCTGCTGCTTATATCGCAGAAATTGTCCGTGGGGGTATCCAAGCTGTACCGATTGGACAGATGGAAGCCAGCCGAAGCCTTGGAATCTCTTATGGCAAGACCATGCGTAAGATCATCTTGCCACAAGCAACCAAACTCATGCTTCCAAACTTTGTGAACCAATTCGTCATTGCGCTGAAAGATACGACGATCGTTTCTGCGATCGGATTGGTCGAACTCTTCCAAACTGGTAAGATCATCATTGCTCGAAACTACCAAAGTTTCAAGATGTATGCGATCCTTGCCGTTTTCTACCTCGTGATTATCACCTTGCTAACACGATTTGCAAAACAATTAGAAAAGAAGGTTAACTAATGGCTAAATTAAAAATTGATGTCCATGACCTCCACAAATACTATGGTGAAAATGAGGTCTTAAAAGGAATCTCAACAAAATTCTACGAAGGGGATGTGGTCTGTATTATCGGACCGTCCGGTTCTGGTAAATCGACCTTTCTTCGTAGTCTTAATCTCCTCGAAGAAGTTACAAAAGGTCAAATTACCGTAAATGGATATGATCTAACCGATCCAAAAACCAATGTTGATTTGGTCCGTGAAAATATCGGAATGGTTTTCCAACACTTCAACCTTTTCCCTCACATGAGCGTCCTTGAAAACATTATGTTTGCGCCAGTAGAGCACAAACTGATGACTCGCGAAGAAGCTCAAAAAGTCGGGATGGAATTATTGGAAAAAGTTGGTCTCGCAGATAAAGCCGATGCCAATCCAAACAGCCTTTCCGGTGGTCAAAAACAACGTGTGGCCATCGCCCGTGGACTCGCCATGAATCCAGATATTATGCTCTTTGACGAACCGACTTCTGCCCTTGACCCTGAGATGGTTGGAGATGTATTGAACGTTATGAAAGAGTTGGCAGAGCAAGGCATGACCATGATCATCGTTACCCACGAGATGGGATTTGCCCGCCAAGTAGCCAACCGCGTCATCTTCACAGCAGACGGTGAATTCCTCGAAGACGGCAAACCAGACCAAATCTTCGACAACCCACAACACCCACGTTTGAAAGAATTCTTGGATAAGGTTCTAAACGTTTAAAAAGATAAACTAACGAGTGGTTTTTGAAGCATCTAGCAAAATTGCTAGATGTTTTTTTTTAGACTAAAAAAGCATTTTCAAACCTGAAAATGCTTAGAATGCGGACTAACTATTTTAAAATAAAATAAGTAAAGCGTTTCTAAAAGGAACAACAATGATTTTAATTTTTAAAATGAATCAAGAAAATATTGAAACTTTCCGCTGTGAGAAAAGCGCTAGAAACAAATCAGTTTCTAGCACTCGGGAGTTTTGAAACTTTAGGTTCAAAACTAAGTTATGGAACTTCCTGGATTGCTGAAATCATCCACTGGATAATTTCACCTAACGTCCGTACTCACC
>NZ_JUPI01000073.1 GCF_001074805.1 Streptococcus parasanguinis | reverse complement strand
GCTGTAAAAGCTGATAAAATCAGCGTAGTAGAGCCCACTCAACCACTGCGTCTTGCTCGACAAACCAAAAACAATTGAGAGGCTAGGACTTTTGTCCCAGCCTCTTTTTGAAAGCAGAAAGAGGAAAAAATGTATCAAACGATTTTATTTGACCTAGACGGCACCTTGACCAATTCAGAACTAGGGATTACCAACTCGGTGGCCTATGCCTTAGGAAAATATGGGATTCAAGTGCCAGACAAGAAAGCATTGAGAGTTTTCATCGGTCCGCCCTTGCAGGAGTCTTTTGAGCGCTTTTATGGATTTTCTAAGGAAGAATGTTTAAAGGCCATTGACTACTATCATGAGTATTTTTCCGAAAAAGGCCTTTATGAAAATGAGGTCTATCTAGGCGTTCCTGACTTGCTGGCTTCTCTCAAGCAGGCTGGCAAACAGTTGATTGTAGCTACGTCAAAGCCTGAAGAATTTTCCATTCAAATTCTCAAACACTTTGGTTTGTATGATTATTTTGACTTTGTCGCTGGTGCGACCATGGATAGAAAACGTAGTAAAAAAAGCGATGTTATCCAGTATGCCTTGGAGCAAAATGGGATTACAGATTTGGCGCATACCATCATGATTGGAGACAGGGAGCACGATGTGCTTGGCGCTCAAGCGCAAAAGCTTGATTCTATCGGTGTCCTTTATGGCTTTGGAAGCAGGGAAGAATTGGAAGAAGCCGGCGCCACCTATATTGCTCAAGAAGTTGGCGAAATTGCAGCTTTTATAGGATAACCTTTTCCAAAATATTAAAAGTTGGAACTTTTCTAATCTGCTGAATATTGCTTTATTTAATATTTCTATCGGTGTATACTTACTGTAGGTTAAGTCACACAGATTAAGAGGTGATAATATGAATTTGTCACGATATATATTAAAATATAGTACTGATGATGGTACGTTGTATTTTAATACTAAAACCAATCATTCATTTTTTCTTACGAATGAATTGAATAGAGTAGTCGACAGCAATGATGTGATTAGGAAAGAGTTTCATGCTTATCTTGATAAAAATAAATATTTAAGTGAGGGTGAGTATGAGGTCGAAAAGTATCTATCTAAAATAAGCGATACAGATGCTGAATTATTGGAACTAACAATTTTGACACATGGAGATTGTAATTTTCGGTGTAAGTATTGTTATGAAAAATTTGAAAATATTGCTATGTCAACAGAGACAGAAGATGCCATTGTCCAATTTTTGAAAGAAAAACTTCAGTCCGGGAAGTATAAGTATTTGTCAGTAGGCTGGTTTGGAGGAGAACCACTTTGATGGATGATAATTATGAGAAATATTTATAAGTACATTGATAAGAAGTATCTTTTTCCTATTTTTTTAGGGCGTATTGTGAATAGTGGTTTGGTGTTGGCGCAACCTCTGATTTTAACGAAGGCCTTGAAGTTAGATCAAGACGGCCTTTCTTATGGAAAAATTCTCAATTTTGTTTTATTTGGTTTGTCTGTCTATCTTGTTATTTATAGTCTGATGCTGTTTTCAAACTATTCGCACAATATATTCCGAAGAGAAATCAACAAAAGTGTCCGTGCCCTTTTATTTAAGAAAGTCATATTGAATCCTAAATTTTCCAATGATGAAAAAGTTAGTCTGCTAACTCAAGATATGGAATATGTGGGCGATAATTATTTGGAAAATATAAATGTTATGGTGAGTTGGGGATTTGTCGCCCTTGTTACAGCCATTTATATTGTTTCACAAAATTTTCTCTTAGGACTTATTTTTGTCATTTTTACGATTATGAGACCTATTCCTCAGTTCATCATGAATCGTCGTTTACAAGATTCGGGAGACAGCTGGTCCAAGCTTAGAACGAAATTACATGGGCTTGTCTCGGATAGTATGCAAGGCAGCCAAACCTTACGGATTAATCAGGCCATGAGGCTGAATGAAGAGCGCGTGAATGATTTAAACGGAGAATATCAAAAAGCCATCCAAAGATTTTGTTTCACACATAATATTATTTTTTTCTTTAATGGATTTATGGTCTTTTTTAGTCAGGTTGTTCCTCTTGCTTTAGACTTTTATTTGAGTTTACAGGGAAATTCTATTTCTATTACAAGCCTCATCTCTATGTATGTTGCTGCGGGGATGCTGGTAGAACCGATCCAAACTCTGATGTACAGTGCAGCCAATCTCCAAGGTGCCTTGCCGACTGCGAACCGCCTGTTTAAGATTATCGAGGAAGAACCTGATTTCGAAGAGACAAAGGATCAATTTGTTGAAAATCTCGAATCGTTGCGCTTAAATCATATTTCAAAAAGTTTTGCTGAACGTCAGCTTTTTTCTGATTTGACGGCGACGATTTCAGTAGGTCAGAAGGTCTTAATCAAAGGACCGAGCGGGTCTGGAAAGACGACTCTTTTTCGCTTGATTTTAGGAGAAGAAGTATGTGATGAGGGTGACATTTTCGTTCAGTATGATGGAAATCAAATAACGAGTCATTTCCAAGGGAATATCGGTTTAATTAGCCAGCATCCCTTCCTGTTTAACGATACTATCCGCTATAATCTAACTTTTGGTCAGCCTTTTCAGGACCATGAATTATTGGAGGTATTGGACCGAGTTGGCTTAATAGATGAATTTCAGGATATTTTGAATGTAGAAATTCATAATAATGGTGAAAACATTTCAGGAGGTCAGCGTGTCAGATTAGAGTTGGCTCGTTTTCTCTTACGCGAGAAGGATATTTTATTAGCGGACGAAGTGACATCAGCTTTGGACGAAAAAAATAGTCGTCTGGTTAGAGACCTAATCTTTTCTTTGCCGATCACGGTACTAGAAATAGCCCATCATATTGATGAAGAAGAGCGCTATGACCAAATCCTTGAGTTACGTAAAGGATGAGCGATGCCACAATAGTTGGTTCTGCGACAAAGCGGATAGTAGTAAGCCAGCAATTTGTCAGATATTTTTGAGATTCTAAGTGGTGATATTTCCAAAATCATCAATACTCAGAGAACTTAAGCTTTATTTAAGATAGGCCAGCTATACTAGAAGCATAAACAAAGACCTCCTAACTTTGTTTAAACCTCCTAAACTTTTTCATAATAATCTCCCATAAGAGTCGCCCAATCGGCGGCTTTTTTTGTGAGTCGTAAGCTGCCTATGGTATAATGAACAAAGAAACTAAAAGGAAGAAGGAAGAGATGGACTACACGATAGAGGAAAAAGCGATGTTTATGAGGGAAGCCCTGAAGGAGGCGGAGATTGCCCTCGCCAATGATGAAATACCGATTGGCTGTGTCTTGGTCAAGGATGGTCAGATTATCGGGCGTGGACATAATGCGCGTGAGGAGCTGCAGCGGGCGGTCATGCATGCGGAAATCATGGCGATCGAGGAGGCCAATCAGCGTGAAAATAGCTGGCGCCTGCTGGATACGACGCTTTTTGTCACGATTGAGCCCTGTGTCATGTGTAGTGGTGCCATTGGTCTAGCTCGGATTCCCCAGGTGATTTACGGGGCGACCAATCAGAAGTTCGGTGGAGCAGGTAGTCTCTACGACATTTTGGCAGATGAACGCCTCAATCACCGAGTCGAAGTAGAAACAGGAATCTTGGAAGCAGAATGTGCAGCCATCATGCAGACCTTCTTCCGCCAAGGTCGAGAACGAAAAAAACAAGCCAAACTCGCAGCCAAGGCCGAAACACAAGAATAAAAACCGGACCTTTGCAAATCGAACAAATTATGATATAATACCTATCGGAGCAACAGTTCTGCGTGAAGCGGGTCAGGGGAGGAATCCAGCAGCCCTAAGCGAAGTGAACTGTGTGCTCTTTTTTCTATAGCTCTTAGTGAGGTAAGCCTGTAAGGCGCAACCGAGCTTAGAGATATTGATCCTGAGGAGCGAAGCGACGTGAGGG
>NZ_JUPI01000072.1 GCF_001074805.1 Streptococcus parasanguinis | reverse complement strand
ACCACTGCGTCTTGCTCGACAATCCAAAGACAATTGAGAGGCTAGGACTTTTGTCCCAGCCTCATTATTTTATAGATGAGCGAATGCTTTAATTTCTTCTTCAGACATGGAAGAGTCGCAACGAACAGTGACTTCGCCGGATTCAACATGTAAAAATCCAGGGACAGTTGGAATACCGTAAGTTGAGCGGAAGGTTTGTAATGCGTCTAGCTGACTTGGTTCTTCACTATTGATGAAGTAGATATGAGCTTTTGTTTCAGCTACGACAGTTGCTAACTTACTAGCAAACTTCCGGCAGTAAGGACAAGTCTTGCGTCCGATAAAGAAGGTTGCTGTTTCTTTTTTGTCGATCGCTTCTTGCGCACGCGCTACAGTTGTAACTTCAAGATCTTTAATATCTTCTAAAAATTGTTCCATGAGATTACCTCGCTTTCTTCTAAATCTAGTATGCCATATTTTCTAAAAAATCGCTGGTATTTGCTACGAAAGAAAGAGAGAGTGGGACAGAAATCGGTAATTCGTAGAATTCGATTTCGTCGTCCCACCTCCGCACAGTTGAGTAGGGCTGTAAAAGCTGATGAAAT
>NZ_JUPI01000071.1 GCF_001074805.1 Streptococcus parasanguinis | reverse complement strand
AGACGCAAAAGATGCTGTTGAAGGAGCAATCGAAGGCGTTAAAAATATGATTAAAGGTGACGACAAATAGTTGTCAAGATAAAAGATGGTAAATGGTCATAAGCCAACTAATAGGTTAAATGACGATCAGATTTAATTCGAGTAAAAATTATTCATAGAATAAATAAATTATAACGGAGGCAAGACTATGTCAACTGAAGAAAAATTAAACCAAGCAAAAGGTGCTGTAAAAGAAAAAGTTGGTGAACTAACTGGCGATGAAAAAACAGAAAAAGAAGGAACTGCTGAAAAAGTAATTTCTAAAGTTAAAGAAGTTGCCGAAGACGCAAAGGATGCTGTTGAAGGAGCAATCGAAGGCGTTAAAAATATGATTAAAGGTGACGACAAATAATAGTTATTTGTTATCATTCAATCCCAACTAGTCTATCCTAAAAAAGCACCCTAAATTCTATAGTTTTTATATCTACTATAGAAGATGGGGTGCTTTTTGATCAAAATTTTTAAGAGGCTGTTACTATACAGATATGTTGAGAATCTAAAAAAATCTTCTAATGATATAAGCAATTAGCTACATTTCTGCTTTGCTTTAAAAATTAATGAAACACACACTTTATATTTATTTTATACATTAAACAAATGAAAATAACTATAAAAAATAAAGTGAGATAAGACATAATTTAAAAGCAGAAAATACATATAAATCAATATACAATAGAATGATTCAACATATATTTTCTATTTGTTTATCACAAACAATAATACTATTTAGGTATTTTGTTTTATAATTTAATATATTTTAACAATTTTAAAAAAGTCAAGTATTTTAGTTGACTCCCTATAAAAAATAGTCTATAATTATATTATCTCTAGAAAAGTAAGCGCTTTAATTTTTATTCAATAAGAAACTTTTAGCTAAAAAAGCAAAATACAAAAATGTTATATTCATCATACTTGCTTATTGAATATGATTTAAATAGCGTTTCTTTGAGATAGAAAGGAGTCCTATTATGCTTTGGTCTATTATTGTAGGAGGCCTTATTGGTCTCATTGCAGGAGGAATCACAAAAAAGGGTGGTTCAATGGGTATCATTGCTAATGTTTTAGCAGGTTTAATTGGTTCATCAGTTGGACAATCTCTTTTGGGTACTTGGGGACCATCTTTGGCAGGTATGGCATTGCTTCCTTCAATTGCGGGAGCTGTCATTGTTGTTTGTGTCGTTTCATTCTTCTTAGGGAAGAAGGAATAAATTTCTTTTTTCAAAAATATATCATAATCTTTATAACAGGAAAAGATTATGATTTGATTGTAGTTTTGAAAAGATTCGTTATTTCAAAATTACAGAAGAAAAAGGCAACTAAGTAAAAGATGCTGTTTAAGGCGCAATCAAAGATATAAAGAATTTATTTAATGGTGATGACAAATAAGTCATAAGTATAATCGATTTTTCGTGTTAGATCAACATACTCTATACAATTTTTAGTTCTGTTCATATTAACTTTTACAATAAGATTATATAGGTTATAAGCTGATATAATCAAATAAACCTAAGTAAAGCACTATTTCAATTTAACTGAATGATGGCACACTTAGCATAAGATTTAAGCGAAAAATCGGTTTTCTTTTGATATAAAATAAAATATATTACAGATGGAGGTAATAGTATGTCTACAGAAGAAAAAATCAATCAAGCAAAAGGTACAGTCAAAGAAGGATTCGGTAAATTGACTGGCGACAAGAAAACAGAAAAAGAAGGGGCTGCTG
>NZ_JUPI01000070.1 GCF_001074805.1 Streptococcus parasanguinis | reverse complement strand
AGCGAACTTCTACGAAGTTCCATGACTTAGTTTTGAACCTAAGGTTTCAAAACTCCCGAGTGCTAGAAACATCACTGTTTCTAGCACTTTTTTTCTCACAGCGGAAAGTTTTGGTATACTTTTGATTCATTTTAAAAATTAGAAAATTTTTAGAGAATCAATTAACTTTTTTATAAGGTTTGGATACTCTCTCAAGCTAGGAAATACTTCCTAGCTTTTTAGTCTGTTTTATTAGTAATTTGATGGAAAATCTTTTGCCAAGTTTCATGGCGACGCCAGAGACTGGTATGGATTTGACCGTCTAGTTCATAGCGTATGAGTTTGGTTTTTTGGCTGATGGACTCGAGTTCAAAGTTTTGGAATTGAACTTGGTCGCTTGCGAGAGCCTCTATTAATTCCGCTTTGTGGTGTTCGTGACCAGTATCGTCAATCAAGGTGTAATTATCCGCTAGCAATGTATCAAATTCTTGCTTAGCATAGAGGCGTTTTTCGTAGGTCAAGAGTTTCTTTTCAACGTTTTCGATCAGCTCATCTTCAGGAATCGAGCTAGGTTCTACATGGACGTCAATGTCAAAGACTCCAAATTCTTCTGTCAAGAGATCCTCGACTTCTTCTGTAATGGCATGACTTTCATAGACTGAAAGATCGGGATTCATTTCCAAGACAACGTCCAGATAGATATTGCTTCCATAGGTCCGTCCGCGTTGATATTTCACACGCGCAATCTTAGGGAGTTTTAAAATAGCTTTTTCGTAATCTTCGAGGAGACTATCGTCAAAGCCGTCTGAAAGACTAAAGGAAGATTCCATAAAAATATCGTAGGCTGTTTTGAGGATAAAGAAGGTGATGATGATGGCTGCGATTTTATCGACAATTGGATAGTTAAAAGCACTAGCAGCGATCGCGATCGACGTTCCAAGAGAAGTGACGACGTCTGAAAGATTGTCTTTTGCGGCCGCTTTTAAGGCCTTTGATTTAGCTCGTTTTGCTAAGCGAAGATTGTAGAAATAAACGCCTAGCATGACAAGGGCTGAAACCACTCCGACACCAACACCGAGTGGATCAATGCTAATGGTTTCATTGCTGAAGATCTTTTGGAGGGTATCGCGTAAGACATCAAAACCAACATAAAACATAATGATGGAGGTGACTAGACTAGCTAGATCCTCAATTTTCCAGTGACCAAACTTGTGATCACGGTCAGCAGGTTGGCGAGCGAGACGAATCCCGATGAGCAGGGCAGCATTGCTGATAATATCTGATAAGTTGTTAAATCCATCAGCGACCAAACTAGAGGAGTGAAGCAGATGGCCAGTAGCTAATTTTGCTGAAGAAAGTAGTAAATAGGCTAAAATACTGATGATGGCACCACGTTCGGCCAGTTTTAAGTTACTGTATGGTTTTTCCAAAATTTCCTCCTACAACCTCGGATATGAACCTGTTTTCTTTAAACTACTATTATATCGTTTTTGGAAGGGAAATTCAAATGAGTCTTTTTTAAAAGAAGCTAGGTCGGTTTTTGTGGTATAATAGAACGATTGAATGAATGAGGAGTATGAGATGAATCCTTTATTGAATGGTATGAATGACCGCCAAGCGGAGGCGGTCCAAACGACAGAAGGTCCCCTCTTGATCATGGCGGGGGCTGGGTCTGGTAAGACACGTGTCTTGACCCATCGTATTGCCTACTTAATTGATGAAAAAATGGTCAATCCTTGGAATATTTTGGCCATTACCTTTACCAATAAAGCCGCTCGGGAGATGAAGGAGCGGGCTTATCAGCTAAATCCGGCGACTCAAGACTGCTTGATCGCCACCTTCCACTCCATGTGTGTGCGCATCCTCCGTCGAGATGCGGATCACATTGGCTACAATCGCAACTTTACCATTGTTGATCCAGGTGAGCAACGAACACTGATGAAACGTATTCTCAAGCAGTTAAACTTGGATCCTAAGAAATGGAATGAACGAACCATTTTGGGAACTATTTCCAATGCCAAGAATGACTTAATTGATGAAGTGGCTTATGCCGCCCAAGCGGGGGATATGTACACCCAGATCGTAGCCAAGTGCTATGAGGCTTACCAAAAGGAACTCCGTCAGTCAGAAGCAGTGGACTTTGATGATTTGATTATGCTGACCTTGCGTCTTTTTGATCAGCATCCAGATGTACTGACCTACTACCAGCAGAAGTTCCAATACATCCATGTAGATGAGTACCAAGATACCAACCATGCCCAGTACCAACTGGTCAAACTCTTGGCTTCACGTTTTAAAAATATCTGTGTCGTTGGGGATGCGGACCAGTCTATTTATGGCTGGCGTGGTGCGGATATGCAGAATATCTTGGATTTTGAGAAGGATTATCCTCAAGCCAAGGTTGTTTTATTGGAGGAAAACTATCGTTCAACCAAAACCATTCTCCAAGCAGCTAATGACGTTATTAAAAACAATAAAAATCGCCGTCCTAAGAACCTATGGACTCAAAATGCGGATGGGGAAGAGATTGTCTATTACCGGGCTAATGACGAGCAGGATGAAGCGGTCTTTGTTGCTAAAACGATTGAAGAGTTGAGTCGGAAAGCGGGCTACAAGCACCGTGATTTTGCGGTTCTCTACCGGACCAATGCCCAGTCACGGACCATTGAAGAAGCGCTGCTCAAGTCCAACATTCCCTATACCATGGTAGGGGGCACCAAGTTCTACAGCCGGAAGGAAATTCGGGATGTCATTGCTTATCTGAACTTGATTGCCAACCTCAGTGACAATATCAGTTTTGAGCGCATTATCAATGAACCCAAGCGGGGTATCGGACCAGGTACAGTGGATAAGATACGCGATTTTGCCCAAATGCAAGAGACTTCGCTCCTAGATGCTTCGGCCAATATCATGCTCTCAGGCATTAAAGGAAAAGCTGCTCAAGCCATCTGGGACTTTGCCAATCTCATTCTTGATTTGAGAGAAAGATTGGACCAGCTAACCATTACAGAGTTGGTCGAAGAAGTCCTTGACAAGACAGGTTATATGACGGCCCTAATCAATCAGGGAAATTTGGAAAGTCAGGCCCGCATCGAGAATATCCAAGAGTTCCTGTCTGTTACCAAAAATTTTGATGAAAACGAGGAAACCGTCGAAGACGAAACAGGTGTGGAAACTTTAAGTCGCTTCTTGAATGATTTGGCCTTGATTGCCGATACAGACGATGGAGCGCAAGAGACCTCAGAAGTGACCTTGATGACTCTTCACGCGGCTAAAGGATTGGAGTTTCCAGTTGTCTTCTTGATTGGGATGGAAGAAAATGTCTTTCCTCTTAGTCGTGCAGCAGAGGATCCAGATGAGTTGGAGGAAGAACGTCGTTTGGCTTACGTGGGGATCACGCGGGCAGAGAAGGTTCTCTTTTTGACCAATGCCAATTCTCGTTTGCTCTTTGGGCGGACCAGCTACAACCGTCCGACGCGCTTTATCAATGAAATTAGCTCAGATTTGTTAAGCTACCAAGGATTAGCGCGTCCAGTCAACACTAGTTTTAAGGCTTCTTATAGTAATGGTGGCGGAACAACCTTTGGAAAAGGCATGAGTCTGTCACAAGCCCTTCAAGAGCGCAAGAGACAAGCAGCTCCAAGTGCTCTCACGTCATCAAGCCTACCCTTTGGCAATGGTAACCGAGCGGGTGCCAAAGAAACTGTCGCTTGGTCTATTGGCGACATTGCCATTCACAAGAAGTGGGGCGAAGGAACCGTGCTTGAGGTATCAGGGAGTGGCAACACCCAAGAGCTCAAGATCAACTTCCCAGAAGTGGGGCTCAAGAAACTCTTGGCAAGTGTCGCGCCGATTGAGAAGAAATAAACTGGAGCCAGTAAGCTAAGTGTACTGTTTCAGATCATAAACATGCACTATCTCCTTGAGGATCTAATTTGTTACTGCAAGAAAAAGTTCCAAGAAAAGAACTTCTGGGAATAGTGCAGAATAGGTTGAGACTTTTCGCTGTGAGGAAAGCACCAGAAACACATCAGTTTCTGGTGCTCGGTAGATTTGAGACGTGAGGCTCAAATCTAAGGTATGGAATCCCCAAGGGAGTCGCTGCCGTCCGTCCTCACCTAAGAAAAGTCTCTATAGAGGAATGAATATTCAGTTGAAACCAGCAAGCCTCGTTTGCTGGTTTTGATTTTACAGGTGGCATGATATAATATACTAAGAATAGAGAAAGAGGCATACTATGAACGAAATCAAGTGTCCCAACTGTGGGGAAGTTTTTACAGTTAATGAAAGTCAATACAGCGAGCTCTTGTCACAGGTACGGACAGCTGAGTTTGACAAGGAAATTCATGAGCGAATTCGGCAAGAGTTGGCTTTAGCTGAGCAAAAGGCCCTTAACGAGCAACAAGAGAAGTTAGCCAAGAAGGACCAAGAAATCGCTCAGTTACAAAACCAGATTCAACAGTTTGATACCGAAAAAGAATTGGCGAAAAAGGAAGTAGAGCAAACCGCTAGCCAAAGTCTGCTAGAGAAAGAAAAAGAAGTTCAACAACTTGAGAATCAGCTGGCGACCTTGCGCTTGGAGCACGAAAATCAGCTTCAAAAGACGCTTTCTGACCTAGAGAAAGAAAGAGATCAGGTCAAAAATCAGCTTCTTTTACAAGAAAAAGAAAACGAGCTTTCTCTTGCTTCGGTGAAACAAAACTATGAAGCACAGCTCAAGGCAGCTAGTGAGCAGGTTGAGTTTTACAAGAATTTCAAGGCCCAACAATCTACAAAAGCTATTGGTGAAAGTCTAGAACAGTATGCGGAGAGCGAGTTTAATAAGGTTCGTAGTTTCGCCTTCCCAAATGCCTATTTCGAAAAGGACAACAAAGTCTCTGCGCGTGGTTCTAAAGGAGACTTCATCTTCCGTGATTTTGATGAAAATGGGCTGGAATTCATTTCCATTATGTTTGAGATGAAAAATGAAGCGGATGGAACTGAGAAAAAGCATAAGAATGCAGACTTCTACAAAGAGTTGGACAAGGACCGTCGAGAAAAAAACTGTGAGTATGCTGTATTAGTATCGATGTTAGAAGCCGATAATGACTACTTCAACACAGGGATTGTGGATGTCAGTCATGAGTATGAGAAGATGTATGTCGTTCGTCCTCAGTTCTTTATCCAGATTATTGGGCTCTTGCGAAATGCGGCCCTTAATTCCCTTAAATACAAGCAGGAATTGGCGCTTGTCCGTGAGCAAAATATTGATATTACCCACTTTGAAGAAGACCTAGACGCCTTCAAGGTTGCCTTTGCTAAGAACTACAATTCAGCCTCGGTCAACTTTGGCAAGGCCATCGATGAAATCGACAAAGCCATTAAGCGGATGGAAGAAGTCAAGAAATTCCTCACCACATCAGAAAATCAACTCCGCCTCGCCAACAACAAGCTGGATGATGTATCAGTCAAAAAATTGACTCGGAAGAATCCAACCATGAAGGCTAAGTTTGATGCCTTGAAAGAAGACTAGGAGGCTCCTATGCAGATACGAAAAGCAACTATAAAAGATGCTGAAGCCCTACTGTCTTTATACGAAGACTTGGGCTATCCAACGAGCGCTTCTAAGCTGTCTCGACGTTTAGAAATGATTCTTTCTCAACCACATTATGGCTGTCTTCTAGCTGAAAGAAACGGAGAAATTTTAGGTTTCTTAGGTTATGCAAAGCTCTTCTTTTTTGAAGCAGATGGATCTTACTATCGTATTTTGGCTTTGTCAGTTGCAAAAGAAGCAAGACGACAAGGAATTGCTAGTAGGCTAATTGATGAATTGAAAAAACAAGCGCTAAAAGAAGGAGTTAAGGCACTGGCTCTAAATAGTGGATTAACCGCTGAACGAAATGCTGCACATCAGTTTTATCAGGCGGTTGGATTTGAAAAAGTGACTGCCGGCTTTGCCTTGCATTTAAAAACTCAACATAAATAAATCATGAAAAAATAGTAGAGGGAACGAAGTAATGTCTTCAACAAAAGGGAAAACCTTATATTTTAACAATAAGAGCATGGACTATGTGACATTTGGAAAAGGAAAGAAGCCTCTCGTTATCATACCAGGCTTGGGGGATGGGGTGCAGACGGTTAAAGGAAAGGCCCAGCTCTTTTCCCTCTCTTATCGTCTACTTGCTAAGCACTATAAAATCTATGTTTTTTCTCGAATTAATGAGTTGAGGCAGGGTTATACGACACGGGATATGGCAGCAGATGTAGCAGAAGCAATGGAGACACTAAACCTATATGCCGCCTATGTTATGGGGATTTCACAAGGTGGAATGATTGCTCAATGGTTAGCTGTAGATTTTCCAGGAAGGGTTCAAAGGCTCATCCTAGCTGTGACAACAGCGGAGCCTAGTCAACTTGCTAGAGAACGAATTGAGCATTGGCAAAAACTCAGTCAATCTGGAAATTTTAAGCATCTCATGTTGGATATTGCACAGCACTCCTACACGCAAAAGAGCTATCAAAAGTGGCGGTTCCTTTATAATATTATGGGTCGCCTGGGTCGAATTAAAGATGAAAAACGAATTGTCATTCAGTCTCAGTCTTGCCTGGAACATAATAGCCTTGAGGTCTTAAAAGAAATTCATTGTCCGACCTTGGTTCTTGGTGCCCTCGAAGATGATGTGATTGGTGTGAAGGGATCCAAGGAATTGGCAAAAGCGATTTCGGGTTGTCAGCTCCTTATTCTTAAGCATTCAGGTCATGCTCTGTATGAAGAAAATAAAGCATTTCAAGAGGCTGTCTGTGAATTCTTAAACTAAAAAAGCTGGAATTTTCCAGCTTTTTTATGTTAGTTAAATCGCAAAGAGATCGTTTAGGTTTTCTGCCATGGTTGGGTGGGTAAAGATTTGTTTTGCGATGTAAGTATAAGGAATCTTGTTGTCCATAGCCATGGTGATCAGGTTAATGAGTTCACCTGCGGCTTCTCCAAAGAGAGTTGCTCCAAGGATTTCTTTGGTTTCTGGGTTGACTACGGCTTTGAAAGCACCTCGAAGGTCTGCATTGACATGGCCGCGAGGCATGGCAGCAACTGGTAATTCTTTGACAGCCACTGGAAGTCCTTTGTCGCGTGCTTCTTGCTCAGTCAAGCCGACTTGGGCCAATGGAGGAGCAATGAAGAGTGTTGTCGCATAGTTTCCGCGTGTTTCGAGATTGTAGCTACCATCCCCTGTGAGGTAGTTGAAGACGATGCGGAAGTCATCGAGGGACATATAGGTGAACTGAGGCCCACCATTGACATCCCCAACTGCAAAGACACCAGGGACGCTGGTTTCCAAATGACGGTTGACTTGAATCGCTCCACGATCAGTGACTTGAATATCTGTATTTTCAAGACCAAGTCCAGCTGTGTTTGGCTTACGTCCCGTTGCGTAGAGGAGGATATCGAACTCGAAGTCTCCTTTATCGGTTACAAGGGTTAAGCTGGCTTCACCATCTTTGATTTCTTGGGTATGAACGCCTTGCAAGAATTGAATGCCATCTTCTTCAAGGTAGCCTTTTGCAAGAGCTGCGATGCTTGGCTCAATCCGTGGCAAGAATGCTTCAGAAGCATCCAGTACTGTTACTTGGCTACCCAAGGTATTGTAGAGGTGGGCAAATTCCAATCCGATTGGTCCACCACCAAGGACACCCAGGCGTTTAGGTAGATTTTCCAGCCGTTGAATACCGGTTGAATCTACAGCAAATTTGCTTTCAGCAAGTCCTGGGATTGGAAGAATAGTTGGCACCGCACCAGTATTAATAATAATGGTTTCAGCTGTCAATTCTTCCTTTTCCTCACCAGCTTGAATTTCGATGACCTTGTTGGAAACGAAACGAGCTGTCGCATCGATGATGTCTACACCAGTTCCAGCAATGGTTGCGTAGTTCTTGCCGTTGAGACGAGTGGTGACCGCATTTTTCTCATTCATGGCTTGCTCAAAATCCAAGCCTTTTTCTGCGGCAACAATCAAGGTCTTGGTGGGAATACAAGCGATATTGATACAAGTACCACCGTACATAGACTTGCTCTTTTCAATCAGAGCGACTTTTTTCCCTTGGCTTGATAATTTCGCTGCGAGTGTTTTACCAGCTTTACCAAATCCAATAACAATAACATCATACATTAACATATGTTACACCTTCTTTCGGTTTCTATTGTATCAAACCCATATTAAAAAGTCTGAAATCTGCTACGGGATTTTTAAAAGGCTCATCAGAACGAGGAAACAGGGACAAGAAGTCTCATTTCATGGTATAATAAGAGGTCGGTGACACGGATGGTCACACAACCAGTTAGAAAGAGTAAATCAAATGGACGGAATTATCAATGTAAAAAAAGAAGCAGGGATGACCTCACATGATGTGGTCTTTAAACTGCGGAAAATCTTAGGTACTAAGAAGATTGGCCATGGAGGGACTCTGGACCCGGATGTGGTGGGGGTGCTTCCGATTGCTGTAGGAAAGGCGACCCGGATGGTTGAATTTATGCAGGATGAGGGTAAAATTTACGAGGGAGAAATTACTTTGGGATTCTCTACCACGACGGAAGATGCCAGCGGGGAAGTCGTCGAGCGGACGCCAGTGGAAGCACCTTTAGATGCAGCAGAGGTAGACCACATGATTGCCCAAATGGTGGGTGAAATCGAGCAAGTACCGCCTATGTACTCAGCAGTCAAGGTCAATGGGCGTAAGCTCTATGAATATGCGCGTGCAGGTGAAGAAGTGGAACGGCCTGTCCGACAAGTGACCATTTATGACTTTACGCGTACCAGTGAGATCGGCTATGAGACAGGACTAGCCCGTTTTCGTTTCCGGGTTAAATGCAGCAAGGGGACTTATATCCGGACCTTGTCGGTGGATTTGGGTCAAAAGCTAGGCTATGCAGCTCATATGTCTTACTTAACACGAACTAGTGCCGCTGGATTGTCACTGGATGATGCCCTGACCTTGGAAGAACTTGCTGAAAAAGTAGCGAAAGGAGATTTGAGCTTCCTTCATCCTCTTGAAATTGGGACAGGAGATCTAGAAAAAGTAGAGCTGACAGCAGAAGAGGTTGGCGAAGTCCAAGTAGGACGCTTTATTCCAGTCGAGAGCGAAGCCAGAGAGTTAGCTGCTTTTTACCAAGGGAAATTGGTAGCCATTTTAGAAAAAAGAGAAGAACTTTACAAACCTCGAAAAGTTTTTCTAACAGAAAGTGTGTTACAATAAATTCATGAATATTCGTACGATAACTACTGCTAACCAGATCCACTTGGAGAATGAGACAGTTTTGGTTCTGGGCTACTTTGATGGCCTGCATCTGGGGCATCAAGAACTTTTTAAAAAGGCGCGTCAGATCGCGGATGAAAAAGGCTTGAAGGTTGCTTTGTTAACCTTCCCTGAATCTCCTAAGTTGGCCTTTGTTCGCTACCAACCAGAATTGTTGCTCCATTTGCAAAGCCCTGAGGATCGGTTCCAAAAATTAAACGAACTAGGAGTGGATGAGCTCTTTCTCATTGATTTTACGACTGATTTTGCTTCTAAAACAGCGAAAGAATTTGTTGATCAATTCGTAAAAGCCTTGAGAGCCCGAGTTTTAATTGCTGGATTTGATTATAGTTTTGGCTCTGATAAGAAAACTGCCTCTGACTTAGCTGCTTATTTTGATGGTCAAGTGGAAGTCATTTCTCCTGTATTGTATCAGGGGGAAAAGATCAGTTCGACCCGCATCCGTCAAGCTGTTATAGAAGGACAGGTCAAAGAAGCTGCACGGTTGCTTGGTCATCCCTTGTCCAGTCGGGGAATTGTTGTCCATGGGGATGCGAGGGGAAGGACCATTGGCTATCCTACTGCCAATCTAGCACCGATTGATCGGACCTATCTACCATCAGATGGAGTCTATGTAGTTGATGTCGATTTTAAAGGGCATACCTATCGGGGCATGGCTTCTGTCGGGAAGAATATTACCTTTGATGGGAAGGAGCTTCGGTTTGAAGTCAATCTTTTTGACTTTTCAGGAGACATCTACGGTCATACCCTGACCTTTCACTGGTTAGATAAGATTCGAGAAATGGTCAAATTTGATGGGATAGATCAACTAGTGGCTCAACTAGAAGAAGATGAAGCAGTTTCACGAAACTGGACCGAGGATTAGGAAGCTACCTAGTCCTTTTTTCTGCTGTCTTTTGGGGGATAATGAAAGTGGTTTCTTTTTCTCTACTGAAATTCAGAAAAATCGACTAGAAATCAAAAAAGCGCTTTTCAAGCACCTAATTTTTTTGTATAATAGAGTTAGATAGTTATATATAAAAAAAGAAGTGAACCACATGATTACATTATTTTTATCACCGAGTTGTACATCATGTCGAAAAGCTCGGGCTTGGTTAAAAAAGCACGATGTTCCATTTAAAGAACACAATATAATGACAAGTCCTTTGAGCAAACAGGAGTTGACAAGTATATTGGCCTTGACCGAAAACGGAACAGACGACATTATTTCAACTCGTTCAAAAATTTTTCAAAAATTGGATGTTGATGTTGAAGATTTATCGATCTCAGCCTTGATTCATCTGATTGAGGAAAATCCAAGTCTCTTACGGAGACCGATTATTTTAGATAACAAGCGCATGCAAATCGGCTTTAACGAAGACGAAATTCGTGCCTTCTTGCCGCGGAGTTATCGTAAACAAGAGTTACGCTCTGCCACTCTAAGAGCAGAAATAAACTAAGAAGTATGTCGAATGCAAAAAAATTATAGTTACCCACTGGACTTATCGTGGAGCACTGAAGAGCTTGCTTCAGTGCTTTCTTTTTACAATAAAGTTGAAGAAGCCTATGAAAGTAAGGTAGAGGCCAAAGAATACATGGAAGCCTACCGCGCTTTTAAGAAGGTCGTGCCTAGTATCGGAGAAGAAAAACGTCTCGGACGGGAGTTCGAAGAAGTGAGCGGTTATTCTCTCTATCGTGCGACCCAGGCTGCAAAGCAAAAAGAGGAAGGATGGTTTTCTCTTGAAGAATAAGTTAGAGTTTGCCAAACAAATAGTTTTAGAGGCTGGAGACTACTTGCGTCTTCATCTCCATGATGACTTGATGATCTCAAAAAAGACTGGGCCGACAGATTTGGTGACCCAGATGGACCAACAGGTTCAAAATGATTTGGTTGAAAAAATCACAAATCGCTACCCAGAAGATCGAATTTTTGCGGAGGAAGATGGCCTTCGTTCACCGATTTCAGAAGGATCCGTTTGGGTGATTGATCCCATTGATGGGACCAATAATTTTGTGACCCAAAAGGAAGATTTTGCGGTCATGGTGGCCTATTTCGAAGACGGAATCGGTCGGTTTGGCCTGATCTACGATGTTATGCGGGATTACCTTTTTTACGGGGGTGGAGAATTCCCTGTTTATCGCAATGATCTTGAACTGACGCCCTTTGTAGATCAGCCTTTAGAGAAGTTTCTGATTGCGTCAAATGTCGGTATGCTTGAGAAAAATGACTGGGGAATGGCTGATCTTGGCATGGATTCACTAGGAATCCGGGTCTATGGCAGTGCCGGTATTAGTTTTTCAAAAATTCTCTCAGGTGGGATTCTAGCTTATTTTAGCTATATCTGGCCTTGGGATTATGCCGCAGCTGCGATCATGGGGGAACAGTTGGGCTATACCGTTTTAAATCTAAATGGAGATAAACCTAATTACCAGTCAGTGGAACCCATTATGATGGTTCCAAAAGTGAAGTTAACAGAAATTCAAACCTATCTTAAGAAAGGGAGAAGTTAAATGAATTTTCCCAATGGTTTTAAAGAAAAATACCAGCATCTTCTAGGTGAGGATGCTGCTGCTTTTTTTGCGACCTTTGAACAAGAAGCAGTATCGGCCTTTCGGACTAATCCTTTGAAAGAAGCTCAAAAAGCATTTGATGATCCGATTCCTAATACCCCTTGGGGCCATTATGGAAAGGTCTCAGGAAAATCCATTGAGCACGCAACGGGCTTGGTCTATTCGCAAGAGCCAGCAGCTCAGATAGTGGCCCAAGTCGCTCAGCCGAAACCAGGAATGAAGGTCCTGGACTTGGCCGCAGCTCCTGGCGGAAAGACTACCCAACTCTTGTCTTATTTGGACAATCAGGGACTTTTGGTCTCCAATGAAATCCACAAGGGCCGCTCGAAAATTCTTGTAGAGAATGTAGAACGCTTTGGTGCCCGAAATGTATTGGTAACCAATGAGTCTGCCGATCGTCTGGCCAAAGTTTTCACAGGCTTTTTTGATCTGATTGTACTGGACGCCCCTTGTTCCGGTGAGGGGATGTTCCGTAAGCAACCAGATGCCATGGACTATTGGTCCATCGATTATCCCCGAGAGTGTAGTCTCCTTCAAAGAGAGATTCTAGAGGATGCCCTCAAGATGTTGGTTCCAGGTGGTTCCTTGGTGTATTCAACCTGTACCTGGGCTCCTGAGGAAAATGAAGAGATCGTATCCTGGCTTTTGGAAAACTATGAGCTGGAATTGGAAATTATCGAGAAGATCAATGGTATGGCAGAAGGCATTGACCATCCAGAAACGGCGCGGATGTATCCTCATCTTTTTAAAGGGGAGGGACAATTTGTTGCTAAGTTCCGTTATCTAGGAGAGAATCGTCCTGCCAAAATCCCTTCCAAAAAGGACCAATTATCTGCGGAGCAAAAGAAATGGTGGCAGGAGTTTGCTAAGAAACACTTGAAGATCACTCTAGAAGGTGTCCTCGAAACTTTTGGAGATGAACTCTACTTGGTTCCACTTGGTTTACCAGATTTGCGCAAAGTAAAAATTGCCCGAAATGGTTTGCACCTAGGGACCTTCAAGAAAAATCGATTTGAACCTAGTTTTGCCCTTGGCCTGGCATTGAGACCGAGTGAAGTCAAAGAGACCGTTTCGATCACGCCTGAGGACTTTGTTCATTATGTGGCGGGAGAGACGGTCCAATTGAAGGAAACGCATCCAAATGGATGGTACCAGGTCCTGGTTGAAGGCAATGGTTTGGGCTTTGCAAAAGTGACCGGACAGACCCTGAAAAATTTCTATCCAAAGGGACTTCGTTTTAGGTAAAATGCTGGGCAAAGAACCCGTTCTATGATATAGTGGAAGTACAGGTTTTTTTGAAAAAACTTGTCAAAATCATAAGTGAAATAGTGAAATATCAAGGAGACATGATTTGAAAAAGTCTAAAAAGCTGATCCTAGGACTAGCGACGATCGCATTAGCAGGAAGTTTATCTGCTTGTGCTTCTTGGATCAATCGCGGAGAATCCATCACTGCTGTCGGATCGACTGCCTTACAACCCTTGGTTGAAGGAGTAGTAGATCGCTACATTGAAGAACATCCTGGTAAGATTGTGAATGTGCAAGGAGGAGGTTCTGGTACAGGACTTTCACAAGTTCAATCAGGTGCTGTGGACATCGGTAATAGTGACCTGTTTGCAGAGGAAAAGTCTGGGATCGATGCCTCTAGTCTGGTCGATCATCAGGTAGCCGTAGCAGGGACAGCCATCATTGCCAATAAAAATATCTCGATCGACAATCTGACAACGGAGCAATTGCGAAAGATCTTTACGGGTGAATATACCAACTGGAAGCAATTGGGAGGTCCAGATCTTGAAATCACGATTGTGAACCGTGCAGTTGGTTCTGGTAGCCGAGCTATCTTTGATACGATCATCATGGATGGCAAACAACCCAAGCAGGCCCAAGAGCAAGACTCTAATGGAATGGTGAAAAACATCGTTTCTCAAACGCCAGGAGCCATCTCTTATCTAGCCTTTACCTACTTGGATAGCAGTGTCAAAACCATGAAGCTCAATGGCTATCAACCAACTAAAGCTAATGTCGTCAACAATAACTGGCCAATCTGGTCCTACGAACACATGTATACTAAGGGAAAACCTAATGAGTTGTCTAAAAAATTCATTGACTACATGATGACCGATGAGGTTCAGCAAAAAGTTGTTGGCAAGATGGGTTATATCCCGATCAATGACATGAAAGTAACCCGTGATTTAAAAGGGAATGTGTCAAAAAAATAAAAGAATTAGGTAAAAAATGAACGAAGTAGCAAAAAAAATGCTGACGAAATCAAAAAACTCCCGCCTAGAAAAATTTGGGAAAACCATTACTTTTTTATGTATGAGTTTGATTGTTGTCGTCGTTGCCATGATTTTGATTTTCGTGGCCCAAAAAGGTTTATCGACTTTCTTTGTCAATAAAGTCAATATCTTTAGTTTTCTATTTGGGAGTACTTGGAATCCTGCTGCAAAGGAATTCGGAGCCCTACCCATGATTCTAGGTTCCTTTATTGTAACCTTGCTTTCTGCCCTCTTGGCAACGCCGTTTGCCATTGGTGCAGCTGTTTTCATGACAGAAGTCTCCCCCAAAGGAGCTCGTTTCTTGCAACCAGCGATTGAGCTTTTGGTGGGAATTCCTTCCGTTGTTTATGGATTCATTGGTCTTCAAGTGGTCGTCCCATTTACGCGTAGTATCTTTGGAGGGACTGGTTTTGGGATTCTCTCAGGGGTCTTTGTCCTCTTTGTTATGATCCTGCCAACTGTTACCTTTATGACGACCGATAGCCTCCGAGCTGTACCCCGTCATTACCGGGAAGCTAGTATGGCCATGGGAGCGACCCGCTGGCAAACCATTTGGCATGTCACGCTCAAGGCAGCTCGCTCTGGAATCTTTACAGCGGTCGTCTTTGGAATGGCGCGTGCCTTTGGGGAAGCCTTGGCTATCCAGATGGTGGTCGGAAACTCTGCAGTGGTGCCAACCTCGCTTACAACACCAGCTTCCACCCTCACCTCTATTTTGACCATGGGAATCGGAAATACCGTCATGGGTACGGTCAATAACAATGTTCTTTGGTCACTCGCCTTGGTATTGCTCCTTATGAGTCTTGCCTTTAACAGTGTGATTAAACTGATTACGAAAGAAAGAGGTAAGAAGAACTATGCACGCTAAACGAATGGATAAAATTGCGACAGGAGTGCTGTATGCTATTTCAGGGATCATCGTTGCGATTCTTGCCTCATTGATCCTTTATATCTTGGTCCGTGGCTTGCCCCATGTATCTTGGCACTTCTTGACTGGGAAATCTTCTTCTTACCAAGCAGGAGGAGGGATCGGAATTCAATTGTATAATTCCTTCTTCCTCTTGGTCATTACCTTGGTGATTTCCTTCCCACTTTCTCTTGGGGCTGGGATTTACCTTTCTGAGTACGCTAAAAAAGGGCGCTTGACCAATTTGGTTCGGACCTGTATTGAGATCTTGTCTTCTTTGCCATCTGTCGTTGTAGGTCTCTTTGGTTACTTGGTTTTTGTTGTCCAGTTCAAATACGGATTTTCGATCATTTCAGGGGCCTTGGCCTTGACCGTCTTTAACCTGCCACAGATGACTCGCAATATCGAAGATAGCTTGCAGCACGTCCACCATACACAGCGCGAAGCAGGTCTAGCATTGGGCTTGTCTCGCTGGGAAACTGTGATTCATGTCGTGGTACCAGAAGCTCTTCCAAGTATTATCACTGGGGTCGTCTTAGCCTCAGGACGGATCTTTGGGGAAGCTGCTGCCTTGATCTATACTGCAGGTCAATCGGCTCCAGCCCTTGATTGGTCAAACTGGAATATCTTTAGTGTGACCAGTCCGATTTCGATCTTCCGTCAGGCTGAAACCTTGGCTGTTCATATCTGGAAGGTCAATAGTGAAGGAACCATTCCAGACTCGATCGAAGTCTCAGCCGGTTCTGCCGCCGTTCTTTTGATCTTTATCTTGATCTTTAACTTTGGAGCGCGCAAACTCGGAAGTTACCTCCATAAAAAACTAACATCTGCTTAAAGGAGAAGAAATGTCAAAATACAATTGGGATGAGAGACACATCATTACTTTTCCTGAAGAAAAGGTGGTCCTATCGACCAAAGATTTGCATGTCTATTATGGAACGAACGAGTCCATTAAAGGCGTCGACATGCAGTTTGAAAAGAATAAGATTACAGCCTTGATCGGTCCTTCAGGATCTGGGAAATCAACCTACCTTCGTAGTTTGAACCGGATGAATGATACCATCGATATTGCGCGTGTTACGGGTGAAATTTGGTATGAAGGAATCGATATCAATCGTCCAGATATCAATGTTTATGAAATGCGTAAGCACATTGGGATGGTTTTCCAACGGCCCAATCCTTTTGCCAAATCGATTTACAAAAACATCACCTTCCCGCATGAACGCGCTGGGGTGAAAGACAAGAAGATCTTGGACGAATTGGTCGAAACTTCTTTGAAACAGGCAGCTCTATGGGATCAGGTCAAGGATGATCTTCATAAATCAGCCCTGACACTTTCAGGTGGTCAACAGCAACGACTTTGTATCGCGCGGGCCATCTCTGTGAAGCCAGATATCTTACTCATGGATGAGCCAGCATCAGCGCTTGATCCGATCGCGACAGCGCAATTAGAAGAAACCATGCTTGAGTTGAAGAAGGATTATACGATTGTCATCGTGACCCACAGCATGCAACAAGCAGCCCGTGCTAGCGATTATACCGGTTTCTTCTATCTTGGAAACCTCATTGAGTACGATAAGACTTCGAATATTTTCCAAAATGCGAAATTGCAATCGACCAACGATTATGTATCTGGTCACTTTGGATAAAGTAAAATGACAACAAAAAGGAAAATAGAATGACAGAACCAATATTGCAAGTCAAGGACTTGTCGGTTTATTACAATAAAAAGAAGGCTCTAAATAGCGTCTCCTTGGACTTTGCTCCAAAGGAGATTACAGCCTTGATTGGTCCTTCAGGATCAGGGAAATCTACCCTTTTAAAAGCCATTAACCGCATGGGGGACCTCAACCATGAGGTCACTACCACAGGAACCATCCTCTACAATGGACATAATATCTATGGACCACGGACCGATACGGTCGAATTGCGTAAGGAAATCGGAATGGTCTTCCAACAGCCCAATCCTTTCCCAATGTCCATTTATGATAATGTGACCTATGGATTGATGATTAATGGTGTCAAGGACAAGGCTGTCTTGGATGAAGCAGTTGAAACCTCTTTGAAACGCGCGTCCATCTGGGATGAAGTCAAGGATCGCCTGCATGATTCGGCTATCGGACTTTCCGGTGGTCAGCAACAGCGGGTCTGTGTGGCGCGGGTTCTTGCGACCAGTCCAAAGATTATTCTTTTGGATGAGCCAACTTCAGCGCTGGACCCGATTTCAGCTGGTAAAATTGAAGAAACCTTGTATGGACTAAAAGACCGCTACACCATGCTCTTGGTGACACGCTCCATGCAACAAGCGAGTCGGATTTCCGATAAAACAGCCTTTTTCTTGGATGGGGATTTGATCGAGTACAATGACACCAATGAAATGTTCTTGAACCCAGCTAAGAAAGAAACAGAAGACTATGTCTCTGGTAAATTTGGATAGGAAGAAAATAAAATGTTACGAGTTCAATTTGAAGAAGATTTAGAGAAGTTGCATAACCAGTTTTATGCAATGGGAAATGAAGTGTTGAGTCAGATCAACCGTACAGTTCGTGCTTTCGTGACCCATGACCGTGAATTGGCCCGTCAGGTTATCGAAGATGATGCGGAGATCAACGACTACGAAGTGAAGTTAGAGCGCAAATCCTTTGAGATTATTGCCCTTCAACAGCCCGTTTCACAAGACCTTCGTGTCGTGATGACTGTCTTAAAAGCGGTCTCTGACTTAGAGCGGATGGGTGACCACGCAGTATCAATTGCCAAGGCAACCATTCGCATGAAAGGGGAAGTCCGTATTCAATCTGTTGAGGAAGAGATCAGCAAGATGGGCCGTGAAGTCAAAGATTTTGTCGAAGCGACACTAGATGTTTACCTCAAAGGCGATGTGGATTTGGCCTATGAAGTTGCGACACGAGACGAAGTCATCAACCATTACTTCGATAGCATCCAAGAATTAGCAACAGAAGAAATTCGGAAAAATCCTGAGTCCATCGTGACAGGACGGGATTATTTCCAAGTGATCAACTTCTTGGAACGTATCGGAGATTATGCAAAAAACATCTGTGAATGGGTGGTTTACTTCGAGACAGGTAAAATTATCGAAATGTAAGATCATGGAGTCTTTTCGATCACAGACAGGCATTGTCATGCTTGTCTTTTCTTTTATCTTAACTTTGTGATAAAATAGTTTTGTTAGGGCTTTTCATTGGAAAGCATGAAACATTTAAAGGAGGAAATTATGCAAGCAGTTGCACATTTTGTAGAAACATTTGTTCCAGAACATTACGAAGTGTTTTTGGATTTAAGTCGTAAAACCAAGACCTTTAGCGGTCGTGTGGTGATCACAGGTCAAGCCAAGGCGGACAAGATCTCGCTTCACCAAAAGGATTTGACCATCGAAACAGTAGAAGTAGCAGGTCAAGCCCGTCCATTTACGGTTGATGATGACAATGAAGCAGTCTATGTTGAATTGGAAGGCACAGGTCAAGTGACAGTTACCCTGACCTATTCTGGTAAGATCACAGACAATATGACTGGGATTTACCCATCTTATTACAGCATTGATGGTGTGAAGAAGGAAGTCCTTTCTACTCAGTTTGAGAGCCATTTTGCGCGTGAAGCCTTTCCAAGTGTGGACGAGCCTGAAGCCAAAGCAACGTTCGATCTTTCTTTGAAATTTGACCAAGAAGAAGGGGAAATTGCCCTTTCAAATATGCCTGAAATCGATGTGGAAAACCGCAAAGAAACAGGAATTTGGAAATTTGCTACGACTCCACGGATGTCTTCTTACCTCCTTGCCTTTGCTGCCGGAGATCTTCAAGGAGTGACAGCTAAGACTAAGAATGGAACCCTTGTCGGAGTCTATTCAACAAAAGCTCACCCATTAGAAAACTTAGATTTCTCTTTAGATATTGCAGTTCGTGCTATTGAATTCTACGAAGACTACTATGGTGTGAAGTATCCAATCCCTCAATCTCTTCATATCGCCCTTCCAGACTTCTCTTCAGGTGCGATGGAAAACTGGGGCTTGGTAACCTACCGTGAAGTCTACCTTCTTGTTGATGAGAATTCGACTGCCCAAAGCCGTCAAACAGTAGCCTTAGTGGTGGCTCACGAGTTGGCTCACCAATGGTTCGGAAACCTGGTGACCATGAAATGGTGGGATGACCTCTGGTTGAATGAAAGCTTCGCCAATATGATGGAATATGTCAGCTTGGATGCTATCGAACCAAGCTGGAATATCTTTGAAGACTTCCAAACAACCGGTGTGCCTGCTGCCTTGAAACGCGATGCTACAGATGGCGTTCAATCCGTCCATGTGGAAGTCAAACACCCTGACGAGATCAACACCCTCTTTGACCCAGCGATCGTTTACGCCAAGGGTAGCCGTCTCATGCACATGCTTCGCCGTTGGTTAGGCGATGACGCCTTCCGTAAAGGGTTGAAGATCTACTTTGAAAAACACCAATACAGCAATACCATCGGTCGTGACCTTTGGGATGCTCTTGGGCAAGCTTCAGGTCGCGATGTAGCAGCCTTTATGGATTCTTGGTTGGAGCAACCAGGATACCCTGTTGTCTCAGCTTCTGTGGAAAACGATACCTTGATCATCCGTCAAGAGCAGTTCTTCATCGGAGAAAGAGAAGAAAAAGGTCGCAAGTGGGTTGTTCCTTTAAATAGCAACTGGACAGGTATTCCAGATACTTTGGAAACTGAAGTCTTAGAAATTCCAAACTACAGTGCCTTGAAAGTAGCTAACAGCGGAGCTCTTCGCTTCAATACAGAAAATACAGCTCACTATATCAGTGACTACCGTGGGGAATTGTTGGAAGACATCCTTGCTGAACTTGCTAGCTTGGATAGCACTTCGAAACTACAAGTGGTTCAAGAACGCCGTCTCTTAGCGGAAAGTGGTCAAATTTCTTATGCAAGCCTCTTGCCAGTGATTGAACACTTGACAGAAGAAAGTTCCTACTTGGTTGTTTCAGCTGTTTCGAGCGTCTTAGCTGGAATCAGTCTCTTTGTGGATGAAGGAACTGAAACAGAAGCGGCCTTCCATGAGTTGTTGAAACGCCTGAACCGTTACAACTTTGAACGCTTGGGTCTAGAAGCTAAGCCTGGTGAAACAGAAGAAGACGAAAAAGTTCGTCAACTAATGATTGCTAATATGATCAAGGCCAATGATGAAGCTGCAAAAGCTCAAGCGAGCGCTATCTTTGAAGCGCACGCAGCTGATTTGGAAAAACTTCCAGCTGCCATCCGCTTGCAAATCTTGGTCAACCAAATCAAGCACCAGGAAACCAAGGCGCTTAGCCAACAATACCTGGACACCTATGTGAAGACAGTTGATGGAAACTTTAAACGCCAGTTGGCGGCTGCACTTTCTTATACCAAGGATAAGGAAACTTTGGAAGCTCTATTGAAGGAGTGGAAGAACAAGGATGTGGTGAAACCACAGGACTTGGCTATGAGCTGGTACTACAACTTCTTGCACGATGACTTTACCCAAGGAAGAACTTGGACTTGGGCGCGTGAAAACTGGGATTGGATCAAGAAAGCACTCGGTGGTGATATGAGCTTTGATAAGTTTGTCATCTACCCAGCTAACTGTTTCAAGACTCGTGAACGGTTAAATGAATACAAGGCCTTCTTTGAGCCTCAATTGGATGATATGGCGATCAGCCGCAATATCAAGATGGGAATCAAAGAAATTGCTGCTCGTGTGGATTTAATCCAACGGGAAAAAGCAGCAGTAGAAGCTGCTATCCTTGCGACAAAATAGATTTAAAAAAGATGAGAGTGGGACAGAAATCGGTAATTCGTTAGAATTCGATTTCGTTGCCCCACCTCCGCACAGTTGAGTAGGGCTGTAAAAGCTGATGAAATCAGCGTAGTAGAGCCCA
>NZ_JUPI01000069.1 GCF_001074805.1 Streptococcus parasanguinis | reverse complement strand
AGGTGGGACGACGAAATCGAATTCTAACGAATGACCGATTTCTGTCCCACTCTCTATTTTTTTGTATCAAAAAAATGTACTTAAAATACAAAAAAGCATATATAATAGCTTGTCTTCTCAAAGTAAATCGATTATAATGAAAAAAGATGGGTTGTGTATAAAATCACAATATGTAGTGATAATTTTTCGACTCACATACCTTATCTAGTAAACGTAGAAAAAGGAGAAAAATCGTTTATGAAAAAGTGGCTTTATTCTGTTGTGACAACAGTTGCCCTATTTTTACTAGCGGCTTTAGGATTTGCCAAACCCAATAGTCCAGCTAAAGTCCATGCAGATACGATCAATGATGTTGTGACATCTGTAAACATCTCGAAATCAACTGGTGGAGCGATTACAGATCCACTCGGTGTTTGGGAGAGTTTTCAAGTTGAAGCAAACTTTGTGTTGCCAAATGGTCGTGTAAAAAAGGGAGATAAGACCGTTATCCAACTTGGAGATGACTTTAAGGTCTTTGAAACGGACACCATTGACCTGCTGGATCCAAGCGGTCAAAAAGTTGCGACAGCAACAGTAGATGATCAAAGAAAAGTCATCACCGTAACCTATACGGACTATCCTGAAAGAATGGCCAATGTGACAGGGAAACTGCGTTTCTTTGCGCGTGTAGACCACCAAGTCGTCAAAGGACAAAAGACACTTGATTTTACTCTTACGATCGATAAGAAAGTGATTTCAGGTGGGAATATCGATTACAAAGGGGTCAATCCAGGTGAGAATCCTCCTACTCCAGAAGTCTTTAGCAAGTGGGGGTGGACCAACTCAGATGATAAATTAAAATTGACCTATACATTGAACATCAATCAAGGCCACACAGCCCTTCATAATATTGATATTAAAGACCAATTGGCCTTTACAGATGGAAAAATCAAAGCAGATTCTGTCAACATCCATACAGGAACTTGGCAGGTTAGTGACGAAGATGGGGCTTATCATTTAAAAGATACCACAAACGTCACCAAGAATTACTCCCCTGTTGTCAGCGCTGATGGTCGTTCTCTAACGGTTCATATTGGAGATCTAGCTCCTGAACAAGGGATGACTGTTCGCTATGATGTCTATCTGGACAAGGTCCCAGCCATCAATACATCCTACAAAAACAATGCGACAATGACAGCTACAGAAATCAAGGAGCAAAATAAGGTAGCAGACGTTCTGTATCAGTTCCTCGATGGAAAATTCAATGGTGAGAAATATTCCTTCACGATTCACAAAAAAGGTGAAAATGGCCAAGCGCTTGCCGGTGCCGTCTTTGCTGTGACAGCAGATGATACTGGTGAGCAAGTGGGAACCATTACGACAGATGAGAATGGTGTTGGCACTATTACGGGCTTGATCAAACAAGCTTATACGGTTCAAGAAATTCAAGCTCCAACTGGCTATGTTCTCTCAGAAGAACTTATCAAGATCAGCAAGGACGATTTTGGAAATGACCTTGCGATTTCTCGTGATGTTGTGAACCAAAAAGAAAAAACAAGTGTCTCTGGCCAAAAGACATGGAATGACAATGACAACCAAGATGGCAAGCGTCCATCAAAAATCACAGTCAATCTCCTAGCAAATGGTGTCAAAGTCGCTTCTAAAGAAGTGAAACCAGATGCGGTAGGAACTTGGGCTTATCATTTTGATAATCTCGATGTGGTCGATGATGCTGGCAATGTCATTGCCTACACTGTTTCAGAAGAACCTGTTGAAGGCTATGAAGCGACTATTGAAGGAACCAATATTACCAACAGTCGGACACCAGAAGTTGTTGAGATTCCAGTAACGAAAGTTTGGAAAGACAATGATAACCAAGATGGCGTTCGTCCTGACAAGGTCACTGTTCGTCTCCTTGCAGATGGTACAGAAGTAGCTAGCCAAGAGCTAAGTGCAGCGACTGATTGGAAGACAGTCTTTACCAATCTTCCAAAATACAATCACGGCAAACAAATTGTCTACACAGTCACAGAAGACACAGTAGCCAATTACTCTGCTGCGATTGATGGAACAACCATTACCAATAGCTACAAGCCAGGTAAAACCAGCGTTACTGTTACAAAACGTTGGGAAGACAACAATGACCAAGATGGCAAACGTCCAAGCACCATTAAGGTACAGCTCTATGCAGATGGCAAAGCTCAAGGAAAAGAAGTAGAACTTTCTGCTAAAAATAACTGGACTCATACCTTTAGCAATTTGCCTCTAAAAGCGAAAGGCAAAGAGATTCAGTACCAAGTGAAAGAAGTTGGAACAGTCAAAGGCTATACTAGTACGGTCGATGACAGTAACAAGGGAAATGTAGTGATCACCAATAGCCGCACACCAGAAGTAACGGAAGTAGCGGTCAAGAAGATCTGGGATGATGCAGACAATAAAGATGGTCTTCGTCCTGAAAAAATCACAGTTCGTCTCCTTGCGGATGGTCAAGAAGTAGCTGTAAAAGAAATCACAGCTACTGATAATTGGCAGGCAAGCTTCACGGATCTACCTGTATACAAGGAAGGTAAGAAGATTGCCTACACGATTACAGAGGATCCAGTAGCAGGTTATACAAGCAACATTGATGGTTTCACGGTAACCAATCGTCATACACCACCAACAACACCTCCTACCACACCACCAAGTACACCGCCAACGACTCCGCCTACAACCCCACCAAGCACACCGCCAACGACTCCGCCTACAACCCCACCAACAACTCCACCGACGACACCACCAACAACGCCGCTAAGCACACCGGAAAAACCAGAAACTCCAACTACACCAAAAGAAGGAAAGAAAAAATTTCTTCCATCAACTGGTGAAGTTGTTGCTTACGGATTGACCATACTCGGTGCACTCTTAGCAATTTTTGCTTTGGCTTTGCTCTTGCGTGGTAAACGGAAAGAGAAATAAGCTTCATACCGATAAAGGGGCTGGGACAAAAGTCCTAGCCTCTCAATTATTTTTGGATTGTCGAGCAAGACGCAGTGGTTG
>NZ_JUPI01000068.1 GCF_001074805.1 Streptococcus parasanguinis | reverse complement strand
GGATTCGAACCCGTGTTACCGCCGTGAAAAGGCGGTGTCTTAACCCCTTGACCAACGGACCATTTTTACAACATATTCTATTATACAGAATATTTTTACTCTGTCAACACTTTTTTTAATAAAAAAAGAAGGAAATATTTTCCTTCTTTTAAATTAGTTGTTTTCTTCTAATTTTGACTTAATCTCATCATAGGATAGAGGTTTTGCTTCTTCTTCTAATTCATGTTCTGAATTTTCGGGCATTTTTCCTGTTTCGTATAATGATTTAATTTGGACACTATCCAAGGTTTCATATTTTAATAGAGCTTCGGCAATCAGTTTATGCGTTTCTCTATTTCCTTGAATAATTTCCGCAGCTTTATTACGGGCTTCATTCAACAGACCACGAACTTCTTCATCGATTTCGTAAGCTGTTTGTTCTGAAATCATTTTTTGTGGACTTTGGGCACCAAACATGGCATGATTTCCTTCATATTGAACCGGTCCAAGTTTTTCACTCATACCATATTCTGTTACCATCGCACGCGCCATTTGGGTTGCTTGTTCAAAGTCATTTGAAGCACCTGTTGTTTGCGAATTGAAAATAATTTCTTCGGCAACACGTCCTCCCATGAGCCCTGCTAATTGTTCTTTCATATCTTCTTTAGAAAGTAACATTTGATCTTCTTTAGGAAGGGCAATCATGTAACCGCCTGCGCGACCACGTGGAACAATGGTAACTTTATGAACCACACGAGCATTTGATAAGACAAGACCAACGATCGTATGACCAGCTTCATGATAAGCAACCATTTCACGTTCTTTTTGTGAAATCGTCCGATCTTTTTTAGATGGACCTGCAATAACACGATCTTCTGCTTCATCGATATCAGCCGCATCAATTACTTTTTTATTTCGACGAGCCGCTACCAAGGCTGCTTCATTCAAAACATTTTCAAGATCAGCACCGACAAATCCTGGTGTCTGTTGAGCAACCAGTTTTAAGTCGACATCTTGAGCAAGTGGTTTATTCTTAGCGTGAACACGAAGAATCGCCTCACGACCTTTCACATCTGGACGTCCAACCAATACTTTACGGTCAAAACGGCCAGGACGAAGAAGGGCAGGGTCAAGAACATCAGAACGGTTTGTTGCTGCGATCACGATAATTCCTTCATTGCCTTCAAAACCATCCATCTCAATCAAAAGTTGGTTGAGGGTTTGTTCACGTTCATCATTTCCGCCACCAAGACCTACACCACGTTGACGCCCAACAGCATCAATTTCATCGATAAAGATAATGGCTGGGGCTGCTTTTTTAGCATCTTCGAAAAGTGAACGAACACGACTAGCTCCGACTCCGACAAACATTTCAACAAAGTCAGAACCAGAGATACTGAAAAATGGTACTCCAGCTTCTCCAGCTACTGCTTTTGCTAGAAGGGTTTTACCAGTTCCCGGAGGGCCTTCAAGAAGCACACCTGCTGGAATCCTTGCTCCTAATTTAGTAAAGCGTTTTGGATCTTTCAAAAACTCAACAACTTCAACAAGTTCTTGTTTTTCTTCCTCAGCTCCTGCTACATCTGAAAAACGAACTTTAATATCTTCTTTATTAGCAGCACGGGCTTTATTGCGACCAAAGTTCATCGCACCACGAGCACCTCCGCCACCGCCTTGGTTCATCATGGAGAAGAAGAAGAACATGACGATAACAAATGGAACAATTGAAGTGAGAATTGTTATCCACATGCCACTTGAGCTCTCACGCTTGATGGTGATTTCTGCTTTGTGGTCAGCTGCTAATTTTTGTAATTCATTGACGGTGATATCAGATGGAAGGATGACACTAGTAAAGCGAGATACTTTTTGAACACTCGGAGTAAAGAATTGAATCCCTGTATCTTCTTTTGATTCTTTTGCTTTATTATAGGTCCCTGCAATTTCAATCACACTACCATTTGGTTGGTAACTAATCGTTTTGACATTATCATTTTTAATTTCCTTGACCAATTCTGTGTAGTTGATTTGCTGACTTTGACCAACTCCATTACCCGCAAAAAAGTACTGGAATCCTGTCACAGCCGCTACAATAATCAACAAATACAGAAAAGGATTTCGAACAAAACCGTTGTTTTTTCTGTTATTCATCTAGTCTCCTCTATTTTGAGTACACTTCCTCTTTTAATACACCAACATATGGTAGGTTACGATAATTTTCTTCATAGTCTAAACCATATCCGACAACAAACTCATTCGGAATCGTAAAGCAAGTATAATCTGCTTCGATCTCAACCAAACGTCCTTCAGGTTTATCCAATAATGTCGCAATCTTCACAGATGCTGCATTTCGTTCTTCAAAGAGTTCTTTTAGACTCTTGAGGGTTTTACCTGTATCGATGATATCTTCCACAAATAAAATATCTCTACCTGTAATATCCTGATCAATATCCTTGATAATATTAATGATACCTGAGCTTGCTGTACCGCCATGATAACTTGACACCAACATAAAGTCTAATTCAATATGAGTATCAACATGGTTGATCAACTCTGCCATAAATGGAACAGAACCCTTCAAAATACCAACGAAAATAGGATTTTTTCCTTGATACTCTTTTGTTAGGGTTTCACCCAATTTTTTTGCTGCTTCTACAATTTCATCATGTGAAACCAATACTTTTTTTATATCTTTTTCTAACATGTTTTTACCTATCTATTTTTTGAATATAAAGACTATCTTTCATTATACCACTTTTTGAGGGCTTACTCAAATCACTCGTTACCAATCCCACGACTGAAAGAATATTATGATTCTGTTCTAAAATGAGAGCCTTTTGCCGAAGAGAAATTGGAATTTTATGATTGATAAACCACCGCCTTAATTTTTGATGGTGGCCATTAACAAGCAGCTGATCTCCTTCCTCTCGCCTTCTAATTAAGATGGGCGTTTCGCGTGAAACAGAAAGAATTTCCACATTTTTCCCTACTAATGGGTGGCCAAAAGATAATTTATAATTTGCAATCTCAAAGATATTCCCAAATTCTAACAAAAATGGGAGGACTTGGTCATCCGACTTTTGACTGATTTTTTGTATTTCAAAGAAATCATATTCTTGATGGAGTTCATAATTCGACTTTAAATAATGGACACAATTTCTTTTTTTTCTTAGTAAATCTAGTAATTCTTGAAACTGGACTCTACCAAGTTGTAAATCTGGAAATTGTGCCAGATACTCTTCTAATAAGAAAGACTGGACAGAATCGGAATAAGTTCTAAAAGAAGCTAAATCTTGAATAGTAAACTCGCTAGTCAATTCTTTCAGTGCTTTGTGCCACTGAGTCACTTCCTCTGCTAAATAGCGAAGACTTGCTTGCATTTGAGGATTTTCTTTTTCAAATTCTGGAAGGTATTGATGGCGTACACGATTGCGAAAATAATCCTGCGAGGAATTACTACTGTCTTCAAAGTGAGGGATTTTCATCAGCTCATCTTTGGTAAAACTCAATAAAGGACGGATTAATTCACCTTTTCCAAATGGTTGGCGTACAGGAATGCCACTCAAGTGACGTAATTTAGTTCCTCTTATCAAGCGCATGAAAGTTGTTTCAGCTTGATCGTTTGCATGATGGCCTGTTACTAAAGCAGTACAATTCTCTTTCTCCATAATCTGTCTAAAAAAATCATAACGAAAGGTACGAGCTTTTGCTTCTGTAAAATCACCCAAATAGTGAGCAACGTGGATACGTGTCTTGCGCCTGTCAGCTAGTGTTCGAAGTTCTCTTTCTTCTAAATCTGATTCTGGTCTTTGTCCATGATTAACATGAGCGAGTACCAGTTGGATTTTCAATCGTTCTTTGTTCTTTTCTAAAAGTTCGTACAGATTCATTGAATCCAATCCACCCGATAAGGCAACTAAAACACGACGATGGGAAGTAAATAGATCTTGTTTTTCACAAAACTCTAAAAATCGCTTTTCCATTATTTCAATACCTCATAGATATCCTTTGAAATATTGGAAATCGTATCATAATTCGAATGATCTGTAAAAATGGCTAGTACATAGGGTGAATTTGTGTAGACAATCGCAACATCATGTCTAAAATCATAGGCATCTCCAATTTTATGAGCAACCTTTACTGGAAGGTCACGCGCAATCCGTTGATCATCGAATTTTGTAGAGGAGAGCGCATCAATAATTGAGCCATTCTGTTGATAGACAGCCTCCATGACATTACCAGCCATTTCAGCGGATGCTTCTCTTTTTTCAACATCCCAATGCTTTTTTGCAATTTTATCCAAAGTTTTTTGGAAATCTTGATCTGATTGATGAGTGACATAATAATTCAAGATATTATGGCCAACATTATCGGATTCTTTTGCAATCTTATCTACTAATTCTTGGACACTATAATCCTTACCATCTGCTGTTTTTGAAATACTACCACTTCCTTCTGGTTCATAACCACCTTTAAAGTCATTGACTTCTGGAATATACTTGTAGGTTGTAGATGGAGAAATGGCTTTTTTATTGAGCTGTTCTTGGACATAGTACAAGTATGGTAATTTCGTTACACTGGCAGAATACATTTCTTTTTGCGGATTTATTCCAGCAGTATTTCCAGTCGCTAATTGTTTTACGTAGATTCCATACGAAGGAGAATTGTATTTACTATTTAACAATTCCTGGACTTTTTCCATTCGATTATCTTTTTCAGTGACGAATGCTTTGTTCACCCAGCCCTGACCTTCAATCTCCACAAACTCATCTCGTAAAGTCTTAGCTGTACGTAAGACTGTCACTTGTGTATAAGGAGAAAGAGGTGTATTTTTTTCTTTTGCACCATTTATTAAGGGGCGGTCGTACACTTTAAAACCAGGTTTTAGCCACATGTCCTGTTTTTTTTCTTGTGTTTCTTGTACAACATCAGAAAAAATGACAGAAGAATCTGCTAATATATACCCTTTCTCTGCTATTTTAAATACAGCTTTCCCTTCATCGTTTACAAAGAGTTGTTCGATTGTAAACGGTGAATTTGGAAGAATTTCTCCTCGTATTTTTTTCAACTGAGGATCAGAGAAAATAGAAATTTTGCGATAGACATTAGGGTTTGCTGGAATTGAAGAAAAATAAAGTTCTGATGGATGAGCTATTGTCTGAGAAGACTCAGACTGCTCAACACTCGCTACTTGAGACCCAATAAATAAAATTGGAACTAACAATAGGAGCAGAAATCGTTTAGACACCTGTATTCCTTTCCTTTTCATCCTTTTGAAGTTTGATCATTTGGTTTTTCTTTTTTAATTCCTCTAATTTTTCATCCGAAAATTCAAGAAATTGTTTAACTGTTTGTAAAATATTTTCCATCGGTTATTGGGGGAGTAAATCTGGGATGGTATAAACATATTCACCATCTTTTGAAAAAGAATACTTGGCGCGTGCATATTTTGTTGCGTAATCATCATCTTTTAATTTTTTAGCGATGTCTTGTTGGTATTCTTTTTGTTCACTTGTCTCTTTATACTCTTTTTCCAACTGTTTGTATTGTTCTTTTTTATCTTGTAGCGATTGATAGCTCTGAGCTAAATTATAAGTTGGAAGAATAAACAGTAACATGACCAATATCAAGACGAGTCCCATAAAACGATTGCGTTTTTTTCTTTCTTCTTCTAAAAAACGTTTTCGCTGACTTTCGTCTTTGATATACTTATTGTTCATTTGAACGATATTTTTAGGCATCTTCTTCTATCCTTGTTTCACTAATGATTTCGTACATTTTGGATGCATCTTCTTTTTTGGTACTATCCAACATTTCCAAGACTTTAACCGTCAATACTTTATTTCCAAAACGAACTTCGATTTGATCATTCACTTTCAAATCCGTTGAACTTTTGGCTAATACTCCATTAACTTTGATTCGCCCTTTATCTGCAACTTCCTTTGCAACAGGGCGACGCTTAATAATGCGAGAAACTTTCAAATATTTATCTAATCTCATACTGTCACCTCTAACATAGTATTGTATCATTTTTTATACATAAAATGCGAAAAATGAGCTAAGAACTGCTAGTTCTCTTCTTTTTCCTGTTTAATTTCCAATAAGGTTTGACCAAATTGCTTCAGAGCTTCTAAAATTTCAAAATCTTTCTTGTTTCGAATATCAAAGATTACTTCAATTAATCCCTTTTCTTCAGCAATCTGTGCCTTCAACTGTGTCATTGACAGAGCTTTGAAATAATCCTGTGTTAAAAACAGTTGTTTGGCAATAGGTTCAAATTTCACTGTCAATTTTTGTTGTTTTCTCTCAACAAGACGGACAAAGACTTG
Source organism: Streptococcus parasanguinis (assembly GCF_001074805.1). Lineage (GTDB taxonomy): Bacteria > Bacillota > Bacilli > Lactobacillales > Streptococcaceae > Streptococcus > Streptococcus parasanguinis_A. Next base: position 14,198 of record NZ_JUPI01000068.1, on the reverse strand, counting down.
ATCCAAGTAAGCTTTCACTAAACCAATTTCAAGTAGATAGGCGACAACATCTGGGTATTCTCCAAAACGATCAATCAATTCATCTTGCAAGTATTCATAGTCACTCGCAGAATTCATTTCACGAATTTGTTTGTAAATTTCAATTTTTTGACGTTGATCTGAAATATATTCATTAGGTAAATAAGCATCTATTTGAAGGTTCAACTCTGCATTACTCTTTTGCCTGCGATGCTCTTGGCCTTGTTTCTTAGCAATAGCTTCTTCTAACAATTGAGAATACATTTCAAAACCAACTGAATCGATGAAACCAGATTGAGAAGCTCCAAGAATATTCCCTGCTCCACGGATCGATAGATCTCGCATCGCAATTTTAAATCCAGACCCCAACTCAGTAAAACCTTTAATAGCTTCTAAACGTTTTTCAGACACTTCTGTAAGAGATTTGTCTGGACGATACATCAAATAAGCATAAGCGATTCGGTTGCTTCGTCCCACACGACCTCTTAGTTGATAAAGAGTTGAAAGTCCCATATGATCCGCATTTTCAATAAAGAGTGTATTGGCATTTGGAATATCCACACCTGTCTCAATAATGGTTGTCGTCACTAAAACATCGTATTCGCCATTAATGAAATCCAACAAGGTATTTTCCAGGCGAACTTCACTCATTTGGCCATGAACAAAGCCAATCGAAGCCTCTGGAATCAACTCTTTTAACTCGGATACTTTTTGCTCAATCGTATCTACCTTATTGTAAAGATAGTACACTTGACCTCCACGATCTATCTCCCGCAACACAGCATCTCGAATAATAGTTGGATTGGTCTCTAGTACAAAAGTTTGCACAGGATACCGATTGGTCGGAGGTGTTTCAATGACAGACAAATCTCGAATTCCTAGCATAGACATATGGAGCGTCCGAGGAATAGGGGTAGCTGTCAAGGTAAGCACATCCACCTTTTTTTTCAATTCTTTCAAGGTTTCTTTATGCTTTACTCCAAAACGTTGCTCTTCATCGATCACAATCAAGCCCAAGTCTGAAAAGACGACATCTTTAGACAATAACCGGTGAGTTCCAATAATAATGTCCACTCGTCCTTTCTTCAATTTTTCAAGCGTTTCCTTCTGCTCTGCTTTACTCTGGAAACGACTTAAAACAGCAACTTCTACCGCAAAAGCTTCAAAACGCTCCTTAAAATTGGCATAATGTTGTTGGGCAAGAACAGTCGTAGGAACCAGCACTGCTACTTGTTTATGATCATTTACTGCCTTAAAGGCTGCTCGCATAGCAACCTCTGTTTTCCCAAAACCAACGTCTCCAACCAGCAGTCGGTCCATCGGACGATTCGATTCCATATCCTTTTTGATTTCTTCAATGGAGCGCAACTGATCATCTGTTTCAATATATGGAAAATCTTGTTCAAAAGCTTCTTGATTTTCATCATCTGAAGAATAAGCAAAACCTTCTAATTGACTACGCTCTGCATAGAGTTTTATCAAATCATCCGCAATATCCTCCACCTGGGTCTGAACCTTTTGCTTCGTTTTTTGGAAACGACCATCGTTTAATTTGTTAATTTTTGGCGTTTTTCCATCACTTGCAACGTATTTGGACAACATCTGAATCTGATCGACAGGAATCGAGATGCGATCTCCATTTTGATATTGAATGGAGACATAATCACGATGGACACCAGAAATTTCAATCGTTTCAATTCCCAAATATTGACCAATACCATGAACTTGGTGAACAACATAGTCCCCTTTTTCCAGTTCATTATAATTTTTTAGACGTTCTGCATTGGAAATATTTTGCCTGCGAATCTTTCGCTTGATCTTTTTCTGATAAATCTCTGATTCTGTAATGTAGACAATTTTTTCATCAACAAATTGAAAACCGTGAGCTAGTCCTCCAACAATTAATTGACTAGCTTGAGGGATGATCGCATCCCCATCGATATAATCTAATCGAATTCCATACTCTTCTAAATTTTTATGGAGCTGTTGAAGATTGTGGTGAGAACTTGCTTGGACAATAACTGTATAGTTTGATTTTCGATACCGTTCAATTTCCTCTTTTAGTAAATCAAATTGTCCAAAAAACTCCTGCATTGGGTATTGATTAAATTGATACAAATGATCAAACTTCAGATTTCCCAATCCTTTTTGAAAGTTTGAAAAATAAGTTGCAGGTGTATATTTTCGTAATGTTGTACTGGTGTCTGCAAAATAAACTTGGTGAGAAGAAGCTCTATTTTTATGTAAATCTTCCGTCAAGAGATTAGCTGTATCTAGTTCAAATCTCGCTATTTGATCGGCTATTTTTTGATAATCATCAAGAAAGACAGGAGTATGTTTAGGGAGATAATCAAATAATGTATATTGTTTCTCATAAAAGAAACTTATAAATTTTCTAAGATCTGGATGGAGTTTTCTTTGAGAAATATCTCCTAAAATTTCTGCTAGATAAGATTTAAATTCTTCATTCGCGCTCTGTTCTTGCAATTTTTCGATTTGCTTCTGACCACGGATGAAATCTTCCTCTTGCAATAATAGATCACTCACTGCTTTCAGTTGAATTTCTTCGACATTTTCAACAGAACGCTGGCTTTCTGGGTCAAAGATTCGGATCCCATCAATCTCATCTCCGAAAAATTCAATCCGATAGGGTTGGAGTTGGTCGATCTCAAAGATATCTAAAATATCTCCTCGTATACTGAACTCACCTTGTTGCAAAACCTGGCCCACTTTTTGATAGCCGATTTTCTGTAATGTTTCACTCAGAGTAGTTAAGTCTATTTCTTGACCAACCTTCAATTGAAAAATGCTAGATACAAAAACTTTAGGAGAAGGTAATAGTAGTTTGATACCACTCACATTGGTCACAAGGATACCTTTACGATCCTCTTGACATAAAAAGTTCAAAGCCTCTAATCGTGCAAATTGCCTTTCTTGTGAAGCAAAAACAAATTCTGCTAAAGGGTTATCATCTCCCAAAAATGTATGGACTTTGTCCTCTCCAAGTAAGGCAATAAAATCACTAGCCAATCGTTCCGCTTCGTTATAACTGGAGGTGATGAGGACTGCTTTTTCAATAGAATCAAAGGCTGAAGCCATTACAATAGCCTTAGTAGTCGCAGATAATCCTAAAATTAGCTCCCTATTATTTTTCTGCAATCCTTGTTGCCAGGATAAAAGGTTGGAGTTTTGACTCACTAAATCAATTACATTCATCTACTTACCCGTTGTATTTCTGCATGCTTCTTTCAAAATTTTCTTCTACCAAGTAATCGTTAACTGCTTCTTCTACTCGATCGATTGTTTGTAGAATGGTGATGTAATCGTCTTTATCAAATTTTCCTAAGACATGATGAACAACTGACATACCCTGCTTAGGTCTTCCAATTCCAATCTTAATTCTATAAAAAGTCTGAGTTCCAATATGATTGATAATCGATTTGATTCCGTTATGACCTCCAGCTGATCCTTTAGCTCGAAGACGAATCTTGCCAACTTCCATATCTAAATCATCGTAAACGACCAAAAGATCTTCAATATCCAGACCATAATAAGTCAGAAGAGCATGGACTGCTTTTCCACTCTCATTCATGAAGGTGGTTGGTTTCACAAAATAGATCTTTTCTCCATTCAAAAATGTTGAGGCAATATCAGCTTGAAAAATCTTATCATGGGAGAAAGTAATATTTAAAGACTTTGCCATTTGATCCACTAACATAAAGCCTACATTGTGTTTGGTTTCAACATACTTATCCCCTGGATTTCCTAATCCAACAATTAATTTCGTCATCTCTTTTCCTTTCAAAAACGCTAAAAGGGTTGGAAATATTTTTTCCAACCTTTATATATTTTTAACTTTCTTAAACATTGAAACGGAATTCCATGATGTCACCATCTTGGACAACATATTCTTTTCCTTCTTCTCGTAAGCGTCCAGCTTCTTTTACAGCCTTTTCAGATCCGTATTTCACCAAATCATCATAAGACATAGTCACTGCACGAATAAATCCTTTTTCGAAATCAGAGTGGATGATACCAGCAGCTTGAGGAGCTTTCATACCACGTTTGAAAGTCCAAGCACGTACTTCTTTTTCACCAGCTGTAAAATAAGTTCCAAGTCCTAGTAAATGGTAAGCTGCACGCGTGAGTTTATCAACTCCAGACTCTGTTAAACCAATTGCCTCTAAAAATTCTTGCTTATCTGCATCATCTAGCTCAGAAATTTCTTCCTCAGCACGCGCAGAAATCACAACTACTTCCGCATTCTCTGTCGCCGCAAAGTCACGAATTTGCTTAACATAGTCAATAGAGTCTGGATCTGCAACAACATCTTCATCCACATTTGCTACATAAAGAACTGGTTTGGTAGTCAAAAGGAAAAGTCCCTTCACCACTTTTTGTTCTTCCTCTGTGAATTCAATCGTCCGAGCTGATTTACCATCTTCAAGAACTGGTTTGATTTTTTGTAGAACATTAAATTCTTCAACGGAATCTTTATCTTTTTGTGTCCGAGCAATTTTTTCTACACGCGCATAACGTTTATTAACAGACTCTAAGTCGGCTAAAATTAATTCTAAATTGATAGTATCGATATCTGCCAGTGGATCGACAAAGGCATCTTCACGCCCTTGCTCCCGCATGACATTTTCATCATCAAAAGCACGTACTACATGGACAATAGCATCTACTTCACGGATGTTAGCCAAGAATTTATTACCAAGACCTTCTCCTTTTGATGCACCTTTTACAATTCCAGCAATATCTGTAAATTCAAAAGTGGTCGGAACTGTCTTCTTAGGAGTAATCATTTCAGTTAATTTTTGTAGTCGTTCATCAGGAACTTCTACCATACCGACGTTTGGATCAATGGTCGCAAAGGGATAGTTTGCGGCCTCTGCTCCTGCTTTTGTAATTGCGTTAAATAGGGTTGATTTACCAACGTTTGGTAAGCCAACGATACCTGCTGTTAATGCCATTTTTCTTTTTCTCCGTTCAAATTTCAATCTCTTTTATTATAACATAATTCAAAAGACAAGTGATGAAAAATGAAATATTTCATGACCTTTGAAACTAGATTTTTTCATCAAACTGTAACGTTCTAAAAAGATAAATATGGTATACTTTATTTAACAACTAACAAAGGAGTTTTTCAGATGAAAAAACAAACATGGAAATCTATTTTCCTTTCTTTAATCGCTATCTTTACACTCTTTCTTCTTGGAGCTTGTGGACAACAATCTGTTCAAAAATCCTATCTTCAAAAGATTAACCAAGATGGAAAAGTAGATATTCGAGTAACATTTGAACACAAAGGCGATAAAACAATTAGTAACCAAACCATTAATACTATTTACTACAAAGAAGCTGGAGTTGCAAAAGATCAATTAAAAGAAATAGTTGACAAATACGAGGAAGATAACAAAGACGTCAAAGGATTTACTCATTCTGCTGAGTTCAATGATAAATACATGGTTGAAACAACAACTCTCAATTATGAAAAAGCAAATTTAGATCAACTGATTGAAAAGAATTTATTGACTACCCGACAAGATAAAAAAGTCGACTATGTCAGCTACAAATCAACTGTTGATATGTTAAAACAAAGTGGTTTCAAAGAAGTTAAAAATGGAAAATTTGAAGAATTAAAATAATTGAAAAGGTTCGGTCACATAAGTGACTGAACCTTTTATAATACTTTCTTCATTTTCTGTTCAAAATCATGACGACTCATCATGACCACATGATCACAATTGCTACACTTGATTTTTATATCTGCACCAAGTCGCGTAATTTCCCAACGATTTGCCTTCTTGCCTGTTTCTTTTATCACACAAGCGTGAGGCTTTTTCATTTCTACAAAATCACCTAACGTATACATGATTCACCTATGTTAATTTGTGCGAACTGGCGTAATTAATTGAATGAACCCTTGTTCATTTCCTTCTGGAACCAAGGTAAACGGTCTAACAGAAGAAATAAAACGAATCACAACTTGTTCACTGTCAATAGCTTTGAGCGCCTCAATCAAATAAGTTGGATTAAAGCTAATAGACAAATCCTCTCCTGAAACGGAGCTAGTATCGATCTCTTCATTTACTCGTCCAACTTCTGGTGAATGAACGTGGGATGAAACCACTCCATTTTTGAACTCTAATTTAACCGTTCCGTTTTGAGTCGCATTTGAAAGAAGACGAGCACGCTCCATTGCAAATCGAAGGTTGGCTACATTGAAGGTTGCCTCTGTATTGAATTCTGTTGGAATGAGACGGTCTGTATCAGGGTAATTTCCTTCTAGCAAACGGGTATAGAAACTAATGTGTTCACTTCTAAAGAGGATTTGATTGTTAGCAAAGAAAACTTCAACTGTTTCAATATCATCAGAAAAGACAGAGGTGAATTCACGAAGAGAACGACTTGGAATGACGACATCAAAGTTGTCTCCATTTTTCTCCAGTGTAATCACTTTTTGACTCATACGGTGAGAGTCTGTTGCTACTGTTTTTAGCTCTCTATTATCTGATAAAACAAAGTGAACGCCTGTCAAAATTGGACGACTCTCTTGTACGCTTGCTGCAAATGCCGTTTCATTAATCAATTGTTTTAATAATTTTGTTTCCAAAACTAATGGATTACTTGCAGCAATTTCTTGGATACGTGGATATTGATCTGCATCTTTTCCTTTAAGTGTAATTTCTGATTTACCACTTGTTAAGAGAACTTGTTTTTGTTCAATCTCTTTAAAATCTAAAGTAACATCTGGTAAACTTGAAACCACATTAATAAAGAAAGTTGCTTCCAATAAAATAGAACCTGGAGAAGTCACTAATAAACCTGCATTTTCATCTTTAATAGAAATAAAGTTTTCAATTGAAATTTGGCCATTCGATCCAGATAAGGCAACTCCTTCTGGAGTTACATCTATTTTAATTGTTGAGAGGATTGGAATAGCATTTTTTGAACTGATAGCTCTTTTTGTAGTATTTAGTGCTTGTAAAAATAAAGTTTTGTTAATAGAGAAATTTATCATGGTCATTCCTTTTATTTATTTTATTATTAGTAAGTTAATAGTAATAGTAGGTTGTGTGGAAGTTGTGGAAAACTCTCAGAATCCTATCTACGACTTAAAAAGTTACTTGTTTAAAAATTGTGCATAACCCCTAGAAGTTTATAGAAAGTTATCCACAGATTAATTTAATTTTTTCTTGATGCTTTGAATTTCGAGTCGAAGATTATCATCTGTATCGACCATACTTTTAATTTTTTCATAGGCATGAATTACAGTCGTGTGGTCTTTCCCACCGAATTCTTTTCCGATTCGAGGAAGTGAGTTGTCCGTCATCTCTCTTGAAAGATACATAGCCACTTGTCGTGCTAGGACAATATTCTGAACTCTTCGAGAACCTTTGATTTCTTTTACACTGACTCCATAGAAGGCTCCAACTGCTTCCTGAATTTTTTCAATAGGGATGACAAGCGTCTTGCTATTATCATTTTTACGAGCTCGAATAGCTTCAGCTGCAACATCGATCGTAATTTCTTTTAGTTTCTTTACCTTCGCCATTAAAGAAATATCATTTAAGGCCCCCTCTAAGTCTCGGACATTTGAATCAAATTGACCAGCTAGATATTCTAGTGTGTCATTAGGAAAAATATAGTCTAGATCTTCAATTTTGTTCCGTAAGATGGCAATCCGAGTTTCAAAATCTGGTGGTGTTATATTTTGAGTTAGTCCCCATTTGAAACGAGTAACTAACCGCTCTTCAAGACTATCTAAATGATCCGGACTTCGATCACTTGTTAGAACAATCTGTTTGTTGTCACTATGGAGGGCATTAAAGGTATTAAAGAATTCCTCTTGAGTCGTGACTTTTTTACCACCAAGTGACTGGATATCATCGATCAATAAAAGATCTAAACTTCGATAGGTATTCTTGAACGTCTTCATTTCTCCTAATCGAAGGTGCTCTAAAAATTCATTAATAAAGGTTTCTGCTGGGACATACTTAACCCGTGCATTTGGAATATTTTCTAGGATTTGATTTCCAATTGCATTCAATAGGTGAGTCTTTCCAAGCCCTGGTCCACCATAGATAAAGAGAGGGTTGTAAGTTGTTGCAAGATTTTCAGAAACTGCAAGCGCTGCTGCTTTCGCCCAAATATTTCCATCCCCTTGCACAAAATTATCAAAGGTATACTTCGATTTCAGACCTGTATCAATTTTAGGTAACGGTTCGGTTGTTAAGCTACCTGAAGACAGTCTCCTATTCTCACTGCTATGATTACTAGGAATTTCTTCGGTATCTTCAAAAACGAAATGGAACTTCAAATCTGTATTGTAGACTTCAAAGCTGGCTGTGATCAAAGCATTTTTTAGATTTGTTTCCCAAAACAATTCTTTATAATTTCCATCAAGATAAATGGTAGCTGTCTCTCCATCGATTTTGACTAATTTTGAATCAGCGACAAAAAAGTCATACGCACTATCTTTTAGTTGTAATTGGGCTAATTCTAAAAAACGAGACCAAAATTGCTCTTCTTGTGACACTATCAGACTTCCCTCCTTTTCTTGAATTGTATCAAATCATACTTACTCCTATTCTACCACAAACGAAAATAGTTTTCCACAGGCTAAATTTTAGGGAAGAAAATTATATTTTTAAACTTTTCCACAGGTTGTGGATTTAAATTCACATTGTTTTTAAAAGTTATCCACAAAGTGGGGATAACTAGAGAATATCCTTATTTTTATGATATTTACAAAAGATTATTATGGTGGAAAAACTTGTCAATACAAAAATAAAAATAACAGCCTTATTTTAGGCTGTTGATAATTCGTTGGTATTCATCGAGACTTGAAAAAGAAATTTGGATAGTTCCTTTATTTTGCGAAGAGGAGTGTATCGTCACTTCTGTTCCCAATATTTTTTTCAATCGTTGTTCCTCTTCTAGTAGGAAATTTTCTTTTACTTTTTTATTTTTCTGTTTTCTTTTTGAACTGATCTTGTTCTCTAATGTTCGAACATTTAAATGATCCTGTTTGATTCGCTCCAACCAAAAGCGCTGCTCTTCTTCATCAAGAGGAACGAGAACACGCGCGTGAGCCGAAGAAATATCATTTTGAATGACTGCCTCTTGAACAGAGGGAGCTAGATGTAACAAGCGAAGCATATTGCTGATATAAGGTCTAGATTTCCCCATAAATTGAGCGATTTGGTCGTGCTTATAGCCATGATCAACTAGCTTCTGGTAGGATATAGCTTCTTCAATTGGATTGAGATCTTCTCGTTGAAGATTTTCGATAATGGCTTGTCGCATCATTTCTTGATCAGTTAACTCTTTAATAATCGCAGGAACAAGCTTTAATCCAGCAATTTTTGAAGCTCTAAAACGTCTTTCACCTGCAAGTAATTCAAAACCAATAATCGGAGATTTTCTGACAATAATGGGTTGAATTAAGCCATTTTCTTTGATTGACTGAGCCAGTTCTTCTAATTTTTCTTGATCAAATACTTTTCTTGGTTGGAAAGGATTAGTTCGAATGTCCTTTACCGCTATCTTTTCTAATTTTTCCATCTTATGAATAGAATAACACACCTTTACAAATTCGTAAAGGTGTGTTTACAAGTATGTCAATAGGATAAGAATTACTCACTAAGATCCTCAGTTGATTTTGTTAACTTGATAGAAGTTGTTTGTTGTTTTCCATCACGATAGAATGTGACCTTGATCGTATCATTGATTTGGTGAGAATAGAGGGCAGATTGTAAATCTGCAGTTGACTCGATAGTTGTATCGTCTATCTTTGTGATCACATCGTAGCGTTGCAATTTATCTGAAGCAGGCATATTTTCAAGTGTTGAACGAACCAGTACTCCTCCAGAGATTTTTTCAGGAAGTTTTAATTGGCTTAAATCAGAAGTTGAAAGATTAGATAAATCCATCATTTGGATTCCAAGAGCTGGTCGAACCACTTTTCCTTTTTCTTCTAGTTGTTTGATAATATTGACAACATCATTTGCAGGAATTGCAAAGCCCATTCCTTCTACTGAAGTTTGTCCGTTATTTGAAATTTTACTTGAGGTAATTCCGATGACTTGTCCCTGAATATTGATTAATGGACCTCCAGAATTCCCTGGGTTGATGGCAGCATCTGTTTGTAAGGCGCGTGTAGAGATATTTTGTCCATTATCGGCTTTCAATTTCACATTGCGACCTTGGCTAGAAATAATTCCTTGGGTAACAGAATTAGCATAATCAGTTCCAAGAGGGCTACCGATTGCAATCGCAGTCTCACCGACCGTTAATTGGTTTGAATCTCCGAATTCAGCTACTGCCTTTGCTTTATCCGCACTGATGCGAACTACTGCAATATCGGAATAGACATCTGATCCAACTACTTCTCCAGGGACTTTATTACCATCTGCTAAGAGAATATCTACTTTTTTTGCACCATTGATCACATGGGTATTGGTAACAAGGTAAGCATATTTTCCTTCTTTTTTATAAATGACCCCAGAACCTTCACTAGAAATTTGTGAGTCTGAATTGTCTTCTTTTTCAAACAATCCTTGATTCGAAGAATCAGAGTAAGTGATCACAGAAACCACAGCATTTTTTACTTTATCGACGGCCTCACTAGTTGAGGTCGTATTTTTATAGGCTGTTTTAACAGTGGTTGAGTGGACTTGCTTACTTTCAGTATTGGAAGTAGAAGAATGGGTTGTTTGCAATATTAAAAAGGTTCCAAGAAGCCCACCTAGTAAACCCACAACAAAAATGAGGGCTATGTTCACAACTTTTTTCAGTAAATTAGATGAAGATTTCATATTTTCCTCCTAAGGTTATCAAATTGTCTAGAGTATAGACAAACTTTCTTAATTATAACTTAAATAATTAAAGTTATCCACAAATTGTGGATAACTTGTAACATTTAGTTTAGAAATAGCTTTAAAAAGGACTTTATAGAACGGCTTTCCTTTCTGTACCTGTGGATTATTTGTGGAATTAAAGAATTATGCTACAATAGGAGAATGAAAATAAAATTGATAACTGTTGGAAAATTAAAAGAAAAATACTTAAAAGATGGGATCGCGGAGTATATTAAAAGGCTTGGTCGATTTGCAAAAGTAGAACAGGTTGAGTTAGTTGATGAAAAAACTCCAGATCGTGCTAGTCAACTCGAAAATCAACAAATTCTTGAAAAAGAGGGGGAACGAATTCTCTCTAAAATTTCAGATAAGGAATATGTGATTGTATTGGCCATCGAAGGAAAACAATTTCCTTCAGAGAAATTTAGTCAAACGATTGACCAGATTATGACATCTGGTTATTCAAACCTTACTTTTGTTATTGGAGGCAGTCTTGGTCTGTCTCCCAAAGTGAAAAAAAGAGGAAATCTATTAATGAGCTTTGGTCAATTAACTCTTCCTCATCAGTTGATGAAATTAGTGTTGGTGGAACAAATCTATCGTGCTTTCATGATTCAACAGGGGAGCCCTTACCATAAATAACCTTGACGCTCCTTCCTTTTTCTGCTAAAATGAAGTAAGTTCGGTCTCATAGCTCAGCTGGATAGAGCATTCGCCTTCTAAGCGAACGGTCGCAGGTTCGAATCCTGCTGGGATCAAACGAAAGATGCAGTTTTTGCTGCATCTTTTCTTTTTATAAAAATGTATAAATTTTCATTATCTGTTAATTTTTGTATACTTTACTATAGACAAATAGCAATGGAATGATTTATTAGTAATTTTTTGAAAAATAACTAATAATCCCTATATAGTGCAAAGTATAGATTATATAAATTGTGTAAAATAGTTTTCAATCCTGTAACAAAAACATTAAAAAGATTACAATTTTATCGTTTCCCTTTAATTTTAGGCTATTTTATATTATAATTTTTTGTATATAAAATTTTATTTTTTTATAATAATACTAGAGTATAATAAAATAGAAAAAACAAAATGGGAGAGTTTGTGTGATTCAGTCATTAATCTTGTCTTTTCTCTTGGGAGGGATCATTGTTCTGACGTTTGCATTAGTGGACGAAAAAATCTATCAGGAACATCAATTTGCATTTATCTTTCTGCTGAGCACCTTTGTTCTTCTTTTTGAAAGTCTCTTAGTATTTTTAGATGTGACTTTATTTTCAAATATTCGACTCTCTGATTTAAATATGCTCTTATGGCCGGTTTATTTATATCCTTATTATCATTATGCCAATCGGACGAATCGCTTGTGCGCCATTTTTTATTCTTTTTTTACTTATTTAGCGGTTGAAGGAACAGCAACTTTTCTGACGATAATTGTCTCTTCAGTAATAGGAGATACTTTTGTAGCAGCTTACTCGATTGTTTACAATATGTGCATTCGTTTGGTTTCTTTAGTGATCATCTTGAAGTTAATTGACTTATTTGAATTTGATTTCACTCCTTTTTATGAGAAAGAATTTGAAAAATATTTAAGGAGACTTATCTGTGTCTATTTCGCCATATTTGTAGTGATTAATTTTGCTTTATGGATTAGTGAGCAAGCGCAATATAAAAATTTTGGGAGTATGTTGGCAACGATTTGTTTTTTCTCTTTTGTAGTCAGCTTATTTCATATGAAAATCGAGCGAGATCAGTATCGTAAAAATTTAGAACTGGAGTATAAAGAATTTTCTGAGCAACAAATGAGTCGGTATATGGCTGAAATTCAAAGCCTCTATTCTATTGTTAGGGGATTTCGTCACGATTTGGGAAATTTGGTGATTTCTATGTCATTAGCTATCAAGGAAGAAAATATTCCAGAAATACAGAGAATCCATAGAGAAGTATTGGAAAAAGGTTATAAAGAGATAAACACAGAAGAATTATCAGGATTCAACTTGGTCAATATCAAAGATTCTGCTTTACGAAGTATTTTGATTCGAGGCTGGTTGGATGCAAGAGATGCTGGGGTAGAAATGACCTTTGAAACAAGTGAACCAATTGAGCAACTACCAGTTGATTTATTAGATATCGTAAGAATTGTTGGAATTCTGGTGACAAATGCTTTGGAAGCTTCAAAAGAAGCGGAAGAAAAGAAAGTTCATGTTGCTATTTTTTCTATTTCAAAAATTGTTTACTTAGTGATTCATAATACAACAAATGAAATCACTTTTGATATCAAGAAAATATATGAAGAAGGCTATTCGACAAAAGGAGAAAATAGAGGACTAGGATTAAATAATGTGAGAAAAATCTTAGCAAATTATGGAACGATGTTTTTAGAAACAGAATTGCAAGGAAATCGTTTTTTACAAGTTTTGAAGATTGGAGGATATGAACAAGAATGAAGATTTTTTTATTAGAAGACGAGCTCTCTCAACAGATACGGGTAGAAAAACACATTGCAGAAATTGCTAAGGAATTAGAAATTAAACTTGATGTGATTTCTACTGGTAAAATTACGGAATTTGAAAATTATATCCAGCATTCGGATATCCACCAATTATATTTTCTAGATATTCATATCCAAGATAATGAGTACTGTGGGCTAGAAATTGCTCAAAAAATACGAGAAGCAAATCCTTATGCTATTATTGTTTTTATTACTACAAAATCAGAATTCGCTTCGATTACCTATCGTTATAAAGTATCTGCCTTGGATTTTATTGATAAAAATTTGAATGAAGATTTATTTAGATTAAAAATCAAGGAGTGTATTGAGTACCTAACAACTATTCAAATTGGAAATGATGATTTGACAGATTATTTTGAGTATGACTTTAAGGATAAAAAGATAAAAATTCCATTTAAAGATATTCTTTATATTGAAACTGTTGGTTCTGCTTATAAATTAAACTTAGTTGGGAAAAATTTTCAAAAAGAAATTGCAGGAAGTTTATCAGATGTTTTGGAGAAAGATGTGGAGGAGAGATATTTCAGTCCCCATCAATCTTATATCGTGAATAGAAGTATGATCGTTGGAATGGATAAGAAAAGGAAACAGTTGTTGTTGAAAGAAGGGTATTCTTGTCCAATCTCAAGAAGCAATATCAAACGTGTCAAAAAATTAATCGAAGAGCAAAATTTAGAATTTAGTGCTTGACAATTAGTTAAATTCTGATATAATGGGATATGTTCTGTTAATGAATATATGGTCCGTTGGTCAAGGGGTTAAGACACCGCCTTTTCACGGCGGTAACACGGGTTCGAATC
>NZ_JUPI01000067.1 GCF_001074805.1 Streptococcus parasanguinis | reverse complement strand
CCAATTGTTAACGAATCCTATCACAGTTTCAGCTAGTGATTTTACCCAAGCTAAAGATTTGGTCGTTGATAAAGGGAATGTAGTAAATAATAAAATTCCACCATATACTCCGCCATATACCCCACCAACTCCACCAACTACTCCTTCAACACCTCCAACGCCTTCAACCGACAAACCGAAAGGAAATCAACCTTCTGGTAAACAATCAAAAGAAGGTAAAAAACAAAGTCTTCCTGCTACTGGTGAGACAGTAAGTGCTGGACTTCTCATGACAGGACTTGCTCTTGCAAGTGCTGGAAGCATGCTCGTTGCTAAAAAACGCCACGAATAAGTTCTTAAAACAGGTATTTATCTAGCATTGCTAGATAGACCTGTTTTTTAGTAACGATTATCCTATTTTTTCATCTTATTGCCATCGTTTTGTCTATATTTTCTTAGACACACAAAGAGAGATTGACTCAAGTCCAACCTCTCTTTTTCTTATAATTCCTGTAATAAATAACGGAAGAGTTCTAAATTCCCTTTTTCCTCATTGACCAAGTATTCTGGATGCCATTGCAAGCCCATAATCCGATGGCCGTCTACTGCTTCAATCGCTTCGATGGTGTGATCGCGCGGATCAAAGGCGGTCGCACGGAAATTTGGTGCAAGATCCTTGATACTTTGACGGTGAACAGAATTGATCCGACTAGCCTGACCAAAGAGTTGCTCCACCACACTGCCTTTTTTAGTCTCGATAGAATGGGAAGTCCCAAACGGAAGTCCTTGCCAATGTCCTTCGATCTCTTGGTTGAGTGTTCCTCCAAAAGCCACATTGATCAACTGAACCCCACGGCAGATTCCTAGAACCGGTTTGTTTTGGCGAACTGCTTCCTTCAGTAGGGCAAGCTCAAATTGGTCCCGTTCGATATTGTAATCATCGCTTTCGATGGTTTTTTCTTCGCCATAGAGACTAGGATCGACATTTTGGCCTCCACTTAAGATCAATTTGTCAATCGTTTCAACATAGTCCTTAACCAAGGAAGGATCTCCCATCGGGATGACCATTGGAAGCCCACCTGCTTGACGGATTCCTTCCGCAAATTGACTAGACACGGAGGAATGAAGGTTTTTCCCTTCCGGATCAACCGGACAGAGATTAGCGGATACTCCAACAATTGTTCTGCACATATTCATTCCTCCTTCATTTTAACTACTACTTATCTTACCACCCATTAGTGATCGTGTCTAATATGTATTTTTAAAGAAGACGATAAATAAAACTTATCACTTATTGAAAAATAGGATCATCTAATCAATATAGATGATCCTATTTTACGAATTATTCATCACGTTTTCTAACAAGTGTACTTCCAGCACCTGCAAGAGCAAGTCCTGTTACAAGAAGTCCAACGCTGACTGTTTCACCTGTAGAAGGAAGGATTCGTTCCTTATCTTCTTTTGGTTGACTTCCAGAAGGCTGATTTCCTTTAGGTTTGTCGGTTTTGGGGTTCTCTTTTGGTTTGTCAGTTGATGGAGTTGGTGGAGTATATGGTGGAATTTTATTATTTACCACATTCCCTTTGTCCACAACCAAATCTTTAGCTTGGGTAAAATCACTAGCTGAAACTGTGATAGGATTCGTTAACAATTGG
>NZ_JUPI01000066.1 GCF_001074805.1 Streptococcus parasanguinis | reverse complement strand
CCAGCTGACCTTGCCACAAAATGATATCTCTGAGATCCGCGGTATCGTGGGAGCAACCCCACTGGCGTCTACCATGGAATATATCAAGGGACGGGCGCTCATGAAGCGTGACGAAGTCGATGTCGTCCAGTTCGCCCTACCAGTCGCAGGGGATAATGATATCCAAATCATCAACAACCTCCGCGACCAAGTCCAAAGTCTCAAAGAGATGTGGACAGGTCGCACCCCAGCAGGCATCCCAATGGTGCCAGATGAGTTGACAGAAGCAGCCTTCTATGGACGTGAGGATGTAGTAGCCTTGCTGGATGAAGGTGAAATTCCTGTTGGGTTAGATATGGAAACTGCGAAGGCAATGGGATGGAATGTAAAACGAGGTCATTTGGCTTATATACTTGAAAAAGAAGAACAAATGTCACAAATTACAAAACATCTTGCTTCGATGAGCGTGAAACTTGGTAAAAAGACAATTATACTAGCACCAGAATATCATCAAATAAATAATATAGATTCTTCTGTAACACTCATTTCAGATAAAGAGAAATTACATGAAATGATTCAAACTATTTCGGTTAAAATGGATGATCGATTTGCAGAAAATGAGACAGATTACACAACAACTTTTATTGTGTATAACTTATCTGAAATTGTTGATTTGTTAAATGATGAGGACATTAGAATTCTGGCTAAACTTTTTGAAAAAGGGCATCAGGTTGGTTTCCTAACTGCAGTAATAGCTACACCAGGTCTAGTGCGTAAGATTGATATAGCATCAAAAGCAATTAGAAATTATAAACAGGCTATTTTAGCAGTGAGACAAAATGATCAGCAACTTATCAATATTTTAAATAAAACTTTAAGAGAGCCAGTGTTACCAAAACAAATGAATTATTTTGTTATAGATGGTATTGCTCAAACTATAAAAGTATTTATTGACTAAAGAAAGGGAAGTGAAAATGAGTGAAGTGAGTAATCTCAGAAGCCAGATAGCACAGGTTGATCAAAAGGTTCAAAGCTTGAGAAGTGCACTAACTAAAGTTCAAGGTGTGGATCTTAAGATAGATGATGTAATGGAAGGCTATGAAAAGTTACATGTGTCTGGGACAAAGTATGATGAACAAAGGCTTCAGGAAAGTAAGGTTATTGGTGAAGGAAAAGAGGATCTTGATAAAACATATAAACAAGCTACAATGGATGCTATCAGTGCAGAGATAATGAGATTGGAAGCAGAGAGGAGATCATTAGACACACAACTTACAGATGCAATTGCTCGAGAAGAATATGAAAAAATGGATAAGAAGAAAAGTAGGAGGTAATGTATGACCGTTACAGTTATTTCAAAAAGTGGATTACTTGATCACGGTAATAAAACAAAAGAAGCTGCAGTCGAGTATCGAAGTCAGGTATCATCTGTTCAGAGGAAAATTGAAGCAAAAGTGACGGGGCAAGAGGCAGATGCCATTAAAGCTTTTATAGCAAAGTTGAATTCTTTATCTCAAACATTGCATGATACGTATCCATTAACATTAGAATTATATAGTGAGGCAGTCCTTAAATATGAAGCAGGATTAACGGCAGCTGGTTTTTCTTCTGAAGTGGTAAAAACAAAAGCAGCAGATATTCAAAGTATTAAGACATGGTTAGGGGAAACAAAAAGTAAAGAGTTTTTGGAAAAAAGTGAAGATCTTGATACGGCAATTCAAGCAGCAAGTAAAGCACTAGCTTTAGAACCAGGAGCAATTGAATTTACAAGAGATGCGGGGGCACGGGCCCACTCCATAGCAATGAATTTAGCAAGACATGGAGATGAACGTCAGAAAACTCATGATGAATTAGAGAATAATTTAAAGCAATTTATTAGTAGTTTAACTGTGGTGAGTGATCGTTTGGTTGGTGTGAAAGCGACATTAGATAACGCAAGATTTATCAGTAGTTTTAGTTTAAATACAGCAATGGATTTAATCTCTAAGGGTTATTTGAATGAACAAAATATGGATTTTCTGGATTCCATTCAAAATGAAGGAGATGGAGAAGCCCTTAAAGTTGTTTTAGGGGAGCGAGGTTATGGCACTTCGACAAAATTTTTCACAGCATTGGGCAGTGTAAATACGACAAAAGTTAGCCATGCAATGATGGATATTATTTATAATCGAGTCAATAAAGAATTCTCATATGTAAAAAAAGATGAGAGTCTTGCAATGGAAAACCTTCGTACATATATTCAAGCAATCGCTAATCAAGACCAAGAAAAAGCAAAAACTTATTTTGAGAATTTAGTCTTGGCTGGAGATAGATATGCTCAAACAATAACTGAATTGGCAAAGGCTCTAGTTCCTGATTTTCCTAAAACTAACGACAGTGAAAGTGAATTTAAGAATTATGAAGCGGAGAAACTTAAAATCCAACCTCAACTTGAGGAATTTAATGAACACATAAAACGTGCTGGAGTTTTAACAAGTTTATTTGAATCACTGTACGCAGTTGGCATTGGAAAGTCAAAGAAGGATTATTCTTACATGGGCCCAAATATGTCACTTGATACATCTATTGTTTTAAGTGGATTAACATTTAATGGGAAAAACGGTTTTGAATTTAATGTATCAGCGCCTGATTCTATGGGGATTCGTAGTGATAAAAGTTATTCAACAGAATTTTTCAATACAGGGGAAGGAGTTCGAAATGCTGAAGCGATATCTGAAATTCGTGAGTTAAGAGAAAAACGGGATAAAGAAGCGGCTTTATTTGCAGTTGATTTAGCTAAAATGGCTTTAGGTTCTTTTATTCCTGGTTCATATAAAATACTGGATTTAATTTCTTCCGGCGTTAAAATTGATAATAATCTTAGTTCAAGTCTAAATTTTGGAGATAAAGTGGGAACTGTAACTTTTTCAGATCTTTACAAGAAAAAGGTTGGAGAAAAAATATCAGATTCTTCAACACTTTCAGATCATTTAGAAAAATATTATGAATATGATCAAGGAATAACCAAACATGAGCGAGATTTAGCTGGCAGTACCTTTGGTACAGGAGGACGTCGGCTATCAGGTGATTCTAAAGATACATTTGTAAAATATGATCTAACTTATGACTTGCAAGCGAATATGAAGATTTATGATTTAGAAAAGAATGGATTAAAAACGTTTGTATACCAAAATACTGAAGGAGACATCTCTAAAAAGATAAGTTCTATTAAAAAGTATGAGAGAATTATGAAGAAAATTGCATCAACAAACAATATTGATAATCCAAAGGATGAAAAAAATGACAGCTTGCTAACTCAAAATACTTTTGATTTGTTTACTAATAAAGGAAATATAGGAGTAAATAACGTAACTTCATCAAATATTTATGAAGGACTAACTAAATTAGATAATATGTTTGCAAAAAATGAATCTAATATCTTTCAAAGAGAAAATTATCTAAAATGGGATCCGTTTGGATTAAGTACGAGTGATTCTAATTTCGGAATAAAACAGGAGAATTCATAATGCGAAACAAAAATAAGGCTAGGTTACTCATATTCCTAATTATGCTTGTTATTGGCAGTATAATTTTTTTCAAATATAAAAATTCCTCAGAGAAAATTTATAGAAATGAAACTCCGTCAAAAATTAGGGAAATAAAATTATTGGACAATGATAAATTTGTTTTTGTGGCTGTCGATAACTATTTAGACGATGTTATTTTGTTTGGTCAGAATTATGTTACAACTTTTTCTTCGCATACACTTGATACTACTAATTTTAAAAAAACTCCTCCAATTGGGAGCGAAGAATATTTTCAAATTATTAGTTATAGTGTACATGATAAAGAAAAAATTGTTAAATTTAATTTATATGAATTACTTGGGAAGAATAATTTATACCGTTTTGTTCATAATTTTCCTCGTAGATATTTACAAAATGACGATGATTACCTGACAATGGATTTGGAGAAACTAAATATGTACGATATAGCAGGTCATGATATTAGATCTGTATTAGTTTCTGTTAGCGGAGAGAAAGTTAAAGATATTTCTGAAAGTGAAATGGAGAAGATTGACAGAGAGCAAAAACTATATTTTAGCCCAAAATATGATTGGGATAGGGGGGGGATATCTGAGCAAATTGATGATAATCTAGCAAAATATCATCTTTCAAGATTTAATAATTTTATATCCCCGATGAATGATGAATCATCTAAAATTAATGTTAGTGGATCTAACTTTGCTAAATTGTTTCCAGAAGTAGGAAAAAATATAAACTATTTAAATCGCATTTATTTCCGTCCGAAACAATACAATGAGCGCGAATGGTTTGATAAAATCATTCATTGGTTTGCGCCAGAAGGTCAAGACGTCATGGAATTGTACGCCACAGACGAAAAAACTGGAGAAAAAACACAAATTCACTCGTATGACGAGTTTGTGTCATGGATAAAGACCCATCCAAAACAGGAGTAGGAAAATGAGTAAAAAAAATATAAAACCTGAAAATATAAAAAATGTTAAGGCGAAATTTGATGCGGCATTTATAAATTTTGGTTCTGGGATTGGATTGATTGTTGAAGATGATTCTAAAGCGAAATTAGAAGAATGTTTCAATGGATTTAAAGAAACTGCTGGCACTATTCAAGAGACAATTGTAAGTTTTAACGACTATTTAGATCAAGTAGCTACAGCATTTGAAGATACAGATTCATTTTTAGCATCAAGAATTGAAGGAAAAGGTGATGTAAAAGACTATAGAGAAGGACAAAATTTCAGATCTAAAATGAGTGACGAAGTTCGTAAGAATATATTCTATGGTCAGATTTAATTTTACTGTATCCTGTACTCAAGGAATAGCTAGCCCAATTAAAGTCTTAAATGAGTTGGTTGAGATAGAAGCAAAACAAAGGAGATAATCTCTTTCTCAACAGTGGTAGGTTGATAAAAAGTTACAACTAAGAAAGAACCAACGGATTCTCTCCCAGATTGAAGAAAAAGTCCATTTTGGACAATTTTCTTCAATCTTTTTTAATATTGTAAGCAATAAAATTTATCCCTTACTAACAAGTTTTGCCTTAAAATAAAGTGCATTTTAAGGGATAAATAGTTTTTAAGAGAAGACGTTATAAATCAGAAGGGAAGGTTTGTGATTAATTTCAAAGTGCTGTTTACTGACTTTAGTTTATCCATGTTTCATTTGGACAATGTTGTGAAACGAAGTATCCTCCTACTCTCTGCAACTAGTGACAAACTTGCTCTTCAAACTAATTTTCGGTATGATAGTGGTATTTAATAGAGTTATTGTCACTTCCCTGAAGGTTATGACAAGGAAGCCATCTCGCGTGGCCTTGCGCCTCTCAAGCATATCCAACAGCTCAAGAGCTCAATTCCGGACTCGGTGACTTTCCTTGAAATGTACCAAGCGGAAACTTTCAATGATCTTAAGGTCTTGAGTCGTTGGGAGAGCCATGCCCTTTACCAAAGTTTGGCCGTGCCGATCGGTCTGCGCGGGAAGGACGATTTGGTCTACCTCAATCT
>NZ_JUPI01000065.1 GCF_001074805.1 Streptococcus parasanguinis | reverse complement strand
AGTCATGGAACTTCTTCGAAGTTCGCTGACGTCCGTACTCACCTAAGGAAAGTTTCTAAGATGGCTTTGTCGACAAACCAAGAACTCCCATACCTTATGGTAATGGGAGTTCTTTTTCTATTTTCTTCTTTTTGGATCGGTTTGTTTAAAGATCAGGTATAAAATTCCGGCTGGCAAGAAGCAGAAGAGCCACATGGCATCTAGTCCCTTCTGTTTACTGCTAGAGTTTGTTGCTTTAGAATCGCTCACGGCTATTCCTGCCTTAATACTTGGAGATACCTGTTGCAAGCCGTTTTGGACGACCAGGCGGTTGTTTTCCAGTTTAATTGCTGGATTCGTACCTTTTTTAACGGTTGCATAGAAGTCTTGCTTCAGTTGAATGGTCTTCCCGTCGATGGTGTGTTCCCCTGCAGAAAGGACTTTTTTATACTGGTAGTCTGCGAACATTTTCTCAGCCAAGGTATTTCCGATCTGATTGCGGTAGCTTTCGGCGATCTCGACATCGTAGTTTCCAACGCCTAGGATG
Organism: Streptococcus parasanguinis; assembly: GCF_001074805.1. Taxonomy (GTDB): domain Bacteria; phylum Bacillota; class Bacilli; order Lactobacillales; family Streptococcaceae; genus Streptococcus; species Streptococcus parasanguinis_A. Next base: position 42,663 of record NZ_JUPI01000065.1, on the reverse strand, counting down.
ACTTCGATAATCCGTTGTTTACCCCGCTTGGTTGTCGCGGTATAGTTGTAGTCAGCAGTCGGGCTAGATCCGGTCTTGAGTCCATCTGTTCCTTTGAGGGCGAACTTTCCACCTTCGAGGGAAGTGTTGTAATTATCGTAGCTTTGCTCGTAAGGGGTTCCTTCCATGATGGTGGTGTGAGCTTGCTTGGTGTATTCCAACATTTCTGGCAGGTCGTTTACGATGTGATAAGCCAGAATAGACATGTCTCGCGCTGTAATTTCGTTATTGGCATTGACATCGTAGCGCTGAGGGTTGTAGTAGCCTTGAAGCACCGAAATCATTGCCCCATTTGGATTGTGCCATTTGGTATGGCTCATCCCCATTTCTTGTGCGTACTGATTCATTAAGTCCAAAAACTTATCGGGATCATTGTCCGTAACAGCGTTTGCGAGCATAATTACAGCTGCGCTGGAAGAGGGAACAAAGAGCATCTTGATCAATTCCGATACTTTGTAGTCTACGCCAGCCACAATCGGTGAGTTGCTTAACAGATTGTTTTCCGAAATGGCTTGGTCTGACGCAGTTGCTGTGATCACGGTATCGTACTTGATCTTGCCTTCTTTGAGAGCCCGAAAGACCACATAGGCACTCATGAGTTTGGCCATGCTGCCTGAGTCCCGGACCGTATCGATATTGTCTCCGTATAGGATGGCTCCAGTATTGGCATCGATGACGATGTCGGCCTTAGGCTTGTAAAAATCATCCAATACCAGTCCAGCATCGGCTGCAATTTTCATGACATCTTCTTGCTGATAGATATCGTCCGCAAAAGCAGTAGAGATAGGGCCTAATGTCAAGACTCCTACAAGGAGGGACAAGAGGCTGTGTTTTAGTCGTTTGTGTAAATGTCTCCCGTTATTCATAAATTCCATTATATCATACAGGTTAGGGATTAAAACGGAAAAAATTCTAGAAAAAGAAAAAAGAGAATAATTTCGCAGTAAAAGCGTTTACATTTTCCTGGAAAGTGCTATAATTTAAATTGAATATAACATTTTTACAATGAGGTGAATTGTATGAACAAAGGAAAGGTACTCTTAGCTACCAGCGCTCTGCTTTTATCAGCTGGTGTCCTAGTAGCTTGCTCAGGTGGAAAATCTGGAAGTTCCGGTGGACAGACGTTTAGCTATGTTTATACCCAGGATCCGGATACTCTCGACTATTCGATTTCCAATAAAAAATCGACTTCCGAGTTTACAGGAAATGCGGTAGATGGATTATTGGAAGTAGACAAGTATGGGAACTTAATCCCATCACTTGCTAAAGACTGGACTGTTTCCAAAGATGGCTTGACCTATACTTATAAACTCCGCAAAGGGGTCAAATGGATGACTTCTGAAGGGGAAGAATATGGAGGAGAGGTTAAGGCCCAAGACTTTGTGACAGGTCTCAAGCACGCAGCAGATAAGAAATCACAAGCGATTTACTTGGTCCAAAAATCTGTCAAAGGCTTGGATGACTATGTTACAGGGAAAACATCTGATTTCTCAACCGTTGGTGTGAAAGCGATTGATGATTATACCGTTCAATATACCTTGAGCCAGCCTGAAAGCTTCTGGAATTCTAAGACCACGATGGGGATCCTGATGCCGGTCAACGAAGAATTCTTGAAATCCAAGGGAGATGATTACGGTCAAGGAACCTCTCCGTCTAGTATCCTCTACTGCGGTCCTTATTTGATCAAATCCATCACTTCGAAATCTTCTGCGATATTAGAAAAAAATCCAACCTACTGGGATGCGGAAAATGTCAAGATCAGTAAAGTTAAACTGACTTATTATGATGGTCAAGACTCCGAGTCTCTGATCCGTGGATTTGATAACGGTGACTATACAGTTGCCCGTGTTTTCCCAAATGGTTCCAACTATAAGAGTGTAGAGAAGAAGCATAAGGACGACATCGTCTATACTGATCAAGGTTCCTCAACCTATAACCTTTCCTTCAACATTGACCGTCAGGCCTATGAAATCACAAAGAAGACCACGGACGCTCAAAAGGCCTCTACCAAGAAAGCAATCTTGAACAAGGACTTCCGTCAAGCCATTATGTTTGCCTTTAACCGCAAGGCTTATGTAGCGCAAGCTAACGGGGAAGCGGGTGCCAATAAGGTGATCCGTAATACCTTTACGCCACCAAACTTTGTCCAAATCGATGGCAAACAATTTGGTGATGCAGTAGAAAAAGACTTGGAAGCTTATGGGGATGAATGGAAAGGGGTCTCTGTTGCAGATGGAAAAGACACCCTCTACAATCCAACCAAGGCCAAAGAAGAGTTTGCCAAAGCTAAGGCAGACTTGCAGGCTCAAGGAGTTGAATTCCCAATTCATTTGGATCTTCCAACTTCTTCGACTTTTACGGAAGGAATCAAACAAGCCCAATCCTTTAAACAATCAGTTGAGTCTACATTGGGAGCAGAAAATATTGTCATCGACCTGAATATGGTTTCTGAGGATGATCTTCAACGGGTGACCTACTTTGCTGAAAATGCTTCGCAACAAGATTGGGATTTGAACAATAACTTGGGCTGGGGACCAGACTATACGGACCCATCTTCTTACATCGACATCACCAGTGGTAAATCTGGTGAAAATGCCAATTCTTACTTTGGATTCGATGCTGGTACGGATAATGCTGCGGCAAAAGCAGCTGGCTTTGATGAGTACGATCAATTAATTGAAGACGCTCAAAAAGAAAACACAGATGTCAACAAGCGTTATGAAAAATATGCTGCGGCTCAAGCTTGGTTGACCGATAGCGCCCTCTTGATTCCGATTCATTCGGATGGAGCTTCTCCAGTCGTTCGTAAGACTGTACCATACTCTGCAGCCTTTGCTTGGACCGGCCACAAGGGTCAAACCTTTAACTATAAGTATTTAGAAGTTCAAGACAAGGTCGTAGCGGCGAAAGACTACGACAAAGCGCGTGAACAATGGAAGAAAGAAAAAGAAGAATCCAATAAAAAAGCGCAAAAAGAACTTGAAAAGCATGTGAAATAGACTTTTCTTAGAGAAAACAGGATGGGGGAGTGGGAAAGAACTCGGACTGGATGAAAAGAGTTCGTTTTCCCACCCCCGCACAGTTGATTAGGTCATCTTTGGAGCTTAAAAAGCGAACAAAGATGCCAATCAACCACTGCGTCATACTGTTATTTCTATCAAGCATCGAAGGCTGGACAGTTTTTGCCCAGTCTCTTTTTCTTTGTCTGAACCTTTAAAAATCGCCTAAAAATGGTATAATAGGAACATCACGAAAATTGGAGAGACGCTATGAGTTTTTACAATCATAAAGAAATTGAGCCTAAGTGGCAAAAATACTGGGTTGACCATCATACTTTTAAGACAGGAACAGATGCTTCAAAACCTAAGTTTTATGCATTGGACATGTTCCCTTACCCATCTGGAGCGGGTCTACACGTAGGACACCCAGAAGGCTACACAGCAACAGATATCCTTAGCCGTTTCAAACGTGCGCAAGGCTACAATGTCCTTCACCCAATGGGATGGGATGCTTTTGGTTTGCCTGCAGAGCAATATGCGATGGATACAGGGAATGATCCAGCTGAATTCACAGCAGAAAACATTGCTAACTTCAAACGTCAAATCAATGCGCTTGGATTCTCTTACGACTGGGACCGTGAAGTTAATACTACAGATCCGAACTACTACAAATGGACGCAATGGATTTTTACTAAGCTTTACGAAAAAGGTTTGGCTTATGAAGCGGAAGTGCCAGTAAACTGGGTGGAAGAGTTGGGAACAGCCATCGCCAACGAAGAAGTCCTTCCTGACGGAACTTCTGAGCGTGGAGGCTATCCAGTTGTCCGTAAACCAATGCGCCAATGGATGCTTAAAATCACTGCCTATGCAGAGCGTTTGCTGACTGACTTGGATGACCTTGACTGGCCAGAGTCTATCAAGGACATGCAACGCAACTGGATTGGGAAATCAACTGGTGCCAATGTCACTTTTAAGGTGAAAGGGACTGATAAGGAATTCACCGTCTTTACCACTCGTCCTGATACCCTTTTTGGGGCGACCTTCACTGTTTTGGCGCCTGAGCATGACTTGGTAGATGCCATTACAACACCTGAACAAGCTAAGGCTGTAGCGGACTACAAACACCAAGCTAGCCTTAAATCAGACTTGGCTCGTACAGACCTTGCTAAGGAAAAAACAGGGGTTTGGACGGGTGCTTATGCCGTAAACCCTGTCAATGGTAAAGAAATCCCAATCTGGATTGCCGACTACGTTCTTGCTAGCTACGGAACAGGTGCCGTTATGGCCGTACCTGCCCACGATGAACGTGACTGGGAATTTGCTAAACAGTTTGGCCTTCCAATCGTAGAAGTGTTGGAAGGTGGAAACGTAGCAGAAGCTGCCTATACAGAAGACGGCCTTCACGTCAACTCTGACTTCTTGAACGGACTCAACAAAGAAGATGCGATTGCCAAGATTGTGGCTTGGTTGGAAGAAAAAGGCTGCGGTCAAGAAAAGGTTACCTACCGTCTCCGCGACTGGCTCTTTAGCCGTCAACGTTACTGGGGTGAACCAATCCCAATCATTCATTGGGAAGATGGAACTTCAACAGCTGTTCCAGAAAATGAACTCCCACTTGTCTTGCCAGTCACCAAGGATATCCGCCCTTCAGGTACTGGTGAAAGCCCATTAGCTAACCTGACAGACTGGCTGGAAGTGACTCGTGAAGATGGGGTCAGAGGTCGTCGCGAGACCAACACCATGCCACAATGGGCAGGTTCAAGCTGGTATTACCTCCGTTATATCGACCCACACAATACTGAGAAATTGGCTGATGAGGACCTCCTCAAACAATGGTTGCCAGTCGATATCTATGTGGGTGGTGCAGAACACGCCGTGCTCCACTTGCTTTACGCTCGTTTCTGGCATAAATTCCTCTATGATATCGGTGTTGTTCCAACTAAAGAACCGTTCCAAAAACTCTTTAACCAAGGAATGATCTTGGGAACTAGCTACCGTGACCATCGCGGTGCTCTTGTAGCGACTGACAAGGTTGAAAAACGTGACGGTTCCTTCTTCCATGTGGAAACAGGGGAAGAATTGGAGCAAGCACCAGCTAAGATGTCTAAATCCCTCAAGAACGTGGTCAACCCAGACGATGTGGTGGAACAATACGGTGCCGATACCCTTCGTGTTTATGAAATGTTCATGGGACCACTCGATGCTTCGATCGCTTGGTCTGAAGAAGGTCTGGAAGGAAGTCGTAAGTTCCTCGACCGTGTGTACCGTTTGATCACAAGTAAAGAAATCGTTGCGGAAAACAATGGTGCTCTAGACAAGGTTTATAACGAAACCGTTAAAGCTGTCACAGAGCAAATTGAGTCTATGAAATTCAACACAGCCATTGCCCAGCTCATGGTCTTTGTCAATGCTGCTAACAAGGAAGATAAACTCTATGTGGATTACGCCAAAGGCTTCATCCAATTGATTGCTCCATTTGCCCCTCACTTGGCAGAAGAACTCTGGCAAACAGTGGCAGCAACAGGTGAGTCAATCTCTTACGTAGCTTGGCCAACATGGGACGAAAGAAAATTGATTGAAGACGAAATCGAAATCGTCGTTCAAATCAAAGGAAAAGTCCGTGCTAAACTCATGGTCGCAAAAGACCTTTCTCGTGAAGAATTGCAAGAAGTCGCTCTAGCTGACGACAAAGTCAAGGCAGAGATTGATGGCAAAGAAATCGTGAAAGTGATTAGTGTACCGAACAAACTTGTTAACATCGTTGTGAAATAAAATTAAAATTCCTTCAGAGCTAAGTTCTGGAGGATTTTTGACTCTTCTTGACAAGAAAACGATATTTTGTTAATATCATTAACAAAAAGAAGGAAACTATGAATAAGAAAGAACTGCATAAGTTTAATAATCGTTTTAACAGCTTTGCTTTAGCTTTTGAACAGTTGAAAAAGGATCAGCATAGGAATAGTATTGATAAATCAATCACTATTAATGAAGTCCATTTGATTGATCTAATAGGTCGGAATCAGCCTGTGAATCTAGTGAAATTATCTGAGTTACTTGAAGTATCAAGGAGCGCTATTACTCAGAGTGTTAGACGTTTAACCAAGAAAGACCTCGTTACTTTTGAATTTGCACAGGATAATGAAAAAAATAAATATCTGATATTATCCAAAAAAGGGGTTGAAGTTTTTAACATCCATAAAGAGCAGCAAGAACATATTGAAAAAACCATTTTTTCAGTTTTAAGAAACTATAGTGATGAGGACCTTCAAATGGTTATGAAACTGATGGATGATGTTGAACAGGTATGGCGAGAATTACCGTGGTAAAAATCACGGTAATTTTAAAACTACATTGTTAATTACATTAACAAAAAAGAGGAAGATATGAATATACAAATTGAACTTATCTCAGAGTCTGAGTTAGCAGACGAATCTTTTAATATTGTCATCAATGGCTTAAAACCAAGAGAAACATATAGAGTCGAGATGTACCTAACTGATTATTATTGTATCAATGCCCCCATGCTTTTAGCCCATGATGTTTTATGGAGATCAACAGGGACTTTTGTATCAGATAAGAATGGTATTATTGATATTTCACAAACTCCATCTTGTTCTGGCTCTTATGAAGGCATTTCAACAATGGGACTATTTTTTAATGCTAAGCCCTTAACCAATGAGAGAAAGAAACTTCCAAACTCTCTTTCTGAAATTCCCTTATTAGATCATTTTTTTGTGGATATCAAAATTATGCAAGGAAATACTGTCATTGCAGAGAGAACTTTCACAAGACATTACATGAGTTCGCAAATTAGTCATCAAGATATTTACGGGAAACATTTTCAAGGTCGATTATTTTATGATAAAAAGTTAAGAAAGGCGCCAGCCGTGATTATTGTGAGCGGTAGTGAAGGACGGATTGAAAAGGTACAGAATATAGCTCAGCTTTTATCTTCTAGAGGCTATATTTGTCTTGCGATAGCTTATTTTGGTTTAGAGGGGTTACCAAAACATTTGGAGCGTATTCCTTTAGAGTGCCTTGTGGAAGCAAAGGATTATCTACGTCAGCATCCCCAAGTAGATAGTGAAAAAATTGGAATATATGGACGGTCTAAGGGAGCAGAATTCGTTTTAGCTGAGGAGAGCCTTTTTAATGACGTTCAATGTTTGGTACTAAATTCACCCTCTGATGTGGTATATGAAGGGATAAAAGGGAAATGGAACTCTCATACTTCTTCTTGGACGCATTTGCAAAAAGAACTTCCCTATCAAAAGTTTCGACTTGGAGATTATCTATTCAGTAAATTTTTTAGAAAAAACTTCCCTAAAGATTGCTCTGCTAGGATAGATATTGGTCAAATGCATTCACCAATCTTATTGCTCGGAAGTACTGTTGATGAAATATGGGATGCCTCGTCAGCGATTGATGATATTGTCTCACATTATAAAGGCCACTACATTACATTTAAAAAATATCATGAAACAGGTCACATGTTGACGGTGTCTTATCAACCAAATCATCGTTATCGAAAAGATTGGTGTTTACTGATGGAAGAGAGTAAGGATTCTTGGTTGGCTACGATTCATTTTTTTGATAGGTATTTGAAGAAGTAATAAAAATAGATTATAAATATGCTATAATAGTTCCAACTAAGATAAAAACACAGTTCTGGTTGGTAGTCCAGACGTAGGCAAGCCTATCAGTAACCTTCCTCCTTGGTTGTCCATTCTTAGGGATAGATTTAAGGAGGTGCTGTCGTGGAAACAATTTCAATTGGATTGACAGTTTATTTTGAAGATGGATTTTGGCATGGTTTGTTCGAACAAGTCTATCGAGAAACTTATCAAGTTTGTCGTGTGACATTTGGTCAGGAGCCAAAAGATGATGAAATTCTAGAGATCTTACAGACTCAGTTTACTCAATTATCTTTTAGTCCAGAAGCTATAGTTAAGCAACATGTAAAAATCAAGAATCCTAAACGATTACAGCGAATGGTGAAGAAACAAGTAAATCAGAAAGTTTCTTCCAAGTCGAAAGAACTATTACAGTTGCAGTATGAGGAAAGAAAAAAGATTTCAAAACATCAATCTAGTGTCCAAAAGCAATTGCTCGAACAAGAGAAATTTGAACGCAAACAGCAAAAACGAAGAGAGAAGCATAAAGGACATTAACCCTTATCTCTTTCATCAAAAAAGCTTCGGTAGGAAGAACCCTACCGAGGCTTTTTTAACAAATTTCATTCTGCATGATAATGAAGAGATGTCAAACTCAGTGTCGTTCGAAAAGGAGTATAAAGGTTGATTTTCTTCCAAGGAAGATGGTGTAAAAGGATTAAAAAATCTGGTATTTTGAAGTTCCTCAAGGATCCTGTGGACATATTCTTAGATTTTTATTTCGATATCGAAACAATTGACAAATGTAAGTGAAAGGATTACAATGAAAATATAAATTTCGATATAGAAATAAAAAGGAGACAAAATGGACAATATGCAAGGGGGATACCAAGCTTTACAAATACGCTTGTTAAATGGGCGACTTTTTCAAAAACTCTTGAGCAAGGAGCCAGATGCTCAATACAGAAGTGAACAAGGTAAGATCTTAACAGTGCTTTGGGAAAAAGAGGATGGTTGGGCAACTGCTACGGATATCGCTCTTGCGACGGGTCTAGCCAATAATACATTGACTAGCATGGTTAAGAAATTGGAAGAACAAGGTTTGGTTACGATTCAACCTTGCACGCAGGATAAAAGGAAAAAATATATCTCTTTGACAGACCTCGGTTGGGCACAAAAAGAAATTGGAGACCGTGTCAGTAAAGAATTGGGGGAGATTTTCTATCAAGGATTTTCGGATCAAGAAATCCGAGAATTTGAGGCCTATCAAGAGCGGATTATCTCAAATCTAAAAGCTAAAGAGAATGACATCTAAGGAAAGGAAGTAACAGTTATGATTGGTATTACAGGGGTAACAGGGAAATTAGGTTCTTATGTGGCGAATCTTGTCGATAAGAAGGGAATCGCTTCAGTCCATCTAGCACGAAGCCCAGAGCGTGCAAAGATCTATGCGTCAGCGGAAATTCGTAAAATAGTGTATGCCAATACACCAGAGGTGGTTGAGGCCTTAAAGGGGATTGATATCTTGTTGATGGTTTCTGCTCGGGAAAATCCAGAGCGTGTCAAGGAACACAAGGACTTTTTAGATGCTGCAAAGCTAGCAGGAGTAGAGCATATCGTCTATACCTCCTTTTATGGGGCAGATAAGAAGGCAACTTTCACCTTGTCTCGAGATCATGCCCAGACGGAAGCCTATATCAAGGAGTTAGGGTTCACCTACACTTTTTTGAGAGATAATTTTTACTTGGACTTCCTGATTGATATGGCGCTTGAAAATGGAGAGATTCGTGGTCCGGCAGGCAGTGGTCTTGTGTCAGCTGTTGCCCGTAAGGACACATCTAGGGTTGCAGCAGAGATTCTTTTAAATCCTAAGGAGTGGGGAAATCAAACCTTGAATCTGACAGGGCCAGAGGATCTTTCCATGGAAGAAATCGTAGCGCTTCTCTCAAAAGAGACCGGTGACGCCATCGCGTATGTGGATGAATCAGTAGAAGAAGCCTATGAGTCACGGAAAAAATGGCCAGCACAAACTTGGGAGTACGATGCCTGGGTCAGCACCTATATAGCGATTAAAGTTGGGGAACAAGCTGGGGTTTCAACAGATATCGAAAAAGTTCTAGGACATCCGGCAAGTAGCCTATTGGATACTCTTAGAGACAGAAAACTTAATGAGGAAGAATATGATTGAATATAAACATGTAGCCTTGCGCTACACGGATACAGACATTTTAAAAAATGTCAATCTCCGCATTGAAGATGGTGAATTTATGGTCCTCGTAGGCCCTTCAGGATCTGGAAAGACCACCATGATCAAGATGATTAACCGTCTTTTGGAGCCAACTGATGGCAATATCTATATGGATGAAAAACGCATCAAGGACTATGATGAACGCGAATTACGTCTGTCTACCGGCTATGTGCTTCAAGCCATTGCCCTATTTCCTAATTTGACAGTTGCGGAAAATATCGCTCTCATTCCTGAGATGAAGGGCTGGGGCAAGGAGCGAGTGGCTTCCAAAACAGTCGAACTTTTAGAAAAAGTAGGCCTTCCAGCTTCTGATTACGCTGATCGCAAACCCCATGAGCTGTCTGGTGGGGAGCAACAACGGATTGGGATTGTGCGTGCCATCATTGCAGAGCCAAAGATTCTATTGATGGACGAGCCCTTTTCAGCCTTGGATGCCATTTCTCGCAAGCAGTTGCAGGCTCTGACTAAAAAATTGCACAAAGAGTTTGGTATGACGACTATTTTCGTGACTCATGATACGGACGAGGCCTTAAAATTAGGCGATCGGATTGCAGTGTTGCAAGAAGGAGAGATTGTGCAGGTGGCGGATTCTGAGACCATTTTAGCCCAGCCAGCCAATGACTTTGTTGCGGATTTATTTGGAGGTGCTCACCATGTCTAAACTATTTGCAACTTTTCAAGAACGCTTTGGAGACTGGCTCACTGCACTGGGGCAACATTTGCAACTGTCATTACTGACCTTGCTTCTTGCGATTTTTCTGGCGGTGCCTCTGGCTATTTATTTAAGTACACGCAAGAGAGCCAGCAACTGGATTTTACAGGTAGCTGGGATCTTCCAGACTATTCCTTCCATGGCCCTTTTGGGCCTCTTCATTCCCATCATGGGAATAGGGACGCTTCCGGCCTTGACAGCTCTCGTCATCTATGCCATTTTTCCCATTCTTCAAAATACCATCACCGGTTTACAAGGGATTGATCCAAGCCTTGAAGAAGCGGGAACCGCCTTTGGGATGACCAAGTGGGAACGACTCAAGAAGTTCGAGATTCCCTTGGCCATGCCCGTCATCATGTCTGGGATTCGGACAGCAGCTGTGATGATTATCGGGACGGCTACCCTAGCTGCCTTGATTGGAGCAGGGGGACTCGGTTCCTTTATTCTTCTAGGGATTGACCGCAATAATGCCAGTCTGATTTTGATCGGTGCCCTGTCTTCCGCCTTCTTAGCCATCGCCTTTAACCTTCTTCTCAAATGGATGGAAAAGGCCAAGCTGCGGACCATCTTTGCGGCTTTTGCGGTAATGGTTATCGGATTGGGAGCTAGCTATACACCAAGTCTTCTTCCCAAACCGGAAAAAGAAAACCTGGTCATCGCTGGGAAGTTAGGTCCTGAACCGGAAATTCTAGCCAATATGTATAAAATTTTGATCGAAGGAAACACGGACATGACAGTGACCGTCAAACCGAATTTTGGCAAGACCACCTCCCTCTATGAAGCTCTGAAAAAAGGGGATATTGCTATCTATCCAGAGTTTACAGGGACCGTGACTGAAAGTCTCCTCAAGCCGGCGCCGCAAGTCAGTCATGATCCAGAAGCAGTCTATCAAGCGGCTCGAGATGGGATCAAGAAACAAGACGACCTGGCCTTGCTCAAACCCATGGCTTATCAAAATACCTATGCTGTTGCAGTCCCTAAGAAAATTGCCCAAGAGTATGGTCTCAAGACCATTTCAGATTTGAAAAAGGTGGAAGGACAACTCAAGGCAGGATTTACCTTGGAGTTTAATGACCGAGAGGATGGGAACAAGGGCTTGCAGAAGGTTTACGGACTTCATTTACAAGTCTCCACCATGGAGCCAGCCCTTCGCTACCAGGCGATCCAGTCCGGTGATATCCAGATCACAGATGCTTACTCAACGGATGCCGAGCTGGCTCGCTATGACCTGGTGGTCCTTGAAGATGACAAGCAACTCTTCCCGCCATATCAAGGGGCACCCCTCATGAAAGAAGCTCTTCTTAAGAAACATCCTGAATTGGAAGGGATTCTCAATCAGTTAGCTGGTAAAATCACAGCAGAGCAAATGAGCCAGATGAACTACCAAGTCGGAGTAGAAGGCAAGTCTGCTGCTCAAGTGGCGCGTGACTTTTTGCTAAAAGAAGGGGTTATCAAAAATTAATAAACAATTCTCAAGTCTTCGCACTTGAGGATTTTTTAATAGAAAGCAATTTTAACCCTTTCAGCAAGCTTTTGTTATAGAGGGAGAGGCCTTCTCTTCAAAAACTCTCCATTGAGTCTGGCTTAAAATTGTGTTACAATAAGCCTTGAAAATGAATGAAAGTATATGGAAACAAGTATGAAAAAAAGACCAGTGATTGGAATTACAGGAAATGAAAGACCCTTCCCAGATGATCCAGACGCGAACATGAGTTATGCGGCGACTGGTTTTGTCGAAGCGGTCAAAGAGGCGGGAGGAATTCCCTTGATCTTGCCAATTGGAGATGCGGATATGGCCAAACACTACATGTCGATGATCGATAAGCTCATCATTACTGGTGGTCAAAATGTCTTGCCCAAGTTTTATGGAGAAGAAATCACCATTGATAGCGATGACTACCTCTTAAAACGTGATCTTTTTGAGTTGGCCTTGATTGAGGAAGCGCGTGCGGCTAAAAAAGCTATCTTTACCGTCTGCCGTGGGACCCAACTCTACAATGTCGCTCTAGGGGGAACTCTGCATCAAGACATTGAGGATCATTGGCAGGACAATCCAGGTCAGTATACCAGCCAAGAGCTGGTGACCAAGGATCAGACGGTTTTACAAGAGATCTATGGTAAGACCAGTCGCATCAATTCCTTTCACCACCAAAGTATCAAAGACTTGGCAGATGGCTTAGAAGTAATCGCGCGGGATCCCAAAGACGACGTCATAGAGGCGGTTCAATCCATAGATGAAAGTCGTTTTCTCGGCGTTCAATGGCATCCGGAATTGCGTTTTGACAAGAGTCCAGCAGACCACAAACTCTTTGAATATGTCGTGAATGACTTATAATGAGGACCAGCTCTCTTAGGAATTTTTCCTAAGGGGGCTTTTTCTTTAATCTGCGTAAGAAAGACTGTAAATTGTGCCTAGGTTTTGGGGGAGGATTCGCTACAATAGAGCTAGTAGAATGAGGAGGATTAGGACATGTTTCAATTTCCAAAGGATTTTTTATGGGGGAGTTCGACCTCGGGTCCACAGACAGAAGGGCGTCTAGATCAGGATGGAAAAGGTGACAATCTCTGGGATTACTGGTATAGGATCGAACCCAATCGCTTTTATCAAGGGCAGGGACCAGAGAAAACATCCACTTTTTATGAACACTGGGAAGACGACCTGGATCTCTTGTTAGAAACCGGTCACACAGCTTTTCGGACGTCTATTCAGTGGTCCCGCATTTTCCCGGAAGGCCGAGGGGAGATCAATCAAGTAGGCGTTGATTTCTACCGCCGTGTCTTTGAAAAGATTAAAGAAAAAGGGATTCACCTCTTGGTCAACCTCTATCATTTTGATTTGCCGATGGCTCTTCAAGAGCAGGGCGATGGTTGGGAAAACAAGGAAACTGCCTATGCTTATCAAGAATATGCGCGTTTTTGTTTCAAGACCTATGGGGATCTGGTCGACCAGTGGATTACCTTTAATGAACCCATTGTCCCTGTAGAGTTTGGTTATTTTTATGATGCTCATTTTCCTCATAAGGTAGACGCGGCAGCAGCTGTCAAAGTAGCCTACCACACCCAGTTAGCCAGCAGTCTAGCGGTTAAGGCCTGTCACGAGGTGAATCCCAATTCCCGGATCGGGATTGTGCTCAATCTGACACCAGCCTATCCTCGGAGCCAGCATCCAGAAGATGTTAAAGCCGCTCGCATTGCCGAGCTCTTTCAAGCCAAATCTTTTTTAGATCCTTCTGTTCTTGGCCATTATCCTCAAGAATTAGTGGAGATCTTGCGGGAGCGTGATCTCTTGCCGGATTATGATCCCTTTGAGTTGCGCTTAATGGAGGAAAATACCGTCGACTATCTAGGTGTTAACTATTACCAACCACTCCGTGTGGCAGCTCCTCGTTATGCTCCGAATCCAGCTTCTCCCCTACTCTTTGAGCAATTTTATGAACCTTACGTCATGCCAGGCCGCAAGATTAATCCCCACCGTGGTTGGGAAATCTATGAGCAAGGCCTGTATGATATTGCCCAAAATATCAAGGAAAACTATGGCAATATCGAGTGGATCTTGACAGAAAATGGGATGGGAGTCGAAGGAGAGGAAAAATTCCGCAAGGATGGCGTGATCCAAGATGACTACCGGATTGACTTTGTCAAAGACCATCTTCGTGAGCTCCACCGGGCTATTCAAGATGGTGCCAACTGTAAAGGTTATTTGATCTGGACCTTTATTGACTGCTGGTCATGGCTCAATGGCTACAAGAACCGCTATGGTTTAGTTGAGTTGGACCTCGAAAGTCAAAAACGAAGCCTCAAAAAATCCGGCCATTGGTTTAAAGAACTAAGCCAAGCCAATGGATTTAAAGACTAAATCAAAATCCGCAGCCTGTGTTCCGCTCAATTTGAGCCTCCTCACATCATCATTTTAAAACTTGGAGTCAAATAGTTCCCCAAACGGTTTGACTCTCAATCATTCCGAATGTCTGAAACGATTATGTTTCAGGTATTTTTCTTACAGTGGAAATTTTCTAGATGACTTTGTCTCTAATCTTAACCCTAACTTAACTAGACCAATTTTCTTGAATTTCCTAGTTGACAAACTCGAAGAAGCATTGTATACTGACTCCGCTGGTTGCTTTTTGGTCAAATTAGACTAGACCAATTTTAAAGTAACTGAGAAATCGACCATGGGTCGTTTGACTAAGTAAAGGGGAAAGTATAGCAAGGCTATATCGTAAAAACTATGTGCGGAATCGTTGGTGTTGTAGGAAATACAAACGCTACTGATATTTTGATTCAAGGACTTGAAAAACTCGAATACCGAGGCTATGACTCTGCGGGTGTTTTCCTGGCTAGTGAAGGCAAGAGCCAATTGGTAAAGGCAGTTGGCCGTATTGCAGAATTGTCATCTAAGGCAGAAGGTGTCGAAGGGACAGCTGGGATTGGACATACCCGTTGGGCCACTCATGGAAAACCAACTGAGGACAATGCCCACCCACACCGCTCTGAAACAGGTCGCTTTGTTTTGGTCCACAATGGGGTGATTGAAAACTACCTTGAAATCAAGGAAGAATACCTAGCCGGTCACCATTTCAAGGGGCAAACAGATACAGAAATCGCAGCCCACTTGATCGGAAAATTTGCTGAAGAAGATGGCTTGTCTACGCTCGAAGCCTTCAAAAAAGCCCTCCACATCATCCGTGGGGCCTATGCTTTTGCTTTAATGGACGCGGAAGATCCAAGCACCATCTATGTGGCAAAAAATAAATCACCACTCTTGATCGGTCTTGGGGATGGTTACAATATGGTCTGCTCAGATGCCATGGCCATGATTCGTGAGACCAATCAATATATGGAAATCCATGACAAAGAGTTGGTCATCGTCAAAGCAGACAGCGTTGAAGTCCAAGACTACGATGGAAATCGTCGTGAGCGCGCTAGCTACACGGCTGAACTTGACTTATCAGATATCGGTAAGGGAACTTATCCATACTACATGCTCAAGGAAATCGACGAGCAACCAACCGTCATGCGTAAACTCATCCAAGCTTATACAGATGAGGCAGGTCAAGTAGTGGTAGAGCCAGCTATCATCAAAGCGGTTCAAGAAGCAGACCGTATCTATATACTTGCGGCTGGTACCTCTTACCATGCTGGATTTGCGTCTAAAAAAATGTTAGAAGAGTTGACGGATACTCCAGTAGAACTCGGTATCTCCTCTGAGTGGGGTTATGGAATGCCACTTCTTAGTAAGAAACCACTCTTCATCTTTATCAGTCAATCTGGTGAAACAGCCGATAGCCGCCAAGTATTGGTCAAAGCCAATGAAATGGGCATTCCAAGCTTGACAGTGACTAATGTGCCAGGTTCAACTCTTTCACGTGAAGCAGACATGACTATGTTGCTCCATGCAGGTCCTGAAATTGCGGTCGCTTCTACTAAGGCTTATACGGCTCAAATCGCAGCCCTTGCTTTTCTTGCCAAAGCTGTTGGGGAAGCTAATGGCAATGAAAAGGCCAAAGCCTTTGATTTGGTGCACGAATTGTCTATCGTTGCCCAATCGATCGAATCAACCCTTTCAGAAAAAGAAGTGATCGATGAAAAAGTCCGTGGCTTGTTGGAAACAACCCGCAATGCTTTCTATATCGGACGTGGCCAAGATTACTATGTTGCCATGGAAGCCAGTCTGAAACTAAAAGAAATTTCTTACATCCAATGTGAAGGCTTCGCAGCGGGTGAGTTGAAACACGGTACCATTGCTTTGATCGAAGACGGTACACCGGTCATCGCTCTCTTATCTGATCCAGTCCTAGCCAGCCACACACGTGGTAATATCCAAGAAGTGGCAGCACGTGGGGCTCATGTCTTAACCATTGCAGAAGAAAATGTCGCTAAAGAGACAGATAATTTAGTCTTGACGGCGGTTCACCCTTATCTCTCTCCAATCTCAATGGTGGTGCCAACCCAATTGATTGCTTACTTTGCAACCCTTCATCGTGGACTCGATATCGACAAACCACGGAACCTTGCTAAGTCTGTAACGGTTGAATAAACTTGTCTATATAGAAAAAACATCCTCGTTAGGTTTTTCCTAACGAGGATATTTGTTTTTAAGGGGCAAAGCCGAATCCACAGCCCATGATTGGTTAGAGGATGGGGAAAATGTGATCCTTGGCCTCAAAATAAGCCAATCTTCCCCTAAAAGGAAGGGATATAGTTGATTTTTATAACAGGGTCAAGAAAAGATCAAAGGGATCCATTTCTTCTAAAATGAAAGAATAGATAAGAATACGCGCAAGTCTTTGTTTTCAAGGACTTGCGTGTTTTTTGATACCTGCCTCCATAAAGAAATGTTAAGGCTTTGATAGGGAAAATATATTAGTCAGCTAGTTTTCGAGGTGATATCATGGTTACAAATTTCAGAAGGGCAGCAGTCAGTTTTCCTTTTGAAGAAGATATTGAGGAGGTTTCATGGAATGAGTAAAAAAGAATTGGTTCTTCGTGCCATTCGAGGCGAAGCAGTAGAGCGAATCCCTGTAGGATTTTGGCTCCATTATGTGACTCAAGAAGAAAAAGAATTGGGGCTAGACAATCCAGCTGTACTTGAAAAGAGTATCAAAGGACACCAACACTATGTTGAAGAAAGTTCCCCTGATTTTGTCAAGATCATGAGTGATGGCTTCTTCCGCTATCCGAGTGCTCTTTATTCGAGAGAGATCACATCGATCCAAGAATTGAAGAATATTCAACCAATTGGAGAGCATCATCCTTGGATTGAAAAACAGATTGAAGTGGTCAAGGAAATTCGTTCTCATTTCCATGAAGAGATTGCTTCTTTCTACAATATCTTCTCGCCCATTTCTTATTTGAAACGCTGGTTCCGGACGGATCAATCCCGTGGAGACCAAGTGATTGCGGCCTTTCTCAAGGAAGATCCAGAAACTTTAGCTCATGTCCTTGATGTGATTGCAGGAGACATTTCTACTTTAAGTCGCCGCTTGATTCAAGAAGCAGGAGTGGAAGGGATTTACTTCTCAACCCAGCAGGTTCAAGATGAGCGGGTAACCCAGGAAGAATACCGTAAGGTTATCGAACCAAGCAACATTGCTGCCCTAGAAGCAGCCAATGAAGCGGGTGGCATCAATATCCTTCATATCTGTGGTTTTGAAGGAGCTAGCAATGAAGTGGACCTCTTCAAGGATTATCCAGCTCAAGTCATTAACTGGGCGACTCATCATGAAGGTCTGAGCCTAGCAGCAGGGCGCAAACTCTTTGGGGATCGTGCTGTCCTAGGTGGCTTTGTCAATGGCAAGAAAGGCTTGCTCTACCAAGGGGAACGAGCAGCTATCGAGCAAGAAACCCGCCGCTTGGTGGCAGAAGCTGGAAGTCGCGGTTTAATCCTTGGGGCAGACTGTACCGTACCAGATGATTTCCAATTGGAACGCTTAGACTGGGTGCGTCAAGCAGCCGTCTTGTAAAAAAGAAAGGAGAGGGAGATGAAAAAGATCAATGTATGGTGTATCGTAGTAACCGTTTTGTTTTTGCTTCTAGGGCTAAGTAAAGTCGCTTTAGCAAGCAGTCATGGGATTACAAGGAAAGATCCAGACATCGAAAAATTGGAGAAAATTCCAGCTCATAGCCTCTCCCTCATGCGCCCGTCTGATCTAGCTGGACTTCTACTCCTAGACGGACAGTGATAAAAAAAGATGAAGAACTTGATAAAAAATATATATTAGTCAAAGAATGATTGAAGTGTTAAGATAACAAACAAGAAAAGAATAGAACGAGGTAAGAACATGTCTACAAAAAGAGAATTAGTCTTAAAAGCTTTTAAGGGAGAAGCGGTTGATCGTGTGCCAGTTGGATTTTGGCACCATTTTACAACAGAAGAAGAATGGTTGAAAGGATTTTCTAATCCGGAAATTATTGAAAAAAACCTGAATGGTCATCAAAACTTCCTTCACAAGGTCCAACCAGACTTTGTTAAACTTATGAGCGATGGTTACTTTGCTTATCCAAATCCAGCCATTCACAAAGGCCTTGAAAACATTTCTGACTTAGCAGGAATTGAACCTCTCGGAGCCGATCATCCATGGATCACAGAGCAGGTGGAGCTTGTAAAAAAAATCCGTGCCGGTTTTGAAGAGGACATTGTAGCCATCTACAATATCTTTGCTCCAGTAACTTACTTTAAATGGTTGGTCGGAGAAGTGTCAGGTGGAGATGACTTGATCGCAAACTTCATCGATCAAGATGCTGCAACCCTTAAAAAAGTATTGGATACGATTGGTCAAGATATTGCAAGTTTGAGCCAACGCATCATTAAAGAAGCAGGAGCAGACGGGATCTACCTCAGTGTTCAAAGTATCCAAGATGCGCGCGTGAGCCAAGAAGTTTATAAAAATATTATTGCACCGAGTGAACTCCATGTCTTAGAAGCAGCCAATGAAGCAGGTGGGGTAAATATACTTCATATCTGTGGCTACGAAGGAGCTCGCAATGATATCCATCTCTTCACAGACTACCCAGCTCCAGTCATTAACTGGGCAGTTGGACCAGAAGGAATCAGCCTAGCAGAAGGACGAGAAATCTTCGGTGGACGTACGGTTCTTGGTGGCTTTGAAAATGGCAAAAATGGTCTTCTCTATACAGGAGACAAGGCTGCCATCCAAGCAGAAACCAAACGCATCATCGCAGAAACTGGAACCACAGGCTTGGTCATCGGTGCGGATTGTACTATTCCAAGTGACATTGATGAAGAACGAATCGAATGGGTTCGTGAAGCTGCAGCAGAATAAGAAAAAATAGAATCAGGGAGAACAGAGTATGAGTAAAAAAACATGGATTATCGGTGGGGTGGCCGTTCTTGCCCTTGCAGGTGCAACCATTCTTGGACGGAGCTTGAACCATGCAAACGACAGCAAAGGCTCAACAGGATCGAACAAGGTGACAACCTTGAAAGTAGCCCACACGCAAAACTATGTACCTTACGATTTTGTCGATGAAAAAGGAGAATCAGATGGCTATGAAGTAGCTGTTTTGAAAGCCATTGACGAAAAGTTACCAGACTACAAGTTTGAGTACACTGGAACAAGTGACGACGACCTTTTGATCGGTCTAGAATCTGGTAAGTATGATATCGGAACCAAAGGA
Source organism: Streptococcus parasanguinis (assembly GCF_001074805.1). Taxonomy (GTDB): domain Bacteria; phylum Bacillota; class Bacilli; order Lactobacillales; family Streptococcaceae; genus Streptococcus; species Streptococcus parasanguinis_A. Next base: position 22,914 of record NZ_JUPI01000065.1, on the reverse strand, counting down.
GCTTGGTATACCGAAGAACGCGCCAAGAAATTTATCATTCCAAAAGAACCAATCGGAGCAAGTATCATCGGATTTACCGTACGAAAAGAAGATGCGGATAAATACAAGAACATTGATGACTTTGCGAAAGAAAAAGGAAAATTGGTTCCAATTTCACCACAAAATGCGCAATGGAATGTTATTAAAGAATACAATGAAAAGCATAAGGACCAACAAATCGAATTAACAGCTGCCGAATCGTTCAAAGTCGCAGATGCTTATGCTTGGGTACTTGAAGGTCGTTACGATGCCTTCTTTGACATCAAACTTTCCTTTGAAAAAGCTGTCACAGATAAAGATGGTTCTTACCACCAATACGCAGACAAACTCAGCTGGTTTGCCTACAAAGGAATTCCAACTTATCCATTGATCCATAAGGATAAGAAAAACGAAAAATTTGCGGAAGAATACAGCAAGGCCATCAAAGAATTGGAAAAAGATGGAACGCTTGCGAAATTGTCGAAAAAATATTTCGGTGAAGATGTCTTCAGTTATGTAGATAAAGAGAAATAAGATGGAACTGGGTGCGCATAGCCCCAGCTTCCTTATTTCTATCCGGATACAGAAAGGAAAAGAAACATGGTCTCATACGACATTTCCAAGGTCTGGTCATTTCTTCCAACCTTGGTCCAAGCTCTACCAGCGACCTTAGCTTTGATGGTGTTAACGACGCTTCTTGGTTCTGCATTTGGCTTGGTTTTGACTTGGGCACAAGTATCAGAAGAGAAGGTAGGAGCAGGTCTGGCAAAAGGCTATGTCTTTACTTTGCGTTGTACCCCTCCGATTGTCTTGCTCTTCTTGGTCTTTTATGGGCTCCCCCAATTTTTGAACTGGTGGTTGGGTATTGACATTGATCACTGGTCCAAGTTTGTCTTTGTTCTTGTGGCCATGTTTCTTCTCTTTGCGGCTATGATTTCTGAGGTCTTTAAGGCAGCCTATTTGGCCATTCCCAAAGGTCAGATGGAGGCAGGCTTGAGTATTGGCTTGACGCCAGCTCAAACCATTTGGCGGATTGTCCTTCCCCAAGCCTTTCGCGTGGCTCTTCCAAATATGACGACGGCCATCTTGAACCTCATGCGCGACGCCGCTTTGGCTTATACCATTGGCTTTATCGATATCATGGGAGCAGGAAACAACTTGATCAGTCGCAATCTTGGGAATTATTCCCTCGAGACCTATACAGCCGTAGCAGTGATTTACTGGGGAATTGCCCTTGTCATCTCCCTCTCAGCTCAACTCCTTGAGAAACGACTCAGCGTAACAGAAAGGTAGCTTATGGATTTCAATTTTATTAGTAAAACATTTCTAGCCACCTTGGGTGGTGTTCCAGTGACCCTTCTGATCATGGTCGTATCGATCCTCTTGAGTTTTTTTCCAGCCCTCTTTTTGGCGCTCGGTCAGATATACAAGGTCAAAGGGGTTCGCAGTTTCTCAGTGGTTTACTTAGCCTTTATTCGCGCGACTCCTCCGATTCTCTTAATTCTCTTCTTTTATAGTCTCTTTCCCAGTCTCTTAAATAGCTTTTTTAAGAGTATTGGCAGTCACTTTAATGTCTTTGAGATCAATCCCATTTACTATGCCTTTATCATCTTTAGCTTGATGACAACAGGGAGTCTGGCTGAAATTCTACGCTCAGCCATCCTGACGGTAGATAAGGGCCAGCTAGAAGCAGCGCAAGCCATTGGTTTGACCAATCGTCAAGCCTATATCCGCATTGTTTTTCCACAAGCCCTGCGTTCAGCCCTTCCAAATTTGTGTAACCTGGTCATCAACTTGGTCAAAGGAACTTCCCTTGTCTTTGTCATGACGATCAAGGATATCACCGCCATCGCCAAGGTCGAAGCCTCTTATGGTTATCAATATTTTGAATCCTATCTCGTGATTTTTATTCTTTATATTGTCATTTGTGGGGTGATTCAGTGGGGATTCAACCTCTTGGAAAAACGCCTGACACTCGCATAGAAGAAGGAGAAATAAGAAGATGTTAGAAGTAGAACACGTATCGAAAAAATTTAAGGACCACCAAGTCCTGGTAGATGTTAATCTCAAGGTCAACCAAGGGGATGTCGTCGTTATTTTGGGTCCATCTGGATCAGGAAAAACAACCTTCCTTCGCTGCCTCAATCACTTAGAAAAGGCAGATACAGGCCACCTAACCCTAGGTGGAAAAGCATATGACCTCTCAAAACTCAGCAAAAAAGAGATTCTAGAAATCCGCCAAAAGACAGCCTTTGTCTTCCAGCATTACAATCTATTTGCCAACAAAACAGCACTTGAAAATATCTTGGAAGGCTTGATTGTAGCTCGGAAGATTCCAAAAGAAGAAGCCATCCAACGGGCGGAATCCGCCCTTGAAAAAGTTGGTCTCCTCGCTTACAAGGATTACTATCCTTCTCAATTGTCAGGTGGTCAGCAGCAACGGATCGGAATCGCGCGTGCCATCGCAGTGAAACCAGACGTGATCTTGCTGGACGAGCCGACTTCAGCGCTAGACCCAGAATTGGTTGGAGATGTCTTAGATGTCATGAAACAGCTAGCCAAAGAAGGAGTGACCATGGTTGTCGTAACCCATGAGATGGGCTTTGCGCGTGATGTGGCCAACCATGTCATCTTTATGGATGGCGGGCATATCATTGAAGAAAATGAGCCCCATGAATTCTTCAACAGTCCAAAAGAAGAACGAACCAAACAATTCCTATCACGGATTTTATCTGACGCCACTTATAGTGTCGAATACATGATTTAACAAGAGGCACACCTATGTAGGGTGTGTTTTTTGGATTCTGGAAAAAATTTAAAAATTAGCTCATTTTTTAAAAATCATTACGAATAATATAAGTGAGAGGGAAATATGACTGATAAAAAACAACGATTTGTACTACTATTCTTACTGACTTTGTTTCTAGGAGGTTGCAGTCTTTTTACGGATAAAGCTGCTGAGAGAAGAGAAATGATTCAGATTGCAGAAAGCACGAAAATGGAGCGAGCGATAAAACACTTGTTAATCAGTATCGATCCAAAAGCTTTCACTTCAGAAGGAGTCATTCACTCCTATACCCTGATAAAAGGTAAATTGGAATACAACCCAATGGGAGGCATGAATGTCTATCTCGTTATCAATGGCGATAAAAAGTTAACGATCGATACGACTATTCAAATGGAAGATTCAGGACAGTTCGAAGCAGGTAGTTACGGTATTTCAGCAAAATTAGATGATCTGTTAAGTAAAGCAGAAGAGACTGGGAAATAGACTCATTTAGGTAAATACCCCTAATATAGATAAATAGAAACATTTCTGTATCAAAACCAATATGTTACATTAATAGCTAGTACTTGTAACGATTTGGCAACATTTTTTAACAAAAGTAACATTTCAGGTATGAATAGAATTTTGTATAATAAATTCTAAGAAACCTGAAGAAAGAATGGGAAGAAGATGAAAAAAAGTAAATTTATTGTATTAGTTATGATACTATTTGGTTTAAGTTTGGGAGGTTGTAGCTTTTTTAATGGACAATCTGCCAAGAAACAAGAAATGATTCAAATCGCAGAGAGTAAGCAAATGAAAGTGGCGATTGAAAAATATTTAAAAAAACAGGATCCGGAGGCATTAACTCCAAATGGGAAAATAAAGACTTATAGGATTTTAAAAGACAAATTAAAATATAACCCAATGGGAGGAATGATTCTAGAGGTAGTCATTAATAATGATGATACATTAATAATCAATATGACAGTTCAAGAGGAAGATTCTGGGGAATATACCGTTGCAGCGTCTGGGATGCCAAAAAAGTTAACGAGACTAATAAGAGGAGAAAGTGATGGTCATTAATTCTAATTTTTCGGATCTTCAACATCAGAAAACATCCTTATTGGAATATCAACCGTTAGAAATGGGGCAAGATTATTCTATTAACGATGGAGATGATTATATTGGTAACTTAGCTCACATCTATGATAGTGTAAATGGCAATGAAGAACAGGTCTTCGTACTAACGGATAGTGGCAAGGGTGTTGAACAAGATCCAGTCCCCTATTCTGCTTCTGATGAAGCGCGTGCCCAAATCCATGATGTGACAGTCCTGATGAAGGGGTCGGAAACAGAAACAAGTACACAAAAGTTGCTCCATGATACATTTACGGATTGGGTAAAAACAGATTTGCCAGCGGCTTCTAACATTCTTGGTCCCAATGGAGCGGCGAACTATGCGACAGATTATGCGAAAAGATTCACCAGAGATAAGATTAAGGAGAATTTGAAAAAAAGGGATGAAACTGCCGATTATAATATTTCGGAGCTGATTAGTTATCCGTTTAGTTTACTTGATAAAAATGTTGGAAATAATGTAAAAAGTTTTGTCAAGAGTATTAGGAGTAATCCAATAACAAATGCTTATCGTGAGGCGAAAGCAAATCTATATGGTATGGGAACGGACATTCTAATTGATAGTCAAGCAAAGTTTCCAGTATTTATTGGAGCTACCATTTTAAAAGAATACAACAAAGATAGAGGGACTTTCCCGCCTCCGCAGTTTAAAGATGCTGCAGCTCATTTGAAAGAGGTGATCCGAAAATACCCCAATGCCAAGATAGATCTATACGGTCACTCTCTGGGATCTATGAATATTCAGTATGCTCTTGCCTGTTTGACGGAAGAGGAAGCTTCTCATATTGGGACCGTCCATCTATACAATGGTCCTAATGCCTACTCCATCTTAACACCAGAGCAAAAAGCGCGTATAGATGCGCTGAAGTATAAGATCTACAACCACATTGACCATAAAGATTTGGTTAGCTTGGGCTATCAGGATTCTGGAAGCAAGGAATCCAGTGGGATTGTCAAGCACCTCAAAACTAAGGATTTGAAAAATACCGGCTTGCAGCACATGATGCATGGTTATATTTATGATAAGGATGGGAGTTTGGTTCTTGAAAAGGGAACGGAAGCCATCACTCGGAAGGAAATCATTGAAGAGCGGATGAAGGTTTACTATCGCCTAAAGGATAAATTACAAAAAACAGGTGGTGGACTGAGTTCAAGTGAACAAATCTATCTCGATGCCTTGCAGGCGCGCTTGGCTTCTGATGAGCTGATTCGAGTAGTGGATGAAGGGCTGGAGCAAGCTCAGAAATCTAAGGTACAACTGGATACGGATTTAGAAGCTTTAGAGAAAGTATTACAGACCGTTCCGAAAGGTTTCATTCTCAATCTTACGGAAGTAGAAGAGGCCTATGCACAGGCTGGTGCAACAAGGCAAACAGTTGTCACTGAAGTAAGAGAAAAGTTCGACAATCGTTTGGCTGCGTATCAGTCCTTATCGAATGAATTTCATGCTTTAAACGAGCAAGTGAATGCAGGAATTGAGCTCTTAAAAACAAAAGATCAAGAAATTGCAGGAGAAATGAACCAGTGGGAACAACTAGCTTATTAATGTCATCTACTCCTTCGAAAAGGGAAAAGCAACTAGATCACTTGGAAAGAGAATTTCAAAAAGCGCGCTTGGAGCTCGATGAAAAGCGTTGCTTGGTGGAAAGAAAACAGCAGCTCTTCACCAGGATGTTGGAAGAAGAGTATGCGATGGCAGCTTCCTTTTTACAAAAGCAGGAGGTTGATAGCAGTTGTGCATGGGAGTCCCTCCATCGCTGTATAGAAGAGTATGATCTCGAAGCTAGAGATGCAGCGCAAGTAGCCATAAAACAGATCGACACTGAAGAAGAGAATTTATGGCAATCCTACCGTAAAGAGAGATGCCAGTTGGAAGAGGAAATTGCACAAGATAAAGTTTCATAGTATAGAAGAGGAGGAAGTATGGGTGATAGTCCTGTCAAAGATTTCTTTGATTTAGATATGAAAGATAAGATGAGGATCATCGAAAGCAGAAAGAAACTTGAAAAAGAATTAATACGGGTTGTCTATGCCCCCATTTTATTGACCTGCAAGGCAGGAATCGAGAAACGCTTCAATGATGAATTGACTGCGATTGCAACAGTAGCTGAAGAAGACGTCCAGGTAGTCGGAAAGCAACTAGACCGATCCATGGTGGGGCAATTTGCTAAAAATGTACAGACGGCTATTCAAGAAAAAGCTGGGAAATTTAAATCTATCTAGCCAAGAACTTCTATAAAATGTGGAATCTGGAATGACATCCAGATTTTTTTATGAATTTTAAAAAATTATGTAAAAAAGTGTTGACAAAGAAATAAATCTGCGTTATAATAATTTATGTAAACAAAAAGAGGTTGGAAAATCTCAAGAGTTTACAAGATCAATAGTGGAAAGGAGATGGTAATATGCTATTTCCAGAATTAAGACAACTAATTGATAAAAGGAAGAATAGAAACGGTTAGCCTGTAGGGCTATTATTAAATAAATGAATTAAAATTATGTAAACAACCAAACAGCAGCCAATTGGTCTGCTTATTCCTAAGAATAAATAAAAATTATGTAAATTAGAGGTAACAACTATGAACAACAACTTTAACAATATGGATGATCTTTTCAATCAACTAATGGGCAACATGGGTGGTTTTCGTTCTGAAAGCCGTCGCTACATGATTAATGGTCGTGAAGTGACACCAGAAGAATTCGCTATCTACCGTCAAACTGGTCAACTTCCAAATGAAGGAAGTGAGCAAGCGCAACACCATCAAGGTAAAGGAATGAAACAAGATGGGATCCTTGCAAAACTTGGCCGCAACTTGACCGAAGAAGCACGTGAAGGAAAATTGGATCCGGTTATCGGACGCAATAAAGAAATTCAAGAAACGGCTGAAATCTTGTCTCGTCGTACTAAGAACAACCCTGTCCTTGTAGGGGATGCCGGTGTTGGTAAAACAGCAGTTGTAGAAGGTTTGGCACAAGCTATTGTGAACGGGGACGTTCCAGCTGCCATCAAGAACAAAGAAGTCATCTCCATTGATATTTCTGGTCTTGAAGCAGGGACTCAATACCGTGGTAGCTTTGAAGAAAATATTCAAAATCTGATCCAAGAAGTCAAGGCGATGGGAAATGTTATTCTCTTCTTTGATGAAATCCATCAAATTCTTGGTGCAGGTAGCACAGGTGATGGTCAAGGATCTAAAGGACTTGCGGATATCATCAAACCGGCTCTTTCACGTGGGGAATTGACAGTCATTGGGGCAACTACTCAAGATGAATATCGTAACACCATCTTGAAGAATGCGGCTCTTGCTCGTCGTTTCAACGAAGTGAAAGTCAATGCTCCATCAGCTGAAGATACGTTCAAGATTCTCCAAGGGATCCGTGATCTTTATGAAAAACACCACAATGTCATCTTGCCAGATGAAGTTTTGAAAGTAGCGGTTGATTATTCGATCCAATACATTCCACAACGTAGCTTGCCTGATAAGGCCATTGACTTGGTCGATGTGACAGCTGCTCACTTGGCGGCTCAACATCCGGTAACAGATGTTCATGCTGTGGAACATGAAATTGAAGAAGAAAAAACCAAACAAGAAGAAGCTGCGGCGAAAGAAGATTACGAAGCAGCTTTGAAAGCAAAAGTTCGTATCGAAGAACTTGAAAAGAAAATTGAAAACCATACAGAAGACCATAAAGTAACAGCAACAATCAACGATGTGGCTGAATCAGTAGAACGGATGACTGGTATTCCAGTGTCACAAATGGGTGCAACTGATATCGAACGTTTGAAAGATATGGGTCACCGTTTGCAAACCAAGGTTATCGGTCAAGACAAGGCTGTTGAAGCAGTGGCACGTGCTATCCGTCGGAACCGTGCAGGATTTGACGAAGGTAACCGTCCAATCGGAAGCTTCCTCTTTGTAGGTCCGACTGGTGTCGGTAAGACGGAATTGGCTAAACAATTGGCTCTTGATATGTTCGGAACCAAAGATGCCATCATCCGTTTGGACATGTCAGAATACAGCGACCGTACAGCCGTTTCTAAATTGATTGGTACAACAGCTGGTTATGTTGGTTATGATGACAATAGCAATACTTTGACAGAACGTGTTCGTCGTAACCCTTACTCAATCGTCCTTCTTGACGAAATTGAAAAGGCGGATCCTCAAGTGATCACCCTTCTCCTCCAAGTTTTGGACGATGGTCGTTTGACAGATGGTCAAGGGAATACGGTCAACTTCAAGAACACGGTAATTATCGCTACTTCAAACGCTGGCTTTGGTTACGAAGCCAACTTGACAGAAGATGCGGATAAACCAGAACTCATGGATCGTTTGAAACCTTACTTCCGTCCAGAATTCTTGAACCGTTTCAACGCTGTGATTGAATTCTCGCACTTGAGCAAGGAAGACCTTTCTAAGATCGTGGATTTGATGTTGGTAGATGTCAATAAGACCCTTTCTAAGAAAGAAATCGACTTGGCTGTGAGCGATGCAGCTAAAGAATACATGACTGAAGAAGGTTATGATGAAGTGATGGGTGTTCGTCCACTCCGTCGGGTAGTTGAACAACAAATCCGTGACAAAGTCACAGACTTCCACTTGGATAACCTTGATGCTAAACATCTAGAAGCTGATATGGAAGATGGTGTACTTGTGATCAGAGAAAAAGACACAAAGAAAGAAGAGAACACTGATAAACAAGCAGAATAAGGCGAATTAGTTTGTGAAAATAGAGGCTGCTATATGATAGCAGCCTTTATTTTTTCTTCCCACCTGGGGGAAATTATTCGCTGTATAAGGCTAAAATTCCCCTATTTGGGCTAAAAAAACATCAATAATTAGTGAAATTAACCCAATTTGAGCAAATTTATTAATAAATAAAGAAAATAAGTATATAATCTATACAAGAATAAAATTTGAGGAATGGAAGTAAGATGAGCAATACAATTGATATCTACTCAACTCCCGAATACAGAAAAGTAGAAGCCGTTGTTCAACTGATGGTTGATGGTCGCTTGACGAGCTATCGTGTCGCAACTGAAACAAACATCAGCAAAATGAGCTTGGCGACTTTGACTAAGGGAACGAGTAAAATCAAAAATATTACCTATCAAACGGCTTTGGCCTTGATTGATTGGTATGATGAGAATCACGAAAAGTATGGCATTACGATTGACTAGTCAGTAGCCCACTTTTCGTGGTTTTTTCTTTTGCATCAAAATCTGATACTGGAGTCTGATTTTGCTTGAAGAGGATGGGAAAACTTGAAAAGACGGGCGAAATTTGATATAGTATAGCATATATGAAAATTAAAGGAGAAACATATGCAAGGCGGAAGTTTGCTAATTATGCTTGTTCTTATGGTCGGTTTGATGTACTTCATGAGCCGTAGCCAAAAGAAACAGTACCAAAAACGGATGGAAAGTTTGAATAAACTTCAAAAAGGAAATGAAGTCATCACGATTGGTGGCTTGTACGGAACCATCGATGAAGTCGATACAGATCGCAAGACCGTTGTCTTGGATGTTGATGGTGTCTACCTGACCTTTGAATTGGGAGCGATCAAAACAGTTCTTCCTGTATCAGAAGGGATCTCAGCCACTGTTACAGAATCTGCTAGCTCAGATGTCGATTCAGCTATCGAAGAATAATCGTCAAAGAAGAGGCAAGAGCCTCTTTTTTTGGTGGGCAAATGGAATTGCACGATGAAGGAAAGCCCTGCTCGTTCAAAATAGAGGCCAGTGTCCCTATTTTATGGGGATTTATGGTATAATGAAGCGATAAATATTGAAATAGGTAGAAAAACATGTTTCGTTTTAAGAAGAAAGAAAAAATCGAGATCCCTTTAGAAGTCCCGAAACATATTGGCATCATTATGGATGGCAATGGTCGTTGGGCGAAAAAGCGGATGCAACCGCGCGTCTTTGGTCATAAGGCGGGGATGGAAGCTCTCCAAGAAGTGACGATTGCAGCAAAAAATATGGGAGTTCAGGTCTTGACGGTCTATGCCTTTTCGACGGAAAACTGGACACGCCCTGAAGATGAAGTCAAGTTTATCATGCACTTGCCAGTTGAGTTTTATGATCGCTTTGTCCCTGAATTGCATCGCAATAATGTCAAGATTCAAATGATCGGTGACACTAAGAAATTACCCAAAGAAACATTAGAAGCTTTGGAAAGAGCAGAAGCGATGACCCACCTCAATACTGGCTTGATCCTGAATTTCGCACTCAATTATGGTGGACGTGCAGAGATTACTCAGGCTGTGAAGCAGATCGCTCATGAAGTCTTGGACGCGAAGTTCAGTCCAGAAGATATCACAGAAGAGGTGATCGCAGATTATCTCTATACCGAGAGTTTGCCACGTGTCCTAAGGGATCCGGATTTGATTATCCGTACCAGCGGAGAAATCCGTTTGAGTAATTTCCTTCCTTGGCAGGCCGCATACAGTGAGTTGTATTTCACAGATGTGATGTGGCCAGATTTTGGAGAGGAAGCACTACGAAGTGCCATAGTAGAATATAGCCATCGCCATCGGAGATTTGGCGGTGTTTAGGAGAAGATGATGACGAAAGATTTACAAAAACGTGTAATTTTTGGAGGAATTGCCCTGCTCTTTTTCATTCCAACAGTAATGGTTGGAGGGATGTTCTTCCAGATTGTGATTGGTTTGATCGCTATGTTAGGCGTTCATGAATTGCTCAAGATGAAGGGGCTTGAAACAGCGACCTTTGAAGGAGCGCTAGCCATGTTGGCGGCCTTTGTCTTAACCTTGCCGATTGAGGACTATCTGCCTTACCTTCCAGCAGATGGCAATATGATTGCCTATGGGTTGGTTGTCTTGATTCTCATGGGAACAACTGTTCTTGCTCAAAATTATAATTATGAAGATGTAGTCTATCCCATTGCTTCTAGCTTCTATGTGGGACTCGGTTTCCACTCCCTAGTAGATGCACGAATCGCTGGTATCGACAAGGTTTTATTAGCTCTCTTTATTGTCTGGGCTACGGATTCCGGTGCTTATCTGGTAGGAAGTCGCTTTGGAAAACGCAAGCTCATGCCTACGGTCTCTCCCAATAAAACGATTGAAGGAAGTCTTGGGGGAATTTTGTCTGCAGTTGCGGTGACTGTGATCTATATGATCGTGGATCGCTCTGTGGCCGGTGGACATGGGTTGATCACCATGATCTTCTTTACCATCCTCTTTAGTATTGCAGGTCAGTTTGGAGATTTGGTAGAGAGTGCGATCAAACGCCACTTTGGTGTCAAGGATTCAGGGAAATTTATCCCAGGACATGGTGGTGTCTTAGACCGCTTTGATAGTTTGATTTTTGTTTTCCCCTTGATGCATTTCTTGGGCTTGTTCTAAGACAGAAGAGATAGAAAGGAAACTACGTATAAAACGATGCAGTTAGTTGCTTTTATTGTTATTTTTGGAGTGATTGTACTCGTCCACGAGTTTGGTCATTTCTATTTTGCGAAAAAATCGGGCATCTTGGTGAGAGAATTCTCGATCGGGATGGGGCCGAAAATCTTTGCCCATATAGGTCAGGATGGGACAGCTTATACCATTCGGATCCTACCTTTAGGTGGCTATGTGCGTATGGCTGGCTGGGGTGAGGATACCACGGAGATTAAGACCGGGACTCCAGTCAGTTTGACGGTAAATGAGGCTGGTATGGTCATCCGGATCAATCTTTCAGGAAAGAATCTGGATCAGACAGCCCTTCCTATGAATGTCACCCAGTTTGACTTTGAAGATAAATTAGAAATCACGGGCTTGGTTCTCGATGAGACAAAGACCTATGATGTCGATCATGATGCGACCATCGTTGAAGAAGATGGGACAGAAGTGCGGATTGCACCGAGAGATGTTCAGTATCAGAATGCCAGCATTTGGGGACGGTTAATCACCAACTTTGCGGGTCCTATGAACAACTTTATCCTCAGTATTGTTGTCTACTCCCTCTTAGCCTTTATGCGAGGCGGTGCGATTGACTACTACAGCAACAATGTTCAGGTGGCACCCGATGGGGCGCTGGCCAAGGTTGGTGTCAAAAGCAATGTTCAGATCCTTCAGGTAAACAACGATACCGTTAGCAACTGGGATGAGTTGACAGATGCTGTCGAAAAAGCAACCAAGGATAGCAAGACAGCTCCGGAGTTGACCCTGAAGGTCAAGACAGACGGCCAAGAAAAAGAAGTTAAAGTGAAGCCAACAAAGTCAGGGAATCGTTACTATCTGGGTGTAACAAACGGTCTTAAGACAGGATTTGTGGATAAACTCTTGTCTGGTTTTACAGATACCTGGAATACAGCGACACGGATTTTGGGAGCTTTGAAAGATATCATTTTCCACTTTAGTCTCAATAAACTGGGTGGTCCAGTTGCCATCTACAATGCCAGCTCACAAGCTGCTCAATTAGGGATTCCGGCAGTCTTATCACTCATGGCCATGCTCTCCATCAATATTGGGATCTTCAATCTAATCCCGATTCCGGCCCTGGATGGTGGAAAAATCTTGATCAATTTGATTGAGGTGATCCGGAGAAAGCCACTGAAACAAGAAGTAGAAACCTATATGACGCTTGCAGGTGTAGCTGTAATGGTTATTTTAATGATTGCTGTCACCTGGAATGATATTATGAAATTATTTTTGAAATAGAAAAGGATATTGTCCATGAAACAAAGTAAAATGTTGATTCCAACGCTTCGCGAAATGCCAAGCGATGCCCAAGTGATTAGCCACGCCCTTATGTTGCGTGCAGGTTATGTTCGCCAAGTATCAGCGGGGGTATATTCTTATCTGCCACTAGCTAATCGTGTGATTGAAAAAGCAAAAGGCATCATGCGCCAAGAATTCGAAAAAATTGGAGCAGTAGAAATGCTAGCTCCTGCCCTTTTGAGTGCAGATCTCTGGCGTGAATCTGGTCGTTACGAAACTTATGGGGAAGACCTCTATAAGTTGAAAAACCGTGAAGGCTCTGACTTTATCTTGGGTCCAACCCATGAAGAAACCTTTACCGCAATTGTGCGCGACTCAGTGAAATCTTACAAACAATTGCCATTGAATCTCTACCAAATCCAACCAAAATACCGCGATGAAAAACGCCCACGGAATGGTCTTCTTCGGACCCGTGAGTTTATCATGAAAGATGGTTACAGTTTCCATGCCAACTATGATAGCTTGGATGTTACTTATGATGAGTACAAGGCAGCTTATGAGCGGATCTTCACCCGCAGCGGCATCGACTTCAAGGCCATCATCGGTGATGGTGGTGCCATGGGCGGAAAAGATAGCCAAGAGTTTATGGCTGTTACACCTGCTCGTACTGACTTGGATCGTTGGGTTGTTTTAGACAAATCGGTGGCTTCATTTGATGAGATTCCAGCAGAAGTCCAAGAAGAAATCAAAGCAGAATTGCTTAAATGGATGGTCTCTGGTGAAGATACCATTGCCTATTCAAGTGAATCAACCTATGCTGCCAACTTGGAAATGGCTACCAATGAATACAAACCAAGTAACCGTGTTGTAGCGGAAGAAGAAGTGAAACGCGTAGAAACGCCAGGTGTCAAATCCATTGATGAAGTGGCAGCCTTCTTGAATGTTCCAGAAGAAGCGACTATCAAGACTTTGGTTTACATTGCAGATGAAGAGCCAGTTGTAGCCCTTCTTGTTGGTAATGACCAGCTCAATGAAGTGAAGTTGAAAAATCACCTCGGAGCAGATTTCTTTGAACCTGCAACCGAAGTGGAAGTGAAAGAATTATTGGGAGCTGATTTTGGATCTCTCGGTCCAGTTGATCTTCCTGAAAATGTTAAGATTATTGCAGACCGCAAGGTCCAAGATAGTCGCAATGCAGTCGTAGGTGCCAATGAAACAGGCTACCACTTGACTGGTGTCAACCCAGGCCGTGACTTTACCGCAGAATACGTCGATATCCGTGAAGTTCGGGAAGGCGAGATCTCACCAGATGGGAAAGGGGTCTTGAACTTTGCGCGCGGGATCGAAATCGGTCACATTTTCAAACTCGGCACACGCTACTCAGCTAGCATGGGAGCAGATGTCTTGGACGAAAACGGTCGCGCGGTTCCAATCATCATGGGTTGCTACGGGATCGGTGTGAGCCGTCTTCTTTCAGCCGTTATGGAGCAACATGCTCGTCTCTTTGTCAATAAGACGCCAAAAGGGGAATACCGTTACGCTTGGGGGATTAACTTCCCTAAAGAATTGGCGCCATTTGATGTGCATTTGATTCCAGTCAATGTCAAGGATGAAGCGAGTCTTGATTTGACTAATCGGATTGAAGAAGCCTTGGTTAATAAAGGCTATGAAGTCTTGGTGGATGACCGAAATGAGCGGGCTGGTGTCAAATTCAGCGATAGTGATTTGATTGGTCTTCCAATCCGTGTCACAGTTGGTAAAAAAGCAGCTGAAGGCATCGTTGAAGTGAAAATCAAAGCGACAGGAGATACCATCGAAGTGCATGCGGATAATCTTCTTGAAACCCTTTCAATCTTGAACAAATAAGAAAAAAGCTTTCTGAGCCTTAACCAGGTGTTAAGGAACTCAGAGAGCTCTTTTTATTTATCTTCTTTGAGGCCTTGATCTTTGAAATAGGTAAAGAGATCTTGTGGTTTGCCTTTAAGATATTTCAACATGGTAGTGTTGGTTTCTTCCCCTTGATCAGCCAGTAATTTCACAAAATCTTCTTTTTTCATTTGAGTAAAATCAACATGCATAACGTTTGTATAAGTCTGTTTATCATCATCGATTTTGATGCTTGTGTTGATCCCAGCTTGTCCGTTAACACCGCGTTTGGAATTTGCTTTATCAGCTTCTTCTTGGTAGATTTCCTTCAATTCAGCGACATCTGATTTTTGCATATCTTCCGGTATTGGTGCAACGCCCATGATGGTCATCGAAACAATCTCATCTTTTTTGTAGCCAATTTGAATTTTGTTTTGGTAGTGATCACCGAGGTCGCTAACAAAGGTCTTGGTTTGGACTTGCTCCTTTTGGGTTTGAGTGGCCTCTTGCTTGGAAGAAGCGCTAGTAGTTCCTTTTCCTTGTTGGCCTTGGCTACAAGCAGTAAGGGCAAGTAGACAGACAGCGGTAAGTAGAAATTTTTTCATAAATACTCCTTATAAGTTAATGGTGTTCGATCTTGTATGAAACAAGCTCTAAACAGTTCTCATTATACCATAAAAGCTTTAAAAATGAAAAAATATACAAAAATTGTCAAAATTGCATCTAAAAATACCTAAAATCAACAATTTTTATCTATGTGTTGAGTTAATATAGAAGGACAGAGTGTTTTCTTTTCTTCCTAAAAATAATACTAGTTGGAGACTACTGGGGCAAGGAATTTCAGAAAAATGTTACAGTTATATGACAAAGTGTTACACAGCTGTAACAAAGTTACAATGTTTTATCAGTTAGCCCTCTAAACTTGACATTCTGGCAATATTTCATTAAGATATTTTTAAGTAAATAATACAAACGGGGAGGGAAAGGTAAAATATACAGTTATCTGGCATTTTACTAATTCGTACTAAAATGTATTGTTTATGAAAAAAATATAAGGGTATCAGCCCAAAAGGAGAAACATATGGCTCAAATTAAATTAACTCCAGAAGAACTACGTCAATCAGCACAACGCTATGCACAAGGTTCTCAAGAAATCGATCAAATCCTTAACACTTTGACTCATGAACAACAAGTCATCGACGCAAACTGGGATGGATCTGCATTTGATAGCTTTGAAGCACAATTCAACGAATTGTCTCCAAAAATCAAACAATTCGCTCAATTGTTGGAAGACATCAATGCTCAATTGATCAAAGTTGCTGATATCGTTGAACAAACTGACCAAGATATCGCTGCACAAATCCACTAAGATAGTCTTGGAGGTGATCTTACTTCTTGTAGGTAGATCACCCTTTTGTCTTTTGATATATAGAAAATAGGGGTTAGATTCTTAATTCCTAACCCCTATTTTGTATCTATGAATTAGAAAAAGGAAAAGGTATGGAAGTTAAAAATAAAAAATGGTTAAAATACATTGGTCAGAGCGCAGTTGTGCTCCTTTTGATGGGATCTGTAGTGGGTCTTTATACGACGGTTCAAAAGGACCAAAAGCAAAACGAAGCCAAGACCGTACAAACGACAGAAAACACCAAGCTTAATATTGCGGTGGTCAATGAAGACAAGGCGGTTAAACTGAATGATAAAGAATACAACCTTGGGGCTAGCTATGTAAAGAATATCGAACGGGATAATTCGCAAAACTGGTCTGTACTCCCTCGTGGAGCCGCTGAGTCAGGGCTTGCAGATGGCAAGTACCAGTTGATGATCGTCATTCCAAGTGACTTCTCAGAGAAGGTCTTGGAAGTGAACGCAGTCAATGCAGAGAAGACAACTGTGACGTATAAGGTCAATGCGGCTGGGAATTCTCAGGTTGAGAACGAGGCCAATAAAGTCGCTAAAGATATCGTTTCAGACTTGAATAGCCAGTTGGTTGATATGTATATGGTCAGTATTCTAAGCAACCTTTATACAGCTCAGAAAAACGTGGAGACAAGTAACAAGATCCAATCGACCAACATTGGTTCTTACCGAAGCAACTTGCTGGATTCGGCTTTAGATTCCAAAAATATCTTCCCGAGTCTCTATAGCTTGTCGACATCATCTGTCGAGTCGAACAATGCCTTGAAGACAGTTCTTGAGTCTTATACCCAGGCTTTTGATCAGTTGACCCAATCTCAGAATCAGTACGGTCAAAACTTTGACACATTGATTAAGCAACGCTCTGAGGACAAGATCAGCCATGAAGAGTTCATGAACCAGCTGATGTCTATGAACCAGTCTGTTGTCAGTGAAAAGACCCAAGAGTTGTATAAGAATCTACAACAAAACCAAGAAGCAATTACCAAACAATTGAGTCAACCAACTGAAACAGAAGGAGATGCTTCAGGTACCAAGACTTATGCAGGCTTGACAAAAGATGTGAATGATCGTGTGGCAGACCTCGAAAAAGGGATCAAGGCAGAACGCGACAAATTAGATGAGCACGAAAAGAACATCGAGTCTTCTGTAAAAGCGAAGATCCTTGACTACTATGGTCTAAATGAAGGAGACAAAGTCACTCTTCGTACCTTGCTTGGAAAGCCAAAAATCGAAACTATCAGCAAGGCTCGAGATAAAGCGGATGATGACATTCGTCAAGCAATTGAAAAACTTCCGTCTTTAGATCCTGCTAGTCTTAATCTGAATAAGTATGGGAATCTCAACGCAGCGATTGATTTTGATAGTGCTTTTGCTGGAACGAAGGGGCAAGCAAAAGGGAACGCAGATGACTTGAAACGATTGGCTGCTGAAGTGGATGCTAAATTAACGGCAGTTGCGAATGTTCTCAATGCTAAATCTGGAAAACAAAAAGTTAGCATTCAAGTACCTGCAGGAGTTAAGGTTGATACCTGGACCTATGATGGACAGACTTATGCAGGCAGTGGTGAGCAGGAAGTCGAACTGAAAGATGGCAAACAAATTCAAATTCACCTTGTTGAAGATGGAGGAGCTATGCCAAGCGCGATTGATGTTGAAGTCCTTGTGAATGGAGTTTCTTCAACCAGTGTGACTGTATCTGCAGAAGACTTGAAAACAGCTGTCGCTAACTATGCATCGAAAGCTAGTGAAATCGCCCTGGATTATCAACGCGCGGGAGCATTGATCGATGCTTACTATCCAAAAGATGACAAGGGAGATCGTCATTCGCTCTATGATCCGATCGAAGATATGGATTTGACAAATGCTTTGGTCGATGTCGTGAAGGCTGCCGTTTCAAGTAACATGAAGGACTACCGTAAGAGTATTGAAACGGATGAATCTGGGGATGCAACGAAGAGTGTGAAAGCCCAGTTAGATGGTACCCTTAAACAGTTGCAAGACTTGGGACCACAATTGCAGGCAAATCTTCAAGCAATCGAAAACACCAACAAGGATCTAACCCAAAATATCAACGATCAATTGAAGCAGTATGCAGACCTTCAAAGACGCCTAGAAGAGATCTCAAAAGCGCAGGAAACAGTGACACAGGCTCAAACCAAGACCGATGCAGATTTGTCAGCTCTTGGTTCTGAATACACGTCATTATTGAGCTCGACAGAAGGCGTTAAGAGCTCATCTCGTAGCAATGTAGAAGCTGCTAACTCTACCAATGAAATCTTTAGCCAATTGAACAAAGAATTGGAAAAAGCCCAAGGCAATACAGAGAAATTGTCTAGCAATGCAGAGAGCTTGATGGGTGAATTCGACAAGGAATTGTCTGAAAATGGGAACTTCGTCGAAGCCTTCCGTAAGGTCTTCAACAATGCCTATGAAAACGGAGTGCCGAATGAAGTCTTGCTCAACTTCTTGTCAAATCCAGTTGCAGAGAAATCTTCTTCTGTGAAAGCGACTATCAACGTCTACCGTCCATTTATCTGGATCTTTATGTTGGAAGTCTTGAGTCTCTTTACAGCTTATCTCTTTGCGACTCAACCAATCATCCGTAAGGTGAAAGATCGTTTCAAATTAAATCGCTTGCAAGAATCAGATCTCTTGTCTGTCGGTGTCCTTGTGGGACTTTCTCTCATCCTTGGACTGGTGATCGGAATGATTTCAAGTATTCAACTCTCTGTTGGTCGTGAATATGTACCTTCATGGGTGTTCTTAGCGGTTCTAGCAAGCTTTGTCTTGGTACAACTACAATACCTTCTTTTGAAACACTTCCGTGTGATTGGAATGGGACTGGCCTTCTTCATGTTGATCAGCTATGTCTACCTATCAAGCGCGATCGGAACGACCGCGACCTTGTCAGGCCTTCCAGCACTGGTGAAAAATGTCAACCTCCTTTCTATTTTAGAAGGACAGTTTGCGGGTTACTTTGATGGACAAACAGCCGGTATCGGCGTCTTCTTCGGATTGTTGGTCTTCTTCGGACTTTTGGCGGTTGCCAATATCTTCATTCCTAAGAAGTTTACTCAAACAAAGGAAATTGAATCAAGCTTATGAAAAAAATGATGTATCTTCTCTTTGTCTTAAGTCTCTTGCCAGCGGTTGTTGTTTCTGCAGATGATTTTATTGATAATCGTCTGCAGGTCAACAACTCACGTCTTGAGACAGAGCAGGAAAAGACACTTGGGGGCCAATTGGATGCGACTGAGTCTCTTTTCAATGAGAAGGATCAGAAAAAATTAGCAGATGAAAAACGCAAGCAAGAGAAACAATTGACCGATTCAGACGGCCAGTTGTTTTCTGCTATAAAGGGAAAGAAAAAAACGGGGCCTGAAGCGGACCTGTTCCAGCCTGAAAATCAAAAATTATCTAAATTCGAGTCCAATGTGGAGGACAATTCGGCCAGCTTGTCGGATTTTATTCCAGCTTTGCAAATGCTGGCTTGGAGTGCTCTTCTCTTTGGGATTGCTGGCTATATTTCCTATCGAATCTATAGAAAAGAGGCCTAAATGGACCAACATATCAATGTCACCTTCCGTATGAATGGTGCAAGCCATGACCTCCGAATCCCAACGCGGATGGAGGTGCGACGCTTGATTCGGGAATTGGATCAGATCTTTGGGTCTGCCATGGAGCCTAGAAGCAAGTATCAGTTGCGCGTGGTAAATAAAGGCATCTTGCTGGATGAAGGCAAGGTGGTACAGGAGTATCCGATCACGAGTGGTGATCTGATCGAGATTGAGGAGTGGTAAGGTGAAAGAAGAACAATTTACACTGGAAGAACAAGTCTTCCGTTTTGAAAAAGAAGAAACGAGCTGGCGGCTGGACCTTAAGCGTTCAGAAGTGGATAGCCAGGATTTACGCAATTTATGGATTTTGGATCTCCATCATCCCTTGTTTTTAGAGCAAAGCATGACAGCGGATCAAGACCAGATTCATCTGACCTATCAGACAGACGCGCTAGGCTTGACTGCAGAAGAAATCCAGGCATTACCGGTTTCAGACCGTCTGCGTCTAGCTATCAATGTCTTGGATTTGGCGCCAGCCTTGGAGCTTCCGGTGACCTTTATGTTGCATCCTATCAATTTGTTTGTGACCAAGGATGCGCAAGTCAAGATCGCTTATCGCGGGGTGCCGGGAATGATGGTGCCACGCAAGTGGGATCAGGTTGAATTCTTGCGGCAGGCCAAGTGCTATGCGGTCACTCTTTTTGGGGACTGGGATTTCATGGAGCTCTATCAAGGCACACTTGAATTAGAAGATCTGCCTGATTTCTTGGTAGAAATCCGTGATGCTGCTAGCTTAGAAGAGATGAAAGCACTCTTAGAGAAAGCCTACCAAGAACGCAAGGAAGAGGAAGAAAAGACCTTGACCTTGGTTTCAAGTCGTCAACACCGAATCTTTAAGTTGGCAACAGTATGGCTTTCAGCTGTAGTGGCCCTCTTACTCTTGCCCTTGATTTATTTGGTCTTTTTCCAAGCCCCCTTTAAAGAAAAGTTGCTTCAAGCGGATACTGCTTTTCTTAAAGTAGACTACACCGGTGTGATCGATGAGTTGGAGGGAGTGGCTCCAAGCAGTCTTCCAACGACACAGAAATACGAGTTGGCGACGTCTTACTTGCAAGGCTTGAATTTCTCAGAGGACCAAAAGAAGGTCATCCTCAACAACGTCACGCTCAAATCAGACAGTCTCTATCTCCACTACTGGATCTATATCGGCCGTCATGACTTTACCCAAGCGCTGGATACAGCCAAGCGGATCGACGATTCAGACTTGATCATCTATGCCCTTCGCAAAGAAATCAAGGCGACACGTGATAGCGAAAAACTCTCTGGTGAACAGCGCGAGAAGAAACTCTCTGAGCTAGAGGGCGAATACAAGAAATACTGGGATGCCCGCTCTAAACTCTTGGAAGCAGAGACAGATGAAACCAAATCTTCCACTAGCAGCTCAACAACGGCTTCGTCTACAGAAGGCTCCTCTACAGAAAGCTCGTCTTCTACAACAGCAAGCTCAACTGAGTCTAGCGAACACAAGGAGTAGTCTATGAAAAAACGTATCATACTCTATAAAAAAGGCTTTCGCTATGAGCTAGCACTAGAAGAGGGGAAAACAGCGACCGTATCGAATCAAGAAACGGCTCAGTTGACCATTTCTTCGCAAGAACATCCCCTTCATTTCCAATGGAGTCAAGGAGAAGTCTTCTACCAATATGGGGAAGACAAGGGCGTGCTAGAAAATAGCAAGATCCTTGGGGATGTGGTCTGTTACTTGGCGACAGGAGAAGTCCATACCTATGAGCTGCTAGACAAGGAAGAGATCCTCGTAGCAGATGAAGAGGGTGCGGATGTGCGCGTGCATTATCCAGTGCGCTTTCTCCTTGTGAAAAAAGACCAGACCTGGACTTGTCAGCTCCTATCAGGGAAACTCTACCATAACCACAAACTCGTAACTGAAGCGACTGTTCCACTGGCTTTTGGAGATGAGCTGGCGATTGGAGATGTGACCTTTAAGCTCTACCCGGAAGAATTTGGCGTGGAAGGATCGGTCGAAGTGAGTCCTTATCTGGTGCCGCGCTTGCATTCGCGCTATGACTTCTACAAGGACTATCCAGAGTACCACCGGTCTCCGCGGATCATCTATCGGAGTTCAGAAGACAAAATCCTGATCAATCCTCCGGGTGCGGAGCCTCAAAAACCATCCGATGAACTCTTGAAGTTAATTATGCCTCCTCTCATCATGGTTGGGGTGACCCTCTTGATCACCATTTTCCAACCGCGAGGGCTGTATATCATCGCGACGGTATCCATGTCTGTGGTCAGTGTGATCTTTTCGGTACAAGGATTTTTCAAGAATCGTAAGAAATACAAAGAAGATAAGAAAGAGCGCGTGGAGCTCTACCATCTCTATCTCAAGGACAAGGCCAAGGACTTGGAACAGCTCTCTCGGAAGCAACGAGAAGGCATGTTTTACCATTTCCCAGCCATCGAAGACTTGACCAAGATGGTCAAACGCTATGACTCGCGGATCTACGAAAAAACACCGCTTCATTTTGACTTTTTGGCCTATCGCTTGGGCTTGGGAAAGGTTCCAACCAGCTATGAGCTCAAATATGGTCAGGAAGAACGCAGTGGGAAGAAAGATGCCTTGGAAGAAGAAGGCTATGCTCTTTTCCAAGCGCATCAGAAGATTGACAATCTTCCAATTATAGCCAGCCTCAATCGGGGACCTGTGGGGTATGTCGGCCCTCGTCCCATCGTGCTCGAGCAGTTGCAGCTTCTGGTTGCCCAATTGGCTGTCTTTCACTCTTACCATGATCTGACCATTATTCCGATCATTCCAGAAGAGGAAAAAGAAAGCTGGGATTGGATGCGCTGGTTGCCTCATGCGACCCTGCAAGATATGAATGTCCGTAGCTTCGTCTACAATCAGCGGACACGCGATCAGGTCTTGAACAGTCTCAACCAAATCCTCAAGCTCCGCAAGGCGCAAAAAGAGGAAGAAAAAGCTAATGACACCAAGATCTTCCACCCTCACTATGTGGTGCTCATCACCGATGAAACCTTGATTTTGGACCATGTTATCATGGAGTTCTTCCGTGAGGATCCGACAGAGCTCGGTTGCTCCATTATCTATGTGGCAGACGTGCTCTCATCTCTTTCTGAAAATATCCAAACCGTTATCTCTATCAAGGACCGCAACCAAGGGCAATTGCTCTTGCAAGAAGGGGTTCTTCGGGAGCTTGACTTCCAATTGGATCACTTCCCAGAAGGTTATGACAAGGAAGCCATATCGCGTGGTCTTGCCCCCCTCAAGCATATCCAACAGCTCAAGAGCTCGATTCCAGACTCAGTGACCTTCCTTGAAATGTACCAAGCAGAAACTTTTAATGACCTCAAGGTCTTGAGTCGTTGGGAGAGCCATGCCCCTTACCAAAGTTTGGCCGTGCCGATCGGTCTGCGCGGGAAGGACGATTTGGTCTACCTCAATCT
>NZ_JUPI01000064.1 GCF_001074805.1 Streptococcus parasanguinis | reverse complement strand
CTGATTTCATCAGCTTTTACAGCCCTACTCAACTGTGCGGAGGTGGGACGACGAAATCGAATTATAACGAATTACCGATTTCTGTCCCACTCTCTTTACTATTTCAGAGCTCGGTTACTTCATTTAAGAAATTTCTTGGAGTGATTAAAAGAAAAACAGAGATGGAAGAAATTATTTTTCTTCCATCTCTGTTTTTTGTCCTTGAATGGCTTTTTTGAGCCACCAAAGTGAGCCGACTAGGATCAGGGCAGCAAGCCAAAAAATCCAAGCCTCAATAGTGGTTAGAAAAAAGTAGAGAGCGATAGCATCGACCAATAAAAGTGGGATGAGAATCTGTTTTCTTATTTTCATAAGAGTATTGTATCATAAATCCTAGAGGAAACAAATAAAATCAAGCCTTTCTAGGTATTTTGTAGGATCTGAAAAGGTCCGATAGGGTTAGTTAGTGAATTTTCTTTTAGGAGTGCATCTTGGTCCCATTTGTGGTAAAATAGTAAAGATATGAGTAAAGAATTTCATCATGTAACGGTTTTGCTTCATGAAACGATCGATATGCTGGATGTTAAGCCAGATGGGATCTATGTAGACGCCACATTGGGTGGGGCAGGCCACAGCGAATATTTGTTAACAAAATTAAATGAATCGGGCCATCTTTATGCCTTTGACCAAGATCAGCATGCGATTGAGAATGCTAAGATTCGATTGGCACCTTTCATTGAGAAAGGCATGGTGACCTTCATTAAGGATAACTTTCGTCATTTGAAGGAACGTCTAAACGAATTGGGTGTGACTGAAATTGATGGGATCTGTTATGACCTAGGTGTCTCTAGTCCTCAGTTAGATGAACGGGAACGCGGATTTTCTTATAAGAAAGATGCGCCGTTAGACATGCGGATGAATCAAGAAGCTTCCTTGACAGCCTATGAGGTTGTAAATAGCTACGATTACCATGATCTAGTCCGTATTTTTTTCAAATATGGAGAGGACAAATTTTCCAAGCAAATTGCGCGGAAAATTGAGCAAGCACGAGCAATTAAACCGATTGAAACAACGACTGAATTAGCAGAGATTATTAAATCTGCTAAACCAGCTAAGGAGCTCAAGAAAAAGGGCCATCCTGCTAAACAGATTTTCCAAGCCATTCGTATCGAAGTCAATGATGAACTGGGAGCTGCAGATGAATCGATTCAGCAAGCCATGGATTTGTTGGCCCTCGATGGTCGTATTTCTGTGATTACCTTTCATTCGTTAGAGGATCGATTGACCAAACAATTGTTTAAAGAAGCTTCGACGGTTGAGGTTCCAAAGGGACTTCCCTTTATTCCAGATGATTTGAAACCAAAGATGGAGTTGGTCAACCGGAAACCTATTTTACCAAGTGAAGAAGAGCTTGAGGATAATAATCGATCCCATTCAGCAAAACTACGGGTTGCTCGAAAAATACACAAGTAAGAGGAATTGATATGGCAGCAAGAGATGAGAGAACAAGAACACAGCTACTGCAAGACCGCTTTCGCCGTTTCTCTAGAGTAGAAAAGGCTTTTTATGGGTCGATTGTCCTAACAGCTGTTATTTTAGCCATTAGTATCGTCTTTATGCAGACACGGATTTTACAAGTTCAAAGTGAATTGACTGATTTGAATACGGAACTAGAAGCCAAGAAGACGGAATTGGCAGATGTTCGTCAAGAGGTCAATGAATTAACACGTTATGACCGCTTATCACAGTTGGCTAGCTCCCAAGGAATGAAGCTGCAAAAAGAAAATCGAAAAACAGTGAGTGCAAGTAGTGATGAATAAATTCAAAAAATTTTTGATCGGGTATTCGATAAAGAAACGTCGCTTGCCGGATCAGAATCGAAAACAAGTTGGGAAAAATCTCAGTGTACTGGCGATTTTCCTCTTTTTTCTCTTTCTGATTAATTTTGCAATGATCATTGGGACTGACAAAAAATTTGGTGTGACCTTATCGGATCAAGCCAAAAAAGTCCATGAGCAGACGGTCATTGTTCCTGCAAAACGTGGAACGATCTATGATCGAAATGGAGCAGTAATTGCTGAAGATGCGACGACCTATAATGTTTATGCCATTATTGATAAAAAGTACAAATCAGCAACCGGGAAAATCCTCTATGTAGAAGAGAGCCAATTTAAAAAAGTAGCAGAAATCTTTAAGCAGTACTTAGGGATGGATGAGGATTACGTCATTCAACAGTTGTCGCAAAAGAAATTGAAACAAGTTTCTTTTGGCTCGAACGGAAACGGCATAACTTATAGCAATATGACGGCCATCCGTGAGGCCATGGAAGCGGCGAAGATTGAAGGGGTTGCCTTTACAACTAGTCCAAATCGGAGCTATAAAAATGGGGTTTTTGCCTCTCAATTTATAGGTCAGGCCTCTCTTCAAGAAGATAAAGAGGGGAATAAAACCCTGAAGGGGCAATCAGGGATGGAGAAATCCCTCGATCGTATTCTCGCTGGTCAAAATGGGGTTATCACCTATGACAAAGACCGAAACGGGAATATCGTTCCTGGTTCAGATAAGGTTTCTGTCAAAACAGAAGATGGAAAAGATGTCTATACGACCATTTCAGCAGAATTACAAACCTACCTTGAGACGCGAATGGATGTTTTCCAAGAAAAAGTAAAAGGAAAGTATGTTAGTGCGACTCTTGTGAGTGCAAAAACAGGAGAAATTCTTGCGACAACGCAACGTCCTTCCTATAATGCGGATACCAAACAAGGGCTGGATCTGAAAAACTTGAAAACCTGGAATACCATCCTTTATCAAGATCAATATGAACCGGGTTCAACGATGAAGGTCATGTTATTAGCTTCGGCGATTGATCATGGAACCTTCCCAGCCTATAATGAGGTATACTACAGTAACGAACTACAAGTAAAAGATGCGACGATCCGTGACTGGGATGTCAATATGGGGGTGTCTGAAGGTCGCTATATGAATATCGCACAGGGCTTTGCATACTCAAGTAACGTGGGGATGACTCGCTTAGAGCAAAAGATGGGAAATGCTGTCTGGATGGACTACCTAACCCGCTTTAAATTTGGTCTTCCGACCCGTTTTGGAATGGGAAATGAAGCTTACGGTGGTCTTCCAGGGGATAACTATGTCAGTCAGGCACAATCTGCCTTTGGTCAAGGGATTTCCGTCAGTCAAACCCAAATGTTACGGGCCTTTAGCGCCATCGCTAATGATGGGCAAATGTTGGAGCCGAAGTTTATTAGTGCTATTTACGATAAAAAATCAGACACAGCCCGCAAATCAAAAAAAGAAGTTGTTGGAAAACCAGTTTCAGGATCAGCTGCGCAACAGACACGGAACTATATGATCACCGTCGGAACAGATCCAGAGTATGGA
The DNA here is from genome assembly GCF_001074805.1 of Streptococcus parasanguinis. GTDB lineage: Bacteria > Bacillota > Bacilli > Lactobacillales > Streptococcaceae > Streptococcus > Streptococcus parasanguinis_A. Next base: position 18,236 of record NZ_JUPI01000064.1, on the reverse strand, counting down.
ACCTTGTACAGCGATGGACCCATCATTCAGGTACCAGGTCAAAACGTTGCGGTGAAATCAGGGACTGCCCAAATGGCGACAGATCAAGGATACTTACAAGGAGAAAATGATTATATCAACTCGGTTGTAGCCATGACACCTGCAGAAGATCCTGAATTCATCATGTATGTGACGGTCCAACAACCAGAAGTGAAATTCTCAGCGACCAGCTGGGAAGAGCTGGTCAATCCTATTTTGGAAGATGCAGTTGCTTTAAAAGACGAATTGCATCTAACATCAGAAGCACCAACGTTGGATGGTGTGACCAAAGAAACGACCTACAAAATCCCTTCAGTAGAAACTCTCTCTAAGGAGTTGAATCTGAAACAAAATTTGAGCCCAGGTGCTTATTCAGAAGAATTGCGTCGCAATTTGGTGCAACCAATTGTCCTAGGAACCGGGAAAAATATCCGCAAAATGTCTGTGGATGTAGGCTCTAAAGTCAAAGCCAATCAGCAAGTATTGTTATTGACAGAAGACTTTGATGCGGTTCCAGATATGTATGGTTGGACAAAGAAAAATGCGGACATCTTTGGAGAATGGACTGGAATTGAGATTACCTATAAAGGTAGTGGAAAGAAAGTAACTAAACAAAGTGTCAAAATGAACACCTCACTCAATAAAACTAAAAAGATTACGTTAACATTAGGAGACTAAGATGTATATTGCTACGATCCTTGTATCGTTTCTATTAACAGTGGTTGCTATTCCAGCCTTTATTCGATTTTACCATCGTGCTCATATTTCTGGGCAACAAATGCACGAAGATGTGAAACAACACAAAGCGAAAGCTGGCACTCCGACAATGGGTGGAGTTGTATTTCTCATTACAGCCGTTCTAGTTAGTTTTGTCGTTACCGTATTGACTGGAAATTTCACGCGCCCTGTTCAACTGATTCTATTTATCTTGATTCTTTATGGAATTGTTGGATTTTTGGATGACTTTTTAAAAGTTTTTCGTAAGATTAATGAAGGTCTTAACCCAAAACAAAAATTGGCCCTTCAACTTGTTGGTGGAATCATCTTCTATATTTTTTCTGAACGCCACGGTGCAGGAAGCCTTTTGAATGTTTTCGGATATGAACTTTACTTGGGCCATTTCTACATTCTCTTTGCTTTATTTTGGTTGGTTGGTTTCTCAAATGCTGTCAATTTGACAGATGGGATCGATGGATTAGCCAGCATCTCCGTTGCCATTAGCCTGAGTGCCTATTCCTTTATTGCCTATATGCAAGGGAAATGGGACATTCTCTTTGTCACCTTGAGTATGATTGGGGCCTTGCTAGGATTCTTTGTCTTCAACCACAAGCCGGCTAAAATCTTTATGGGAGATGTCGGTAGTCTAGCTCTTGGAGGGATGCTTGCAGCCTTGTCAATGGCTTTGCATGTCGAGTGGACGCTGCTCTTGATTGGTCTGGTCTATGTCATTGAAACAGGTTCAGTGATGCTACAAGTGACCTATTTCAAATGGACCAAGAAACGTTACGGGGAAGGACGTCGGATTTTCCGAATGACTCCTTTCCACCATCATTTAGAACTGGGTGGCCTTTCTGGCAATGGGCAAAACTGGTCAGAATGGAAAGTGGATGCCTTTATGTGGAGCATTGCCTTGGTGACAAGTGTCGTGACTCTAGTCCTTCTCTACCTATAAAACGACGGTGGGCTTGCCCATCGTTTTTTTGCTGACTCAGAGAGACTTCGCTGGTTAGGAAAAATGACCCATAAGAGAGGCAAGAAGACAGCTTTTCTGATATAATAATAGAGATCATGAAAGGAACTGAGAAAATGAAATTTACAGAGTTTAATTTTAAGCCCTATATTCAAGAGGCACTGAAAGAAATCAATTTTAGAGAAGCAACAGAAGTACAGGAAAAACTAATTCCGATTGTCCTAGCTGGAAATGATTTGGTAGGAGAGTCAAAGACTGGTTCGGGGAAAACCCATACTTTCCTCTTACCGATTTTTCAAACATTAAATGAAGACAGTGAGCAAGTTGAAGCGGTCATCACGGCGCCTAGTCGGGAGTTGGCGACGCAAATTTACCAAGCTGCTCGTCAAATCGCTAGTCATTCTGAAAAAGAGATTCGGATTGTGAATTATGTTGGAGGAACGGATAAAAGCCGTCAGATTGAAAAACTCCAGGTCAAACAACCACATATCGTGATTGGAACTCCAGGCCGAATTTATGACCTGGTTGCATCTGGTGATCTGGCTATTCATAAGGCCCATACTTTTGTGGTAGACGAGGCAGATATGACACTGGACATGGGATTCTTGTCTACCGTGGATAAGATTGCTTCAAGGCTTCCGCAACAACTGCAATTTTTAGTTTTTTCAGCCACCATTCCGCAAAAATTGCAGCCTTTCTTGAAAAAATATCTCTCAAATCCAGTCATGGAGCAAATTAAGACCAAGACGGTGATTTCAGATACCATCGATAACTGGCTGGTTTCGACCAAGGGTCGAGATAAAAATGAGCAAATTTACCAATTGACCAAGACCTTGCAACCTTATTTGGCCATGATTTTCGTCAATACAAAAACGAGAGCAGATGATCTCCATGCCTATTTAGTGGCTCAGGGATTAAAAGTGGCGAAGATTCACGGAGATATCCCACCACGTGAACGGAAACGGATCATGAATCAGGTTAAAAATCTTGATTTTGAGTATATTGTGGCCACAGATTTAGCGGCTCGTGGAATTGATATCGAAGGGGTGAGTCATGTCATCAACGATGCTATTCCACAAGATCTTTCTTTCTTTGTCCACCGTGTCGGTCGGACAGGGCGCAATGGTCTACCAGGTGTCGCTATTACTCTTTATCAACCGAGTGATGATTCAGATATCCGTGAACTAGAAAAAATGGGCATTCGTTTCGTACCGAAAGTGTTGAAAAATGGGGTTATTGAAGATACTTATGATCGGGATAGACGGGCCAATCGTGAGAAAAAGCAAGAGAAACTCGACATCGAAATGATTGGTCTGGTGAAGAAGAAAAAGAAAAAAATCAAACCAGGCTACAAGAAAAAAATTAAATGGGCAGTTGATGAAAAGCGGAGAAAAGCTAAGCGAGCTGAAAACCGTGCGCGTGGTCGGGCCGAACGAAAGGCCAAACGTCAAACTTTCTAACCCCTTCTTTCAAATGTTCAGAAGAAAACATAGATTTTCTTTATGAACTCCATAAAGAAAAACTATTAGGAACTTGTCTAAAATTATGATAGACTAAATTTGAGTAGTCTATCATTTTTCTATTTCTGTAGCAATTTTTGGAATTCCGATAGTGAATGTGATAGAATGTTTATGTTCGAGAAAGGAAGTAACAAAAATGTTTACAACTAATCTTTTAACTGCCAACTGGTATGCTGACTTTTTAAAACACGTTCCAGATAGCAAGCTGTTTAGTTTGAGAGCCGTATTGGATGCATTTCCGGCTGTCATAGGAAAATTGCCTGTGACGATTTTATTAGCCCTAGGAGGCGCATTTTTTGGGATTATTTTTGCCATGATTTTTGCTCTGGTCAAAATTAATCGTGTACGAATTCTTTACCCGATTCAAGCTGTTTTTGTCAGTTTTTTACGGGGGACTCCTTTGTTGGTTCAGTTGATGTTGACCTATTATGGGATTCCTCTTATTTTAAAAGCGATCAATCAGTCTTATGGAACAGCTTTTAATATTAATGCCATTCCGGCTGAGCTGTTTGCAATTGTTGCTCTTGCCTTTAATGAGGCGGCTTATGCGAGTGAGACCATCCGGGCAGCCATTTTATCAGTGGATCCTGGTGAAATTGAGGCAGCGCGTAGTCTTGGGATGACCAACCGTCAAGTTTATCGCCGGATTATTATTCCCAATGCAGCAGTCGTTGCAACTCCTACTTTAATCAACTCTCTCATCGGATTGACCAAGGGGACTTCGCTAGCCTTTAGTGCCAGTGTGGTTGAAATTTTTGCCCAAGCACGGATTATTGGTGGGAGCGATTTGAAGTACTTTGAACGCTTTATCACAGTATCGATTGTTTACTGGATTGTGAACATTCTCATTGAAATACTAGGCCGTCACATTGAACGTCGCCTGGATATTGAGACTCCCGTAGCAATTGATTTACCAGATCAGGAGGTCCGTATCTAATGATTTATATTTCAGAATTATCAAAGACATTTTCAGGTCAAAAGGTTTTAAATAATCTCAGTTTGGAAATTCAAAAAGGGGAAGTCGTGGCCCTAATCGGGTCTTCGGGAGCTGGTAAATCAACCTTCTTACGCAGTTTAAACTATTTGGAAGCTCCAGACAGTGGTAGAATTAAGATTGATGATTTCGAGGTTGATTTTGAGCACATTACCCAAGATCAAATCTTGACCTTAAGAAGAAAATTGGCCATGGTTTTCCAACAGTTTAATTTGTTTGGTAGAAAAACAGCTCTTGAAAATGTGAAAGAAGGGCTCATTGTTGTGAAGGGCTTATCCGATCAAGAAGCAACGAAAATTGCTCGAGAAGAACTGGCAAAAGTCGGTTTATCGGATCGTGAAAATCACTATCCTCGTCACCTCTCAGGTGGACAAAAACAACGGGTTGCTTTGGCTCGTGCCTTGGCCATGAAACCAGAGGTTCTTTTGCTGGATGAACCGACTTCGGCCTTGGATCCAGAATTGGTTGGAGAAGTTGAAAAATCCATTGCCAATGCGGCAAAATCGGGACAAACCATGGTACTGGTCAGCCATGATATGTCTTTTGTAGCGCAAGTAGCAGATAAGGTCCTATTTTTGGATAAAGGACGGATTATTGAATCTGGAACACCAGAGGAAATCATGCAACATCCAAAAGAAGAACGGACAAAAGAATTCTTTGCTAGTTACAAACGGACCTATGTTTGATATAATAGAGGAGAGGTAAGACTCAGCTGGCGATGCTAGCTGGGTTTGTTTTCTGAAAATGTAAAAATATTTGGAGTCGTGATGTTAAATAAATTATTGTCCTTATATTTACAAAGTTTAGTGACGACAACGATTTTAGTTGGGATCGCTTCTTGTATTTGGATTGGCTACCGTGCCCTTAAGAAGAAAGATAAAACAGCCAAGCAACGACAAGCCCATTTGTATGATATCCTTTTAATTGATATCATGACGATTCCTATTTTAACCTTTGCGGTCATAGGGATTTTGTTTATCTTTCAAGCACGATAATTGCAAAAAGACCGTGTTAGAATTATAATGGTTACAACAAAACAGAAAGAGGTTTAGTATGTTTGATACAGTGATTATTGGAGCAGGCCCTGCAGGGATGACTGCTGCCCTTTATGCAGCACGAAGCAATTTAAAAGTCGCATTGATTGAGAGAGGAATTCCAGGCGGTCAAATGAACAATACGTCTGACATTGAAAACTATCCTGGCTATGCGAATATTAGTGGCCCAGACTTGGCTGAAAAAATGTTTGAGCCTTTAGAAAATCTTGGCGTGGAACATTTGTTTGGTCAGGTAGAGCGTATCGAAGACCTCGGAGCAACCAAAAAGATTGTCACAGATGATGGGGAATTTGAAGCTAAAACCGTGGTGATTGCAACAGGGTCTAACCATCGTTCATTGAATGTCCCTGGTGAAGAGGAGCTAAATAGTAGAGGGGTTTCCTACTGTGCTGTTTGTGATGGTGCTTTCTTTAGAGACGAGGATCTCTTGGTCGTTGGTGGAGGTGATTCTGCGGTAGAAGAAGCTGTCTTTTTGACTCAGTTTGCAAAAACAGTGACCATTGCCCATCGTCGTGATCAGTTGCGTGCCCAAAAAGTTCTTCAAGATCGTGCCTTTGCCAATGATAAAATTCACTTTGCTTGGAATACGGTTGTTGAAGAAATTAAGGGTGAACAAAAAGTAACGTCTGTCCTTTTAAAAGATGTGAAGACAGGAGAGGTTAGAGAGCAAGCCTTCGGTGGTGTCTTTATCTATGTCGGTTTAGATCCTGTCAGTGATTTTGCGACAGAACTTGGTATTTTAGATGAAAATGGCTGGGTGGTCACGGATGATCATATGAGAACCACAGTCCCAGGTATTTTTGCGGTTGGCGATGTTCGTCAAAAAGATTTGCGTCAAGTGACGACAGCCGTCGGAGACGGTGCGATTGCTGGCCAAGAAGTTTATAAATATATCACAGAAAACTTTTAATCTTTTAAAAATCTGAGGTTTGTGTCTCAGATTTTTTTTGTGCTTTCCTTTCAGTATTCAATGGGGCTGAAATGTGCTATAATGGTACTAATTTTATGGTAGGAATTCATAGAACAAATCTAAAAAAAGAGGTATTCATATGTATCCAGATGACAGTTTAACGTTGCATACTGATTTATACCAAATCAACATGATGCAGGTCTATTTTGATCAAGGTATCCACAATAAACATGCTGTATTTGAAGTCTATTTTCGTAAACAGCCTTTTAAAAACGGTTACGCTGTATTTGCTGGCTTAGAGAGAATTGTGAAATACTTGGAAAACTTGAGTTTTTCTGAGAGCGATATTGCCTATTTAGAGTCACTTGGTTATCATGGGGCCTTCTTGGAATATCTCCTTAATCTCAAGTTGGAATTGACGGTACGATCGGCTCAAGAAGGAGACTTAGTCTTTGCGAATGAACCAATTGTTCAGGTAGAAGGTCCTTTGGCTCAGTGTCAATTGGTGGAAACAGCCCTTTTGAATATCGTCAACTTTCAAACCTTGATTGCCACAAAAGCTGCACGCATTCGTTCGGTCATTGAAGATGAGCCTTTGATGGAATTTGGAACACGTCGTGCGCAAGAAATGGATGCTGCCATTTGGGGAACTCGTGCAGCAGTCATCGGAGGGGCCAATGGAACTAGTAATGTTCGTGCAGGAAAACTCTTTGGAATACCAGTTTTAGGAACCCATGCCCATTCTCTTGTACAAGTATATGGGAATGACTATCAAGCCTTTAAAGCTTATGCGGAAACCCATAAAGATTGTGTCTTCCTCGTCGATACCTATGATACGCTTCGTATTGGGGTACCAGCAGCTATTCAGGTAGCGCGTGAAATGGGAGATAAGATCAATTTCCTAGGCGTCCGGATTGACTCAGGAGATATTGCCTATATTTCTAAAAAGGTTCGCCAGCAATTAGATGAGGCTGGGTTTACAAATGCTAAAATCTACGCTTCTAATGACTTGGATGAAAATACTATCCTCAACTTAAAAATGCAAAAAGCAAAAATTGATGTTTGGGGTGTAGGAACCAAGTTAATTACAGCTTACGATCAACCAGCGCTTGGAGCGGTATACAAAATTGTCTCTGTTGAAAACGAAGCAGGAGAGATGATCAATACCATCAAGCTTTCCAATAATGCAGAGAAAGTTTCTACACCAGGTAAAAAGCAAGTCTGGCGGATTACCAGCCGTGAAAAAGGTAAGTCAGAAGGGGACTACATCACTTACGATGGAGTAGATGTTTCACAACTGACAGAACTTAAAATGTTCCATCCAACTTATACCTACATTAATAAAACAGTCCGAAACTTTGAGGCGATTCCTCTTTTAGTGGATATTTTTAAAGAGGGTCAATTGGTTTATCAACTGCCAACATTATCAGAAATTCAAGAATATGCTCGTAAAAATTACGATCAATTATGGGATGAATACAAGCGCGTCCTCAATCCACAGCATTACCCAGTTGACTTGGCCAAAGATATTTGGCAGGATAAGATGGATCTGATCGAGGAAATGCGTAACAAGGCCAATGGAGAAGGAGAAGCAAAATGAGTTTGCAAGAAGAGATTATCCAACAATTGGGTGTCAAGCCAATTATTGATCCTCAGGAAGAGATTCGCCGCTCGGTTGATTTCTTAAAAAGATATCTAAAAAAACATCCCTTCTTGAAAACATTTGTATTAGGGATCTCAGGAGGACAAGATTCAACGCTTGCTGGACGATTAGCTCAATTAGCCATGGAAGAAATGCGCGCAGAAACAGGAGATGCCTCCTATCAATTTATTGCCGTTCGTCTTCCTTATGGGGTACAGGCAGATGAAGCAGATGCACAAAAAGCTTTGGCCTTTATCCAGCCGGATGTTAGCCTGGTTGTGAATATCAAGGAGTCTGCTGACGAAATGGTACGAGCAGTAGAGGCGACTGGAACAGAGGTTTCTGATTTTAACAAAGGCAATATTAAGGCTCGCAGTCGTATGATTGCTCAATATGCTCTAGCTGGAGCACGTAGCGGAGCGGTGATTGGGACGGATCATGCTGCAGAAAATATTACTGGCTTCTTTACAAAGTTTGGAGATGGTGGTGCAGATATTTTGCCCCTTTTCCGTTTGAATAAACGCCAAGGAAAACAATTGCTTAAGGCCTTAGGAGCCGATCCTGTTCTTTATGAGAAAATCCCAACAGCAGATTTGGAAGAAGAAAAACCAGGAATAGCAGATGAAGTAGCGCTGGGTGTCACCTATAATGAAATCGATGATTACCTAGAAGGCAAACAAGTGAACCCAGAAGCTCAAGCCACTATTGAAAAATGGTGGTATAAAGGCCAACACAAACGCCACTTGCCAATCACAGTATTTGATCATTTTTGGGAGTAAAAAGGTCCAGTGGACCTTTTTAGCCCGAGTCTTAAAATAGGAGAACGAGGTAGAAATCGGTAACTCGTAGAGTTCGATTTCGTAGTCTCACCCCCGCAAGGCTGTCTAGATTTGAAAGGTGCTCAAAGAGCTCCGTTCAAATCAGCCAGCTACTGAGTCAATGTATCATTGAAAAGCTCATGGATGAGGTGGAGACAAATAGAATTTTTCTATTAATACTAGACAGAAAGCGGTAATTCGTAGAGTTCGATTTCGTAGTCTTCTCACCATACAATATTGTGAAAAGCATCAAAAAGAAGGGCGATTTCATCCGTCCTTTTCTTCTAGATTAAAGTAACCAACTTGCAACGTTCAAGTTGCATGAAAAAATGAAGGGAGACAATCTATGAATCATCTTGGAAGTCTTGTCATAGAGACAGAGCATTTATACTTGAGGCCTTTCGTTTTGGAAGATGCACCAGCGATGTTTGAAAATTGGGCTTCGGATCCTGAAACCCTGAAATATGTCACTTGGGATGCCCATGCATCTACTGAGAGAACCAGAGAATCGATCAAAAGATGGATCGAACAGTATCGTAAACCAGATACTTATAAATGGGCGCTTTGTTTGAAAACATCACTGGATCAGGTAATTGGAGATATTAGTGTGGTTTCTCAAGACCAGGAAAGTCAATCATGCGAGCTAGGTTATATCCTTGGCAAGAAATTCTGGGGGCGGGGATTCATGACAGAAGCCGTCATAGCTGTTTTGGATTTCTTATTGAACAAAGTCGGATTTAAAGAAATCAAAGCCACTTATGTCAGTTTAAATCCTGCTTCAGGGAAAGTCATGGAAAAGGCAGGAATGCAGTATGTAGAAACCATCCCTCATGCCATTCAACGCAAAGGATATTGCGGGGATAAAATCATCTATTCTAAACAGAATCCCTCTCTATAGGGTGATTTTTACTTGAAGATTCTGCTCAAAGGATTATAATAGTAAATAATGAAAAAAGGAGATTGCTATGTCAGAATTAACGAAAGAATTTACAGACCAGCTCTATGCTAATTATGAAGCAAATGTGAAATATGCGGCTCTTGAAAATGCTGTTACCCACAATGGGATCCATGCATCGCTTGAAACGCGCAAGAGTGCAGTAGAAAATACACCAGTTTTTTCACTTGATTTGACCAAGGATAAGGTGACAAACCAAAAAGCATCTGGACGTTGTTGGATGTTTGCGGCTTTAAATACCTTCCGTCACAAGATGATTTCAAGCTTCCAATTGGAGGATTTTGAATTGTCTCAAGCACATACTTTCTTTTGGGATAAGTATGAAAAATCAAACTGGTTTTTGGAGCAAGTGATTGCTACAGCAGATCAAGAATTGACCAGCCGTAAGGTGGCTTTTCTCCTACAAACCCCACAACAAGATGGTGGTCAATGGGATATGGTGGTATCCCTCTTTGAGAAATACGGAGTGGTTCCAAAATCAGTTTATCCGGAATCGATTTCTTCAAGTAATAGCCGGGAATTGAACACCTACCTCAATAAACTCTTGCGTCAAGATGCGCAAATCTTGCGTGACTTGATTCACTCAGGCGCAGATAGTGAGGCAGTTGCGAGCAAGAAACAAGCGTTGTTGCAAGAAATCTTTAACTTCTTGGCTATGTCTTTAGGATTGCCTCCGCGTGAATTTGACTTTTCATACCGTGATAAGGACAACCAATTCCATACCGAAAGTGGCTTAACTCCACAAAGCTTCTACAAAAAATATGTAGACCTTCAATTAGACGATTACGTCTCCATTATCAATGCCCCAACTACAGATAAGCCATATGGAAAATCTTACACCGTAGATATGCTGGGCAATGTGGTTGGTAGCCGTCCAGTCCGCTACCTAAATGTTCCAATGGATCGATTGAAAGAATTAGCTATTGCTCAAATGAAAGCAGGAGAAACTGTCTGGTTTGGTTCAGATGTAGGCCAAGTCAGCAACCGTAAAGCCGGAATCCTGGCAACAGATGTCTACGATTTTGAAGCAGGCATGGACATTCATTTGACACAAGACAAGGCGGGTCGCTTGGACTATGCAGAAAGTCTCATGACACACGCTATGGTCTTGACAGGGGTTGATTTAGACGAAGCAGGTCAGCCTCGTAAATGGAAGGTTGAAAATTCATGGGGAGACAAGGTCGGTACAGATGGTTACTTTGTGGCTTCTGATGCTTGGATGGATGAATATACCTATCAAATCGTGGTTCGTAAAGAATTCCTAACAGCAGACGAATTAGCAGCCTATGAAGCAGAACCAATTGTCCTAGCACCGTGGGATCCAATGGGAGCTTTAGCAAAATAATGATATAGAAAAGAGCCGAAAGGCTCTTTTCAGATTGAAGACAAAATATCTTAAAAACTTTCCTTAGGTGAGTACGGACGTCAGCGAACTTCTTTAAAGTTCCATGACTAATTATTGAGTCTAAGGTCTCAATAATTCCGAGTGCCTGAAACAATAACGTTTCAAGCACTTTTCTCACAGCGGAAAGTTTCAGTATTTTCTTAAATCGATTTAAATATTGGAACTCAATTTTGTTTTTTGCAGAATCACTTAACTTATTTTGCTTTAAAATAGTTTGTCTACATTCTAATAAGAGCCGAAAGGCTCTTTTTTTTTTATATACTCAAAAATAAAAAAGCTGGGAAGTCTAACTAAATAAATCAGATTTTATTCGTTCTGGTTTTTTAACCATTGTTTTAAAAAAAGCCGGGCAAAAGCCCGACTTCTCCATTCTATTATTCGTTATGATTGTTAGAGTCTTGCGAAGAAGGCTCAGATGGTTTAGATTGATTTTCTTCGTTCGAAGAGCTAGACGATGGTTCTTCATACGAATACTGATCAGTGGAATAACTTGGCTCATAGTAGTAGTTATTGTAGTTGTTCTTACCATTGTTTAAGTAGAGATAAGAACCACTTCGATACAGTCCACTTGGTTGCGTCCAATCCGTATGACCAGAGTTATTATTATTAGCAAGATAGAGCATCATTTGACGGTAGACATCCGTTGCGACCTGTATTCCATTATCCAATACTGGTGTAAAGCGATTGGAATAACCTGTCCATACTGCCATGGCATATTCAGGAGTGTAGCCTACAAACAATTCATCCGGTGTTACAATATTTGAATAAGCATTTTTTGTCAATTTACCGATTTCGTTATCAGCATAGTTTGATGTACCTGTCTTACCAGCTTGGTAGATTCCCGAAATGGCAGCATTTGTACCGGTACCAGACAAGAGAACTGTCTTCATCATATCTGTCATCATGTAGGCAGTTGTTGCTTTCATTGCACGAGTTCCTTCGGACTCAAATTCCTTGGTTGTGCCATCACTAAAGACAACCCGACTAACATAGGATGGTTTGTAATAGGTACCGCCATTGGCAAAAGCAGCATAGGCAGCTGCCATTTTCTCACTGCTGGCTCCGTATTTGTTGCTAGAATCGCTAGTGTTACTCGAGATAGCGTTGGCGTAAACCATTTCTGGGTAATCGATCCCTAATCCATTGAGGAATTTCTTAGCTTGTTTAAGACCAACTTTTTCCAGGGCCTTCACCGCAGGCACGTTACGAGATTGTTGAATTGCGTAGGTAATGGACATGCTACCATAGTATGAACGGTCCCAGTTGTAGACAGGCGTTGATGAATGAGGGAAGTTGTATGGCGCATCTGTTGTAGTAGCTGCTGTAGAGGTATATTCCTCATGTTCAAGAGCTGGTGCGTAATCTGTGATTGGTTTCATTGTTGAACCCCAGTCACGGTTCGTTTCAACCGCTTGGTTTGTACCAAAGGAAACATTGCTGGATTGGTGACGAGAACCCAGCTGAGCAATGACTTTACCAGTATTGACATCAATAACGGTAGAAGCTACTTGCATTTCATCATCCGGGTAATTGACATATTCATCTGTATTGTAGATATCCCATAGTTTCTTTTGAGCTTCTGTATCCACGTTTGTATAGACATCCATTCCGGTTGTCAACAAATTGTAGCCCGTTTCTTCTTCGACTTGCTCGATCACTTCTTTTAGGTAATTATCCATATAGGCTGGGTAACTGCTTGAAGAACTGAGACTTTGCAGACCATCTGTAACAGGTGTATTGACCGCTGCTTCGTATTGTTTGTTAGAAATGGTCTTCATATCGAGCATTTCTTTTAATACTAAGTTTCGGCGCTGTTGCGCTGCTTCAGGATGGGAGTATGGATCGTATTGGTTTGGTGCTTGGGGCATCCCCGCAAGGAGTGCCAATTGAGGGAGCGAAAGATCTTTTAGATCTTTTCCGTAATAACTTTTCGCAGCTGTCTGCATTCCGTAGTTCCCATTCGCCATAAATACTTTATTGACGTAATAGGTCAAGATTTCTTGTTTGGTTGCTTTCTTTTCTAGTTGGGTTGCTAACCAAGCTTCTTGGATCTTACGAGAGAGGGTACGGTCAGAGGCTGAAGTGGAGAAATAGGTTAACTTGATCAATTGTTGCGTCAAGGTTGACCCACCTTGACTTCCTCCTCGTAAGTTGTGAAGGAAGGAACCGCCGATCCGAATGATGTCGACCCCACGGTGATTGAAGAAACGGTGGTCTTCAATCGCAACGATAGCATTGACCAAATCAGTAGGGATTTCATTGGCTGTGACATTGATTCGTTTCTCAGCTCCCAAATCCGCGATCAAGTTATTTTGGTTGTCATAGATCTTACTAGATGTTGTTGCAACCAAATCTTTTTCAGACAAGGTTGGTGCTTTCATAGCATAGTAACTAAATATCAGTCCACCGAGGACAAATAAAAGTAAGAAAAATGAAATGGCTGCGATGGCAACATATTTCAACCATTGAATGACTGTTTGTTTATTCATTTAAATACCGCCTAGAAGTTTCTGTTCGATAATATCAAGATAAGGAACGCTTGGAAGACGATTCTTATCTACTAGAAAGCCGTGCTCCTGAATATAGGAGAGGGGCATGGATTTATTACCATGATCGATGTTGTAATAGTGAATTAATGCAGGAGCAGGAAGTAAGTAGGTTTCACTCAACTTTGCAAAATGCAAGAGAACGAAACAGATACCGCCTTGCTGAACAACTGCCTCCATATGATCGATTTGATGTTGATGAAAATTTTTCATCGGCATGGATTGCTTTTGCTGTGTTTCCTTCGCTTCAAAATCGATATAGCGTCCCTTGTATACTCCAGAATAGTCCGTCGTTGAGGCTTGCCTGAAATAGGCTTCAACAATCTTTGCCCGACTGCGACGTGGATAATCCACTTTCACGATTTGAATCGGTGTTGGTTTTTTATGGATGACTGCTAGACCTCGAGAAAGATAGTATTGATTGCTTTCATTGATCATTTTTTCAAATGTCATCCCACGATTCGCAAAGTCGACTGGATGTTTCCTTTGTGTAGAGACCAAGGTTTTTTTGGCTACTTTATGTGGATAGTTGACCATAGTTCTCCTTATTGGTACAATTACATCACTCTATTATATCATAAATTAGAATAATGAGGAAAAAATGAATACCATACTTGTTGCAGGTTATAAGAGTTTTGATGTGGGAGTCTTTTCCAATAAAGACCCTCGACTGACCATTATCAAAAAAGCCATTGAAAGAGATCTTCGTCGTTTATTTGAAGAAGGAGTGAAATGGCTAGTCTTTTCTGGTAATTTGGGATTTGAGGCTTGGGTACTAGAGGTCGCCTTTGCATTAAAAAAAGATTACGATTTTCAAATGGCGACGATCTTCCTATTTGAGAATGTTGGCGAAAATTGGAATGAAAGCAATCAGGAATTATTAGCACGCTTCAAACAAGTGGATTTCGTGAAATATGCCTATCCCCACTATAGCAATCCGGGTCAACTAAAAGAATACAATCAGTTTTTGATAGATAACGCGGATGGAGCTTATGTTTTTTATGATCCAGAAAATGAAACCAATTTAAAATATCTTTACAAAATGATGGTAGAAAAAGAACCATTTTATGTCAAACAATTAAGTTTTGATGACTTAAATGAACTTGCTGAAAATTTTTACGAAAACTAAGTGTTATACCTTGATTTTTCTTACCATTTTTTTATATAATTGAGATGATGAACTAGATTGGAGAGAGTAATGGCGAGTATTATTTTTACTGCGAAAGATATTTTTGATCAAGATTTCAAACGAGAAGTTCGTGGTTATAATAAAGATGAAGTAAATGAATTTTTGGATGATGTCATAAAAGACTATGAAACCTATGCTGCTTTGGTGAAGGAATTGCGTGAAGAAAACGCCCGCCTTCGTGAAGAACTTGCCCAAAAAGCACAGGAAACACCACAAACATCTCCGATTGCTAGCACTGCTACGCAAGAATTCCCGCAAGTGACAACAGCGACGAACTTTGATATTCTCAAACGTCTTAATCGTTTGGAAAAAGAAGTTTTTGGGAAACAGATCGTAGATCGCGATTATTAATTCCATAGATCGTGCAATTTTTGGATAATCGCGTGAGAGAATGCTCTCATGAGGAAAGTCCATGCTAGCACAGGCTGTGATGCCTGTAGTGTTTGTGCTAGGTGAATCCATAAGCCTAGGGACTTGGTATTCAAGTTACGGCGAGTGAAGGAGCTAAGTCTAAGGATATGCTCTAGTAGCTCTGAAAGTGCCACAGTGACGTAGTTTTTAGGGAAACCTAAAAAGTGGAACGCGGTAAACCCCTCAAGCTAGCAACCCAAACTTTGGTCGGGGCATGGAATGCGTGGAAACGAACATAGCATTCTGACTGGAAACAGTAGACAGATGATTATCGAAGGAAATGGTACCTAGTCATTTCTGGAACAAAACATGGCTTATAGAAAATTGCATATAGGTTGATGAGGTGGAGAGAGATCTCAACCTCCTTTTTTAAAGTGATAGGAATAAGATGAAAAAACAATTTGAATTGATTGCAACGGTCGCTGCTGGCTTAGAGGCTGTTGTTGGTCGAGAACTACGCGATCTCGGTTACGATTGCCAGGTTGAAAATGGACGGGTTCGATTTCAAGGAGACCGTCGAGCAATCATAGAAACCAACCTCTGGTTGCGCGCGGCTGATCGTGTGAAAATTGTGGTTGGGACTTTTCCAGCCAAAACCTTCGAAGAACTCTTTCAAGGTGTCTTTGCTTTGGATTGGGAAAACTATTTGCCTTTAGGAGCACGTTTTCCTATTTCTAAGGCTAAATGTGTCAAATCAAAGCTTCATAATGAACCTAGCGTTCAGGCCATTTCGAAAAAAGCAGTGGTTAAAAAGTTACAAAAACACTATGCCCGACCAGAAGGTGTTCCTCTCATGGAAAATGGGGCAGAGTTCAAGATCGAAGTATCGATCCTTAAAGACCAAGCCACTGTCTTGATTGACACCACTGGTAGTAGCCTCTTCAAACGTGGTTATCGGACTGAAAAAGGGGGAGCCCCTATTAAGGAAAATATGGCAGCAGCAATTCTTCTGCTGTCAAACTGGTATCCAGATAAACCCTTGATTGACCCGACATGTGGTTCTGGAACGTTTTGTATTGAGGCAGCGATGATTGCGAGAAATATGGCACCTGGTTTACGTCGGACCTTTTCTTTTGAAGAATGGAACTGGATGGATGATCGCTTGATTCATGAAGTCCGTCAAGAAGCAAGCAGAAAAATCAATCGCGAGATCGAATTGGATATTATGGGAACCGATATCGATGCACGGATGGTTGAGATTGCCAAAGAAAATGCCCAGAAAGCGGGCGTTAGCAGTGACATTACTTTCAAACAGATGCGAGTCCAAGATCTTCACTCAGATAAGATCAACGGGGTGATTATCTCCAACCCTCCATATGGAGAACGCTTATCCGATGATGAAGGTGTGACGAAATTGTATACTGAAATGGGGCACGTATTTGCACCTCTCAAAACCTGGAGTAAATTTATCTTAACCAGTGATGAAGGTTTTGAATCTAAATTCGGTAGTAAAGCAGATAAAAAACGAAAACTTTATAACGGAACCCTAAAAGTTGATCTCTACCAATATTTTGGGGAACGAGTAAAACGGCAGATTAAGGCATAGAAAGGATTTTTATGACAGAGAAGGATAAAAAGCCATTAGAGCAAGAAACAGAATCAATTTTAGAGTTTGAAGATGCTAAAGAGATGACGATTGGGCAGGCCAATCGAAAAGCAGAAGAAATCGAGGCAGGTGTCACTGAAGGTGATAATGTCTTAGACAAATACATCAAACAACACCGAGCAGAAATTGAAGCTGAAAAATACGATACAAAAATTTTGGCCAAAGAAGAATTGGCTAAAGCTGAAGAGTTGGCAGCTACAGAAACAGTTGCTGAAGTAGCTGAAGCAGTGGAGGCGCCGGAAGTGACGGAAACGGTCTTGGAACAAAGGCCTGAAATGGATGCTATCTCAACTGAATTACCTGCTAAGATTAAATTTGGTCCCACACCAACTGAACCAATTGTAGAAGCTGAGGAACTTCCTGAGGAAACACCAAGCAATGCGGGTAAACGAATCAAAGCGGTTCTATACTCTGCATTAGGTCTTGCGATTGTCGGTTCGGCCATTTTTGTGACCTATAACTGGATGCACAGTCGTGGAAAATCTGGTGGTACAACTGTTGTATCGTCTTCATCTAGCAAGTCATCTTCTACTTCTAAATCAAGTAGCAGTGAAACACAGGCTCAAAAATTGGAAGAGTTTACCAAAGCCTACGATGCCTTTTTTGTAGATGAATCAAAAAGTGCTCTTAAAAATGATAAATTCGGAGACTTGGAAAATCTGAAGAAACTGCTGGACAAATTAGAAGGAAGCAGTGATTATAATGCGGCTAAAACAAAATATGAAGACCTTGTGAAGCAAGTTTCTGCCATTCAAAAAGTGAATTCTCAATTTAGTTCTCCAGTCATCAAAGATGGAGTTCTTGATGCAACTGCCAAAGCGAAAAGTGATGCGACCTTTGCAGAAACAAAGACAGGCAATGAAAAATTAGATAGCTTATTGAATGAGGCAGTTGCTCAAGGACGTTCACAACAAGTTGCGACACCGGCACCAGTGACAGGGACAGGTGGTACAGATACTTCTAATGCAACTCCAGCCCCAGCTCAATCAGCAACGCCTACGGCCCCAGCTGTCAATGCTGCTACAGGTAGTGCAGGAACGGCAAACCCAGGCTATTCAGGGTACGGTCTTCCAAGCGATGGTGTCCCACTTCAACGGAACTTGAGCCGTGTGCCATATAACCAAGCAGCTATCAATGATGTCAATAACCCGGCTTGGGTATTTGGTGATGGGATCCTTGAAAAAGTATTGAATATTGCTCGTAAACGTGGACATATCACTGGCAATCAATACATTTTAGAGCGTGTCAATATCATTAACGGTAATGGCTATTACAATCTCTTCAAACCAGATGGAACCTATCTCTTTAGTATCAATGCCAAGACTGGTTATTTCGTAGGAAACGGAAAAGGTCATTCAGATGCTCTGGATTATTAATGCTTGATCAGACATCCCTTTTCTGGGAAAAATGACAACAAAAAAGAGAGTGGGACAGAAATCGGTAATTCGTTAGAATTCGATTTCGTCGTCCCACCTCC
>NZ_JUPI01000063.1 GCF_001074805.1 Streptococcus parasanguinis | reverse complement strand
TAAGTCATGGAACTTCGTAGAAGTTCGCTGACGTCCGTACTCACCTAAGGAAAGTTTTTAAGATAACTTTGTCTTTAATCAAAAGCTAGGAATGATTTCCTAGCTTTTTTTACTTGATGTCATCTGTTGCTACATCCGTTCCGAACCACTTCTTAGAGATCTTTTGGAATTGGCCCTTTTGATAGAGTTTTACGAAAGCTTCATCAATTTTTTTCTTCAAGGTTTTATCCGCCTTGCGCACCCCTACTGCAAAGGATTCTGTCTCAAAACCGACAGGAAAGACATTGTAGTCTTTTAAAATTCCTTCTGTTTGTAGATAATAGTTGGCATAGACACGGTCGATTAAGAGGCCATCGATCCGATCGTTCTGGAGATCGATCAGTGCCTCGTTAAAACTCTGGTATTGGGTAGCCTTTTGATTTTTGACCTTATTTTTTAAGATTTTAGGATTGGCTTCAAAATCCATATAGCCAGAAGATCCTGTCTGGGCACCTAATCGTTTCTCTTTCATCCCATCGACTGATTGGATCCCAGATGCTTTCTTTGTGACCAAGACTTGCTCGTTTTTCATATAGGACTTTGTAAAAGCAACACTTTCCCGACGTTCATCTGTAGCCGAATAGCCATTCCAGATGGCATCAATGGTCCCATTTTTTAGTTCCGTCTCTTTCATGTCCCAATCAATGGGTTGCCAGTTCACATGAATCCCATAAGATTCAAAGACTTGATTGGCCAAATCAATATCAAAACCCGCATAGGTTCCATCTTTTTGTTCAAAGCCCATAGGAACAAAAGTATTATCAAAACCAATCGTGATGGACTACTCTTTTTGATATTTTTGCCAGTTGTCCACTTTAGGATCACTCACTGTCTGCCCGCAGGCTGTCAGAAAGACGAGACTAAGGACACCTAGCAACCATAGTATTACTCGTTTCATTCTCTCCTCCTATTTAGGATCAACCTTGAGAAGAACATACGCAATCGCTTCTGCAAATGGAATATCATGGGTAACAACGATCTGAGTCATCCCCAGTTCACGGTTTTGCAAGATTAACTTCTCAACTTCTAATCGCAATTCTGGATCCAAGGCCGAAGTCGGCTCATCATAGCCAATAATTTCCGGATCGATCATCATGGCACGCTCCAATGCCACCCGTTGCTTCTGACCACAAAAATGGGAAAATAACGAGTTTATTTTGATATTTATAAAAAAAATAGCCTTTCGGCTATTTTTCTACTTTTATAAATCCAAATTTATTGAGAGGGTAGAGACGTAGATTCACGACTCCTTCGATCTGATTTTTATGGATATAACCAAACTCACGACTATCTTCTGTATCACCACGATTATCATTTAAGACTAGATAGGTATCGGATGGTACACGACCAGCCTTGGTCCCTTTTAACTCTGATAAAAAGAAATCATCCGTATAATACCCATTACTCGTTGGAGCAGCTAGATGTTTGTTCAGCATTTTATTCAGGTAAGGTTCTGGTGTTGCCTGTCCATTCAAATAGAGGACATCATCTACGTAACTGACTTCATCGTTTTCTTTGGCAATGACACGTCCAAGATATTCTTTTCCACCGACCTTGTATAAGACCAAATCACTGCGATCTACCTGAGCATTTCTAGTCGCTACCACAAGATCTCCATTTTTCACAGAAGCATTGGCCATCTTATCATTAATACTAAATGGATGAAATACAAAGATACGAAGCAAAATCAGTGCCAAAACCAGTACACCGACAATGATGACATTTCTAATTAAATCTCTCCTTGGCATGCATGTCTCCCTTCCTTTTTGTTTATTATACCATTTTTTTGATCTTTAAAAAAGAGAAAGTAAGCATTAGTGAGAATTCTTGTTAGCACACTAAACAAGAAAAACCTCGCGGTCAGTCCTTTCAAACCAACCAGCAAGGCATTCAGATATAATTGTCTATTAACGTACTGTACGGATACGCATTGTGTTTGTACGAACAGCTTCACCAAGTGGTACACCTGCAACGATAACGATATCGTCACCAGATTCTACAAGACCTGCTTCAACTGCTTTGCGTTCAGCGATTTCGAACATATCATCAGTTGATGAAGGAGCATCTGTCAACATTGGGATAACACCCCAGTTCAACATCAATCCACGTTCAGTCAATTCGTCAAATGTCAATGCCAAGATATCAGCATTTGGACGGTATTTAGAAATCAAACGAGCTGTGTGACCAGTCTTAGTCAAAGTTACAACCAATTTGATGTCCATTGAGTTAGTAGCGTCTTTAACAGCTGAAGCCATAACTTCTGTCTTAGAGTTACGTTCGAAAGTATCTGAGTTCAAACGTCCGTATTCGTTAAGAAGAGTTTGTGCGTTCTTGTCAATTGTAGCCATTGTTGTTACTGACTCAAGTGGGTATTTACCGTTTGCAGACTCACCTGAAAGCATTGTAGCGTCAGTTCCGTCGATAACAGCGTTAAATACGTCTGATACTTCTGAACGAGTCGCACGTGGTTTTTCAGTCATTGTTTCAAGCATGTTTGTTGCAGTGATAACAACTTTACCAGCAGCGTTCACTTTTGTGATGATCATTTTTTGGTAAACTGGAACCATTTCGAATGGTACTTCGATACCCATGTCACCACGAGCGATCATGATACCATCAGCAGCTTCAATGATTTCATCCAAGTTATCGATACCTTGTTGGTTTTCGATTTTCGCAAACAATTGAACGTGACCGTTACCAGTTTCTTCACAGATGGCACGAACTTCGTCAACGTCTTTTGCAGTACGTACAAATGAAATCGCGATGAAGTTAATACCTTGTTCCAAACCGAAACGGATGTCATCGTTATCGCGCTCAGCAAGGGCTGGGAAAGGAATTTTCGTGTTAGGGATGTTCACACCTTTTTGTTTAGCAATGATACCGTCATTTTCAACGACTACTTCAAATTCACGAGTTGCATCGTCTTTTGCGAAAACACGAAGACCCAATTTACCATCGTCAACCAAAACTTGGTGACCAACTTCAACATCATCGTAGATATCAAGGGCACCAGCAACGTTCAAAGCAATCACATCACGAGTTGATTTGATACCTTGTTTAGTCGCAACACGAATTTTTTCACCAGTCTTGTATGAATATTCTTTAGCTTCGCCTTCGAACAATTCAGTACGGATTTCAGGACCTTTTGTATCAAGAAGGTAACCAACTTTTTTACCAGCGATTTCTTCTGCACGTTTAACAGTCGCCATACGTTCACCTTGTTCTTGGTGGTCACCGTGTGAGAAGTTGAAACGGAAAGTGTTAGCGCCAGCTTCGATCAATTTAGCAATGTTTTGTGCTGAAGCTTCAACGTCAAGTTTTTCACCCCAGTATCCGTCATCACCAAATTTTTTACCACCACGGATTTCTACCGCAGGACCTAAGGTTGCAACGATTTTTACACGTTTGTTCATGATATATATGACTCCTTTTTAAATATATCTGTCTTTTTAAGACAAGGTTAACAAATTTATGAAATAAAATTAGATTGAAGACAAGCTACGGTTCAACTCGGCAAGACCAAGATCAGCTTTATGTGGATTGTTTACCACAATCTTACCATCTTCTGTCAAGCTAAAGAGGGCTCCTTCTTCTGCTTTACCAAGGATTGGGTTTTCAACCATTTTTTCATTACGGATACCAACGGCTACACCACCGATTCCTTGCTTCAGCAATTTAACTGCGTGTGCTCCCATACGTGAAGCAAGAACACGGTCACGCGCAGTAGGTGAACCACCACGTTGGATGTGGCCAAGCTCAGTCACACGAAGGTCACTTTCATCACCAGCTGCTTTCAAGGCTTTACCAAATTCATCTGCAGACATCACGCCTTCAGCTAAAACGATGATATTGTGGGTACGACCTTTTGCATAACCTTCTTTGATACTTTCAACAACGTTCTCGATCTTGAATCCTTCTTCAGGGATGATGATTTCATCCGCACCTGAAGCGATACCAGCCCAAAGAGCGATATCACCAGCATTACGTCCCATGACTTCGATAACGAAGGTACGATGGTGACTAGATGAAGTATCACGGATCTTATCGATCGCGTCCATTGCAGTTGTGACTGCAGTATCAAAACCAATTGTAAAATCAGTTCCGACAATATCGTTGTCGATCGTACCAGGAAGACCAACAGCTGGGAATCCAAGTTCAGTCAAGCGCATCGCACCATGGTAAGAACCATCTCCACCAATAACGACAACACCTTCGATCCCGTGTTTCTTCAATTGCTCGATCCCTTTTAATTGACCTTCGCGTTGTGCGAATTCAGGGTAACGAGCTGAATGAAGGAAGGTACCACCACGGGAAATAATATCTCCAACAGATGAGGCGTCAAGGGGCTGAATTTTACCAGCAACCATTCCCGCATATCCATCATAGATACCGAAAACTTCCATTCCTTCTGAAATTGCTTGACGAACAACTGCACGGATGGCAGCGTTCATTCCAGGGGCATCTCCACCACTAGTTAAAACAGCAATACGTTTCATTTCGTTGTTTGCTCCTTTTTTTCTTTTACATTCTACGTAATTATAACACAAAGAAGACTAAAATTCTCGTATTTTTCGCAGTTTTTACCGATAAATCGTTTTCATAACGAGATTCTTTAGTTCATCTTCCAATTCTTTGTTTTTCTGGACTGTATAGCCCCTCAATTGAAAAGTTTTTTTCTCGTCTTCATAGCGTAATATCACAGGATATGGGCCCGGATATTTTTTCAAGATAGAAAGAATCGTTTTATCCTGACGATGATCGAGCAACTGGATCCAGAACTTTTCATTGGTTGCCAGTTGTGCCTCTGCTAGAATCATCTGCAAGCGCCCATCACGCTCTTGTATCTTCCCTGTCAAGTAATAAAAGCCGCCTTCTTTTATCAAGGAGGAAAATCGATTGTAGGTTTCAGGGAAAAGTGTCACATCCAATTTTTTCTTGGTATCACTGACTTGTAAGAAAGCCATGAGATCGCCTGACTTGGTTCGAATGGTTCGAATGTTTTGTACCTCAATGAGAATGCGTGCCTGCTCTCCTTGAACTAATTGAGAAATTGGTTGGATCTCATAGGGACTCATTTGCCCAATCGCAACCAATGGGTGAGTACTGAGCCCGACGCCAATAATGGCCTCTTCCTTCTCATATTTTTCAGCCTGGCTAAAGTCCTCCGCTTCTGTCCAGGAATAGTTAGAATCCGCAAACAAACTGCCTAGCTCATCAGCAAAGACAAACAAATTCGGCAAATTGTGAAGCACCTTGCGCCTATTTTTTTCAAAAATATCAAACAATCCAAGCTCCACTAAAGGTGTTAACAGAGGTAATTTATGATACTGATTGGGTAGGCGTAAAATAAAATCTTCGACACTTTCAAAGGGACGATTATCAATGATCCAATACGCTAAATCTCTCGGGAGTCCCTTGATATTTTTCATTCCCAAGTAGATTTTTCGATCCTGGAACTTATCTCTGTAAGGGATGGTATTGATGGATAATGGTGCGACTTTAAAATCAAACTGGAGAGCATCTGTCAGATAATCGCTGCTCGAATAATTGAGCATGACATCAAAGAAAACATCTGGATAATGGACCTTGAAATAGGCCATCTGAAAGGCCAAGGCAGAATAGGCATAGGCATGGGAACGGTTAAACCCATAGCCTGCGAATTTTTCCATGATCGCAAAGACCTCTTTAGCTTTTTCTTCCGTATGCCCAAGTTTAAGAGCACCTGTGACAAAATCGTCTTCCATCTGATGCATTTCAGCCGCATTTTTTTTACCCATAGCCCGACGTAAAATATCGGCTTTTCCCAGGCTAAAGCCTGCAAAACGCTGGGCAACCTGCATGACCTGCTCTTGGTAGAGCATGATCCCATAAGTGGGCCGTAAGATTTCTTCAATAGCTGGATCTAAAATCTCAACTTTTTCCTGGCCGTGCTTTCTTTTGACGAAATTATCAATGTAATCACTAGCCCCTGGACGATTGAGAGAGGTGGTCGCTACCACTTCTTCGAAATGATTAGGTCTCACTCGTCTCAAGAGGCGAATAGCTCCAGCCTGTTCAAATTGGAAAATCCCCTTGGTATCCCCAGCAGCAAACAAGGCCAAGGTTTCTGGATCTTCTAAATCAATGGCTTCAATCACGATCTCTTCTTGGTACTTTTCATAGACCGCTTCCTTCATTTTCTGAACGAAGGTTAAATTTCGCAGACCCAAAAAGTCCATCTTCAACAGACCATTGGCTTCAACCGCATGGGCATCATACTGGGTGACAAACATGTCTTCTCCATACTTGAGAGGAATGTGATCCGTCAAATCCTGGTCACTCATCACAACCCCAGCCGCGTGGATCGATGTCTGTCTTGGTTGGCCTTCTATTCTTTTGGCAATTTCAAAGCCACGCTCAAATTCTGCTCGGCTATGAATCACTTGTCGAAAAGCTAGATTCTGTTCATAAGCTGTCGTCAGTGTATCCCTAAACCCAATCCGCTTGGTAATGGAGGTCAATTCGTACTCTGGTACCCCAAAACGTTTAAAGACATCTCTAATGGCTTGTTTGGCCCCAAATGTTGAAAAGGTCACGATCTGAGCTGCATGGTAACTCCCGTAACGGTCTCGCACATAGCGGATAAATTCTGGACGATAGATATCAGGAATATCAATATCAATATCCGGCATGGTGTAGCGCTCCACATTTAAAAAGCGCTCAAAGAGGAGGTTCTTCTCCACAGGATCAATCCCTGTAATCCCTAGGGAATAGGCTACCAGTGAGCCTACAGCAGACCCACGTCCCATTCCCATATAATAGCCTTGACTCCGTCCGAAACGAAGAAGATCCCATACAATCAAGAAATAATCATCAAAGCCCATTTGGTGAATAATGTCTAATTCATGCTCCAAACGTTCTTGATAGACCGGACTAGTCAAGTTCTTTCGAAGAAGACCGGCTTGGGCTAATTCTCTCAATTCCGCAACAGCTGGTTTCTGAGGATTGAAGCGAGGCAATTTCAACTGAGTATCAATGTCGTATTGAATCCCTTGGACAAGTTTTTCAAGATTTGTGATGGCTTGCGGAAATCGCTCTGCAAAATCATTCTTTAAATCCTGAGGAGTTTTTAGAACTGTTGTAGGATCAATTGGCCCTGTTTCTGTCAAGCTTTGATTGTCCTTGATGGCTGCCAGCATCTGCATGGCTTCCACATCTTCCACCTCAAAGAAACGCACAGTATGAAGAGGGAGCACAGGGTGGCTAAACTCTTGGACCGGCGTATCCGCAAAAACTCCGATGAAGTAATCTAGACCAAGCGGCAAGTCTCCACTAACAAAAGGCGCTGGGACAATGACTGCTACTCCTTCTGTTAGGTGCTTCACATCCTCCCAATTGCCCTTCCCCATCATTTTGACGGTCGACATCTTCATCAGATTCTGGTAGCCCTTCGTTGACAGAGCGATCATCCGAAACGGAATTGTTTCATTGTCTACCTCTAGTCCAATTTCTAAACCGACCAAGGGGCTGAGCTTGTGGGCCTGACAGGCTTCGATAAATTCATAGGCACCATACAAATTATCTATATCCATGATTCCCAATGCGCCATACCCCATGCTTTTAGCCACGTGAACATAGTCTTTTATGGTCACAAGGCTTTCCATAAAGGTATAGACTGATTTGGTATCTAGCTGTGCAATCACTTTTTCTCCTCCCTCACTGGTCTATTTTTGGGACTCTTTTTTGTACAAAAAAACACCACTGCTACACAATGATGTCTCAACAACGGAAGACATGGGATTCGAACCCACGCACGCTTTTACACGCCTACCGCGTTTCCAACACGGCCTCTTAAGCCTCTTGAGTAATCTTCCATGAATAAAAATATGGAGCCGGTGGGAGTCGAACCCACGTCCAAACACCTGCCAGCATATTTGTCTACAACCATAGGTTATGTTTTCTTTTAACAGCTACATGACACATAACTCAAGCCCTGTAGTTGCGAGTCTATCAATCTCTTATCTAACTCCTAGACCAAGCTAGATCGTATCTCGCTGAAATTAAGACCTGTCATCAAACACGAGCGATTCGAATCGGGTCACGCCTGCTGGTGTTTAGGCAGCTAAAGCGTAAGAATTATTATTTTTTGCAGTTATATTTAACTGGCGTTTTACATCCGCTAGATGAGTTGCAAAATATGCCTCATAATGCCTGTCGAATCCGTAACGACCCCAAAACGAATACATTTAGTATATCAAAATCTAGCTAAAAATGCAAAAGAAAAAAATTGAACAAGAAACCTTCCACTGGGGAGCTCCTTGTTCAATTAACTGTTTTTATTGAAGATTCAACTTATATTTGCTGATATAGTGAATGGTGAAGTACATAGAAACAATCTTAATGACTTCATAGATGAGACCTGGAATGAAGTTTGCTCCCAAATCATCAATATTTCCATAAACCAATGCATACCCGACAGCATATGAATCTTTAAAAGGATTGACTGCTGTACCGATGATACTTAAAACAATGCACAAGAGAAAGAAAAACAGAATAGCCTTAAATCCTCGACGATTTTGAAACAGTTGGCCAAGTGCGATCGATACATAAAATAGGAAGATCCCTGAGGCTGTGGTAAAAATCCACCAAACGATAATCCAATAAGCAATAGAATGACTAAAAGCCTCAGCGATAATACTAAATACAGGAGAGAGGTCTTGTCCAATGACAGCGCCCATCACAAGTATTGTGATAAAACCACTCAAAAATAGAAGGAATAGGCAGTAAAGACTCGCTACTAAAGCTCCCACAAATTTAGATAAAATGATCGCATGCGGGCTAGCTGGAAGGGTCCAGGTCAAGTAACCTTCGCGTCCGTATAAGTTGGAATAGAAACGACGGATAATAATATAGTAGTTACTAAGATAAAGACCAATGACTCCTCCAAAAATGAGAATCCCAAGAGTCCCCGTTATGATTTGCATACTATTGGTTTCCATATTCACAAAACCGTTTGTAGCACTTCCACCAATAACACCTGTAATCACTGACAAACCTAGTGCGATCAGGGTGATCAATAAATACCACTTAGCTGTCGATTTAAATTCATATTTTAATAATTTACCAAACATGGGTTCCTCCTAATAAACACGGAATTGATCACGGAAGATCTCATCGATTGATTTTCCGTGTTGATTGCGCATAACAGTCGTATTTTCATGCAAGAGGATTCTTCCTTGGTTGATGAAAATGGCCTCATCCAAAACTTGCTCAATATCCGCAATCAAGTGAGTAGAAATCAAGACAGAAGAGTTTGGACGTCTGTTTTGAATAATGGTCCGCAAAATATAATCACGCGCTGCTGGGTCAACCCCACCGATTGGTTCATCAAGAACATACAAGTCAGCTTCACGGCTCATCACCAAAATCAATTGCACTTTTTCCTTGTTCCCTTTTGAAAGGCTGTTCAATTTTTGATTTGGCTGCAAATGCAAATCGTTGAGCAATTGGTAAGCTCGTTGGACATTAAAATCTGCATAAAAATCTTGGAAATAGTTAATAGCATCAATAATTTTCATATTTTCATTCAGATAAGTTGTATCTGGCAAATAGGAAACCACTTTTTTAGAAGCTGGGGATGGTAATTGCCCATGAATATAGATATTTCCAAGGCTTGGTTGCAACAAACCATTAATCAATTTAATGATGGTTGTTTTCCCACTACCATTGGGACCCAAAAGGCCAATAATACGGCCAGGTTGGATGTTCAAACTAACATCCATGAGAGCAACTTCATGCCCATAATTCTTTGTCACATGGTCCAAGTAGACCAAAGGATACTGATTCATGTAAATCTCCTTTATTTTCTATTTATGCTATTATACCCTGTCCCCTTGATGATTGCAACTTTATCTGAAAATTTGCTAAGAATTTGTAAATACTTGTTCAAAAAAATAGGGATAAATAAATCAGAGGTTAGGGAAACCCCAACCTCTGATTTGTTTTGATGCATAGAATATTTAACTAATTCCAAGTGCGATCCGTGCGTAACGGCTCATCTTTTCAACCGTCCAAGCAGGATACCAGACCAACTTCACATCCACAGATGTCACTTCTTCTACTTCTGCTAAAACATCATGAATCTGATCTGTCAGAAGGTCCGCTAATGGACACCCCATGGTCGTTAAGGTCATATCAATGATGGTTGCTCCAGTTTCACCGTCAAAATGGATCTCGTAGACAAGACCTAAATTGACAATGTCAATCCCAAGCTCAGGATCGATTACCTCTTCCAAAGCATTTAAGATTTTATTTTTAATTTCTTCAATTTGCTCAGTTGTATATGCCATATGACTTCCTTTTTCTGCTATTTACTCTCGATAGAATTTCTTGGCTCGGGTTAAAAAGGTCCGCAGGACCTGGGTCGCTTCTTCATTTCTAGGCGACCGTTAAAAATGTCCACTGGACATTTTTAATCCTCTATAAAGTCACGCAATGGTTTGCTTCTGCTTGGGTGGCGGAGTTTACGGAGGGCTTTGGCTTCGATCTGACGGATCCGTTCACGGGTCACGTTGAAGACTTTACCCACATCTTCCAAGGTCCGCATTTTTCCATCATCCAAACCGAAACGTAAACGAAGTACGTTTTCTTCACGGTCTGTCAGGGTATCGAGGACTTCATCTAATTGTTCACGTAGAACCACACGAGTGGTGTAGTCTACTGGATTTTCAATCACTTCATCTTCGATGAAATCTCCCAAATGGCTATCGTCTTCTTCCCCGATTGGCGTTTCCAAAGAAACAGGCTCTTGGGCAATCTTCAAGATTTCGCGTACCTTATCAGGCGTCATATCCATGCGTTCAGCGATTTGTTCAGGCGTTGGGTCTTGTCCCAATTCTTGCAAGAGATTGCGTTGTTCACGAACCAACTTGTTAATGGTTTCCACCATGTGAACAGGGATCCGAATGGTCCGTGCTTGGTCTGCAATGGCACGAGTGATAGCCTGACGAATCCACCAAGTAGCATAGGTAGAGAACTTGAACCCTTTGGTATAGTCAAACTTATCAACGGCCTTCATCAAGCCCATATTTCCTTCTTGGATCAAATCCAAAAATTGCATTCCACGACCAACGTAACGTTTCGCAATGGATACAACCAAACGAAGGTTGGCTTCTGCAAGACGTTGCTTGGCTTCCAAGTCACCTTGTTCCACTAAGATAGCCAATTCTTGTTCTTCTTCATTTGTCAAAAGAGGAACAACCCCAATTTCTTTCAAGTACATCCGTACTGGGTCGTTGACCTTGGCAGAGTTGCTTCCAAGCAATTCCTCATCTGACAATTCTGGCTCTTCTTCATTGTTCAACACACGCGCACTTGGGTTACCATCTTTATCCGTGATCGAAATTCCTGCATCTTGAATCCGTTGCAAAAGATCTTCAATCCCATCTGCATCTAGTGTGAATGGAATAACCAACTTGTCATTAATTTCATCATCTGTTGCAGTTCCACTTTTCTTGTGGCTGCGAATAAACTCTGCAATTTGAACGTCCAATGTTGTAATATCTTTTTGTTCTTTAGCCATTCCTACTCCATTCTTCTTTTTTGAGCGATCAAACGCTCGAGTTCCAATAAAGCTTTTTCCGCATCCCCTGTCGAGGAAGCTTCCTTCACTTTATTTCCAATTTGTTGACTTTCTTTGCGAAGAAGCTCACGATTTCGCGTTTCTTCCACTTCTTCTAATTCACCATCCGCTATCTCTTCTGGCAAATCTTCTTCTACCATCCGGTACCAGGCGTGCTGGACCCCTTCAGGTTGCTCGGACAAATCCTGAGATGTGACTTCTCCATTTTGACAGAGTAATTGGTACAAGATCTGTAACTCCGGTGTGTCAAAGACAAAATCAGGTCGCAAACGGTAATCATTAAGCACCATTGGAAAATCTTTCATCCTACTTAATAAATGATTTTCCGCCTTGATCAAGCGCGTCATCCCACGATTAGGCAGGAGATCGACTGAAAAATTCGACGTTCTTGATCGTCCACCACTTTGATCCTCCTGCCGTTGATGCAAGCGACAATTATTGACAATCTGCTCAATCTGCAAATAATCAAAGTCTGGCAATAAATCTGCCAACTTATAAATATAGGTGTTTTGCGCTGTGATGGAGCGCGTCTGGGCGATCATCGGTGCCAGCTTCTCGACAAACTCAATCTGTGCCTGTAAGTTCTCAATATACTGGGGTTTCCAGTAGTGCATCAAGAATTCAACCTTACTGATCCGCGAATTCTTCAAGAGGGAAGCTAGATCTTCTGGGGAGGTCTTTTTGAGGTACTCATCGGGATCCATCTGATCAGGGATACGGACGATCTCCAACTCCAGATCCTGCAAGACATCCAAGGCCTTAGCGGTTGCTTCAAGTCCCGCCTTATCCCCATCATAGGTCAAAATGACCTTTTTGGTAAAATGAGACAGGTGCTGGACGTGCTCTGGTGTCAAGGCTGTCCCCATAGAGGCGACTGCATTTTCAATCCCAGCTCGATAAGCCGCAATGACATCCATAAAGCCTTCCATGATATACATTTCATGTTGCTTTTTGGCGCTCGTCTTAGCTTGATCCAAATGATAAAGTTCATAACTCTTATTAAATAGACGGGTACTTCGACTATTCTTGTACTTGGCTTGATGACTGCCATCATCCGTTAGTTTCCACAGTCTACCAGAAAAAGCAATGACACGTCCACTATCATCCGTCAAAGGAAACATAATCCGATCCTGAAAGGCATCAAAAACTGTTCCAGCATCTGAGATTGTGAATAACCCCGAATCGGTAATCACTTTCTCAGAGAACTTCTCAGAGAGATTTCGATAGAGATAATTCCCTTCTGCTGGGGCTAA
The DNA here is from genome assembly GCF_001074805.1 of Streptococcus parasanguinis. GTDB lineage: Bacteria > Bacillota > Bacilli > Lactobacillales > Streptococcaceae > Streptococcus > Streptococcus parasanguinis_A. The sequence goes on along the minus strand of NZ_JUPI01000063.1, from coordinate 7,835 downwards.
GCCCAATTGAAAATGTCGGATGACCTCATCCGTCAATCCACGTTCATACAGATAATTTCGCGCTTCTTCTCCCATCTTTGTCGTCATCAGAATCGCCTGGTAGAACTTACTGGCTTCCTGATGAATCTCATAAAGTTCTTGGTTGGGATTGATAGACGTTGGTTGAGCCGGCCTTGCTTGGTACTGAAGCGCAATACCCGCTTTTTCTGCTACGATCTGGACCGCATCCATAAAAGCGACTCCACGGTATTCCTCAATAAACTTAAAGACATCTCCCGAGCGACCACATCCGAAACAATGGTAAAACTGCTTGTCTTCAACGACATTAAAAGAAGGAGTCTTTTCACCATGAAAAGGACAGAGCCCTAAAAAATTACGGCCAGCCTTGGTCAAAGAAACAACTTCTCCAATAACTTCAACAATGTTTACACTGTTTTTAATTTCTGCAATTAGCTCTTTATCAACCATAAACAGTGCCTCCATTTTACCATAGATTATCACTTTATATTTTATACTAAAAGTTAGTAAAAGTAAATTTTTTCCTACCGATTTCACACATAAAAGAAAAGATTTTCAACCTTTATCACTAATTTTAAAAAATGAGGCATATTCCTTGTCAGTCGAATATTTTTCCGTTATACTATCATAGTAAAAAATTATTATGAAAGGACATATTTAGGATATGTTAAAAGATTTGAAAGCTTTTCTCCTTCGTGGGAATATTGTTGACCTTGCTGTAGCAGTCGTTATCGGAGCTGCATTTGGAGCTATCGTAACATCACTTGTTAACGATATCATCACTCCACTTATTTTGAAACCAGCTATGAAAGCTGCTGGTGTTGATAAGATTGCTAATTTGTCATGGAACGGTGTTGCATACGGTAGCTTCTTGAGCGCTGTGATCAACTTCCTTGTTGTTGGTACTGTTCTTTTCTTCGTAGTGAAAGCTGCTGAAAAAGCTCAAAACCTTGGTACAAAAGAAGAAGCTGTCGAAGAAGAAGCTCCTGCTCCTACTCAAGAAGAGTTGCTTACTGAAATCCGCGACTTGCTTGCAAACAAATAATCAGATAAAAAGATCCGATCTTCTAGCTGGAAGGTCGGTTTTTTTGTCTTTGATGGATGAGAAAAAACAAAAAACAGACCGAAGTCTGTTTCTGTATTCAATTAGAATTTTTTACGTTTACGAGCTGCTTCTGATTTACGTTTACGTTTTACAGAAGGTTTTTCATAGAATTCACGTTTGCGTGTTTCTTGAAGAGTACCAGCTTTAGTAACCGCACGTTTGAAACGACGAAGAGCATCGTCAAGAGATTCATTCTTACGTACTACTGTTTTTGACATATTTTTCACTCCCTTCAAGCCTAAAATCTTAATCATTTTATCATACTTTAAAGGTGCTGTCAAGATCTTTTAAAACTTTTCTAGCCTTCCTAACCTTCATGCCATTTCTTTTTCCGACTTTTTCATTCTTCCTATTTTATGATACAATGGAAGCAAAGAAAACCCTGAAGGAGATACCATGTCAGAAATTTATGATATTACGATTGTTGGGGGCGGACCAGTTGGTCTGTTCGCTGCTTTTTATGGCAATATGCGCCAAGTTAAAGTCAAACTGATTGATTCCTTACCTCAACTTGGAGGGCAACCAGCCATTCTCTATCCAGAAAAAAGTATCCTCGATGTACCCGGATTTACCAATTTAACAGGTGAAGAATTAAGCAACCGCTTGATCGAGCAAGTCAAACGATTCGATACACCGATCTTCCTCAATGAAACTGTAGAGGATATTCAAAAAGAGGGTGACCTCTTCATTATCACTACTTCTCGCCAAGTGCATCAGTCTAAAGCAGTCATCATTGCCATGGGTGGCGGTGCCTTTAAACCACGTGCTCTTGATATCGAGGGGGCTGATACCTTTGATAACGTCCACTATCACGTATCAAACATCCAACAATATGAAGGACAACAGGTGACCGTCCTTGGTGGGGGGGACTCTGCTGTGGACTGGGCTCTTGCTTTTGACAAGATTGCTCCAACTACAATCGTTCACCGTCGGGACAACTTCCGTGCCTTGGAACATAGCGTAGAAGAACTCAAACAATCTTCTGTCAGCATCAAAACACCATTTGTTCCTAGCCGCTTGATTGGTGAAAATGGTCATGCCACTCATCTTGAAATCACAAAAGTTAAAGCCGATGAAACCGAACTTATCCCGATTGATCACTTATTTGTCAACTATGGCTTTAAATCTTCAATCGGAAACTTGAAAGAATGGGGTGTAGAATTGCAACGCCATAAAATCAAGGTGAATCAGAAACAAGAAACCAGTCTTCCTGGAATTTATGCCTGTGGAGACTGCTGCTTCTATGAAGGAAAGATCGATCTCATCGCTACAGGTCTGGGGGAAGCTCCAACAGCTGTAAACAATGCCATCAACTACATCTATCCAGATAAAAAAGTCCAACCAACGCACTCAACCAGTTTATAATAAAAAAGGCCTTTAGCCTTTTTTATTTTTCTAAATCGTCTGCGATCTTATTGATCTTACGCAAGCGGTGATTGACGCCGCTTTTTGAAATAGGTTGTTGCAAGCTATCTGCGATCTGCTGGATGGAATAATCTGGATGGTTCATCCGGATATAGGCAACTTCTTGCAGGTCACTTGGTAAACTCCCTAGACCGACCGTATCCACAATTTTACTAATATTATTAATGGTTTTCATGCTAGCTGTGACTGTGCGCTGAATGTTGGCCATCTCGGCATTATTGGCCCGATTGAGGTCATTGCGCGTCTCTCTCATGACCTTGATAGATTCAAATTCCTGCATGGCTTGCATGGCCTCTACTACAATGAGAAAATCAATAATATCTTCCGCTCTTTGCAGATAGGTTACCACTCCTTTTTTCCGCTCGATGGTTTTCGCATCTAGTAAAAATCCTTGCATGAGAAGGGCAATTCCTTCCGCGTGGTCTGTATAAACAGAATGAATTTCCAACTGGTACTTCCCTTTTTCAGGATCCTTGATGGAACCACTCGACAGAAAGGCCCCCCGAAGATAAGCACGACTGGCTACTTCATCTTCTAAAACACTAGCATCAATGCCTGTCTCAATCCCAAAGAAGGCATCTGCCAAATGCAAGTCAGCTAGAATCTCTTCCACCTTTTCATCCAAGAATACTGTGTAAACACGATTTTTTTTCAAATTGGTTTTTTGGTGGTGGCGAATATCCGATTTGGCCTCATAAAAATGATGCAACAATTCATAGATATGGCGAGCGATCTTGGCATTTTCTGTCGTCACCGAGAGCGTCAAGCCCCCCATTGATATGCCGAGGCTCCCAGACATCTTGATAATAGCAGCTAATTCACTCTTTTCAAATCGCTTGAGAGACAGTAATTCTTCTTTGACACGAACCGTAAAACTCATTTTCTCACCTGCACGATCTGCATCAGCTCTTCGACCACTTTTTCACCATCATGAAAAGCTCCCCCGTTGACCAGCTTTAAGAAATCGGAAGAAATCACTTGAGGCACTTGCGATCGCAAGCCCTTAAAATCGTGCTCTACCTGGACTAAATATTCATCAAATTTATTGCTGTTCATATAAGCTGCGGGAACCTGATTGATATTGACAAGGACGGTGTCGATGAACTTTTCTCCCAAATGTTTGTGGAGCACGGCCACGTGGTCACTATCTGTGAAATGCTCGGTTTCTCCTCTTTGGGTCATGATATTGCAAACATAGGCCACTTGGGCTTTGGTTTCAAGGATGGCTTTCCCAATCTCATCGATCATCAAATTAGGAAGGATCGAGGTAAAGAGCGATCCAGGACCCAAGACGACCATATCACTTTCAAGAATCGCTTCCACCACTTTCTTACTAGCCTTTGGACGCTCTTGATCAAAGGTATTGGTCACATAGACATGATCAATCATGCCGGTATAGTTGGCAATGTGGCTTTCTCCTACTATTTCTTTTCCATCTTGAAAGACAGCATGAAGGGTCAAGGGACTATCACTGGAAGGATAGATCTTGCCGGTTGTATGAAAGAACTTGGTCAACAACTGCATGGCATTATAGGTCGAGCCTTGCATCTCTGAAATCCCTGCAATGATCAAGTTTCCCAAAGGGTGTCCGGCCAAGGGTCCATCATCGTCCGCAAAGCGGTATTGAAAGACTTTCTCATAAAAACGAGGCATATCTGACATGGCAACCAAGACATTTCGAAGATCCCCAGGTGGTGTCAATTTTTGGATGTTCTTCCGTAATTCACCTGAGCTACCGCCATCATCTGCAACAGTTACAATGGCAGTGATCTCGACCGGTTTTTTTCTTAGACTATCGAGAATAACAGAAATCCCTGTCCCTCCTCCAATAACGGTTACTTTAGGTTTTCTCATGAGCGATTCACCGTTTCTTTCCGTCTGTCCTTGTCTCTATGACTGCAATTGACCTGCCAATTTTTTTCTAAATCATGCGCCAAGCGCTCTGCAAAGGCTACTGAACGGTGTTGACCTCCAGTACAGCCCATAGCGATGGTGAGAACGGATTTACCTTCTCGTTTATAAGACGGTAAAATAGGAACGATTAAGTCATGGAGATGACAGTAAAAGTCCTCTGATTCAGGGTGATCCATGACATAATCATAGACAGCTGGATCTTGACCGGTTAAATTCCGAAGTTCCAATTTATAGTAGGGATTTGGAAGAAAACGCACGTCAAAGACGAGGTCAGCATCGATCGGAAGGCCGTATTTGAAACCAAATGACATGACCTCAACCCGAAAATCTGGCTGATTATCTTGACTGGCAAATTGCTCTGCAATCGTTTTTCTCAGATTACGGGGCGTCAACTCAGTCGTGTCCACCACATTTTGACTGATATTTTTCAAAGGAGACAAGAGCTCTCGCTCTAAGGTAATCCCATCTAAAACACGGCCATCTGCCGCTAGTGGGTGGCTACGACGTGTTTCCTTGTACCGTGCTACCAACTCACTGTCAGTAGCATCCAAGAATAAGACCTTAAAATCGAGGTCTTCTTGATTGTCTAATTCATCCAAAATGGTGGGAATTTCATTGAAAAAAGAACGGCTCCGCATGTCCACAACAACGGCTAATTTATTGTTATCCGGGCTAAGGCGCATGAGTTCAATAAATTTCAGCAAGAGCGCCGGTGGCATATTATCGATGGTAAAGTAGCCCAAATCCTCAAACGATTGGATAGCGACGGTCTTGCCAGCACCGCTCATCCCTGTTACCATGACTAGTTGAATCTTACTTTCTGTCATTTTCTCCTCCCAAAATAAAACAGAGTGGCCTACAGTTTCCTGCTTTCCACTCTGTCTTTTTGTCTTTGAATGGTTATTAGGCCTTGATTTCCGCAATAACTTCAATTTCAACCTTCACATCACGTGGCAGGCGTGCTACTTCAACAGCAGATCGAGCTGGAAACTCTGTGGTAAAGACTGTTTTATAGACCTCATTAAAAGGTACAAAGTCATTCATATCACTTAAGAAACAAGTGGTTTTCACCACGTGGTCGAAGTCTGTCCCAGCCTCTTCCAAAATAGCCCCAATATTCTTTAAGACTTGCTCTGTTTGTTCTTGGATGGTTTCGCCAATGATTTCTCCTGTTTCAGGTGACAAGGGAACTTGTCCGCTTGCAAAGAGAAGATTGCCTACGATTTTCCCTTGAACATAAGGTCCAATTGCTGCAGGTGCTTTATCTGTATGAATTGTTTTTGCCATAGTATTCTCCAAGTCTATTTACTTCTGCTGGTTTTCTTTTGCTAATTTTTCCCTTTGTAGGCGCAACTTGCGCTTAGGATTTAGCGTATTAAAGAGTTCTTCTAATTTTTCAGCATTCCAAACATCAGCTGCTGAAACAAAATTTCCATTTTCATCTCGAAAAGATATTGGTTTATCTCCCACTGAAAAAGCCTCATTTCTTATTTGGAATCCTTGATCCGCTCAGGATCACCCTTAATCTACAAACTCAAATTCAAATTTACCGATCCGGACGATATCGCCATCTTTTGCCCCACGTGCACGGAGAGCTTCATCAACACCCATTCCACGCAGTTGACGAGCAAATTTCATGACTGCTTCATCCCGATCGAAATTCGTCATATTAAAGAGTTTTTCAAGTTTTTCACCAGACAAGACCCAAGCGGCATCGTCATCACGACTGATGTCAAAGGCTGGCTGGTCTTCATCAAAGCCATAGTAGACTTCTTCTTGGGCCATGTCGTCTTCTGAATACAAGAGGAATTCTGGTGTTTTGTCTAACAATTCTGCCGTTGCATCTAACAAATTGTCTAAACCTTGATGAGCCAAACTAGAGATCGGGAAGATCTGTGGCAGTTCATCAAACTCATCGTAATTAGCTGCCAATTTCTTCTTGAATTCTTTCAAATTTTCTTGGCTTTCCGGCATGTCCATCTTATTCGCCACGATAATCTGAGGACGTTCCATCAAGCGAAGGTTATAGGTTTCAAGCTCTTTATTGATTTGAACATAATCTTCATAAGGGTCGCGTCCTTCACTGGCAGACATATCAATAACATGCAAGATAACTCGAGTGCGCTCGATGTGACGAAGGAACTGGGTTCCTAGTCCAACACCTTGACTAGCCCCTTCAATCAATCCAGGAAGGTCTGCTACGGCAAAGGATTCTCCAGACGGAGTCCGAACCATTCCCAAATTTGGAACGATGGTTGTGAAATGATAAGCCCCAATTTTTGGTTTGGCTGAAGTGATGACACTGAGAAGGGTCGATTTCCCAACAGAAGGGAAGCCAACCAAACCAACATCTGCCAAGACCTTCAGTTCTAACTCTAATTCACGTTCCTGACCAGGCTCTCCATTTTCAGAAATCTCTGGTGCTGGATTTTTAGGAGTGGCAAAACGAATATTTCCGCGACCTCCTCGGCCTCCGTGGGCTACAATATACTCTTGTCCATTTTCAACCAAGTCGGTAATGACCTTGCCAGTCTCAGCATCTCGGACGGTCGTTCCTTGGGGAACTCGTACATAGAGATCTTCTGCTCCCCGTCCGTGCATCCCTTTGGTCATTCCTTTTTCCCCATTTTGGGCTTTGAAATGCCGGTTATAACGGAAGTCCATCAAGGTGCGCAAGCCTTCGTCTACTACGAAGATGACATTGCCACCACGACCTCCATCACCGCCCCAAGGTCCGCCATTAGGGACATATTTTTCACGGCGAAAGGCCACCATGCCATCGCCGCCATTTCCAGCCTTGACCTTAATCTTGGCTGTATCTAAAAACATACTCATAAATAGATGATTTCCTTTATTTCTGCGTGCGTCTTAATAAGAAAGAGCACCAATTGCGGTTGCAAAGATTGCACCAACCGTTACAATCAACATAATCACAATAACCACCATCGTGATCATTTCAAATGGTGTTTTTTTACGTTTTCCGTTATCTCCAAAAGCCACTGCTAATACCTCGATTACTATAAATTCATTAGCCCTATTTTACCACGAAATAGGGGATTTTTCAAATCGAGCCTACACAAAAAGACCAGACAAACGTCTGATCTTTTATGGATAGATTTAGGAATCTTTTCTTACTCGTAAAATACTAACAGAAAGAACCGCCAGTAAGACACCCATGACAAGAACAACCGGTGTCATCTTCTCACCTGTACTTGGAAGAACTTTTTTCTTACCAGGTTTTGGTGCTTCTTCTTCTTTGACAGAAGTTGATGATGAGGTTGATGAAGTACTAGAACTTGATGAAGACGATGAACTTGATGAAGACGATGAACTTGATGAAGAGCTAGAACTTGATGAAGACGATGAACTTGAT
>NZ_JUPI01000008.1 GCF_001074805.1 Streptococcus parasanguinis | reverse complement strand
AGCTTTTACAGCCCTACTCAACTGTGCGGAGGTGGGACGACGAAATCGAATTCTAACGAATGATCGATTTCTGTCCCACTCTCTCATAAACTATTCTTTTGATGAGTTCCTTTAGTCATCAGACTCTGCAAATACTTGAGTGGCTTTGACTGCTTTCTTCCACCCCTTGTACAATTTCTCTTTGCGAGCTTCATCCATCTGGGGTTCAAAGATTTGAGCTGCTCCATGAAGAGATTTTAATTCATCTAAGTCCTTCCAATAGCCTACTGTCAGACCTGCTAGGAAGGCTGCTCCTAAAGCCGTCGTCTCCAAGTTTTTGGCACGAGCAATCGCAATTCCAAGAATATCTGCCTGAAACTGCATTAAGTAATCATTTTTCGCTGCTCCTCCGTCTACTTTTAGGACAGGGATAGGAGTTTTGGCATCTACCTGCATGGTGTCGATGATATCGCGAACTTGATAGGCAATGGATTGAAGGGTTGCTTTGATAAAGTCTTCCTTGGTCGTTCCTCGGGTAAGTCCAAAGACAGAACCACGCGCCTCTTGATTCCAGTATGGGGCTCCAAGACCCGTAAAGGCAGGGACCACATAGATTTCATCCTGGTTCTGGGACTTCAGAGCATAGGCTTCCGATTCAGGAGAACTGTCGATCATACGCAGACCATCACGAAGCCATTGAATAGCACTCCCAGCGATAAAGATAGAACCTTCTAGTGCATAGTAAACCTTGCCATTGATCCCATAACCAATCGTCGTAAGCAAATTATTTTCTGACAACTGCATCTCTTCACCCGTATTCATAATGATGAAAGAACCAGTTCCATAGGTATTTTTAACCATACCAGGTTCAAAAGCCAATTGGCCAAAGAGCGCGGCTTGCTGGTCTCCTGCCATCCCCGCAATCGGCACTTGTCCACCGTAGAAATGGAAAGGCGCTGTCTTGCCATAAATCTCAGAGTTTGAGCGCACCTCAGGAAGCATGGCTTTAGGAATGTTGAGGATTTCTAAGATTTCATCGTCCCATTTCAGATCCTTGATATTGTAGAGCATGGTACGGGCAGCATTGGAATAGTCTGTCACATGGGCTGCTCCATCCGTCAGCTTCCAGACCAACCAAGTATCAATGGTCCCAAAGAGTAATTCTCCTTTTTCAGCACGCTCTTGTGCTCCTTTAACATGATCCAAAATCCAACGAACTTTAGTTGCTGAAAAGTAAGCATCGATGACCAAACCTGTCTTTTGGTGGAAGGTTTCTACATAGCCTTGGTTTTTGAGCTCTTCAGCCAGTGGAGCAGTTTGCCGTGATTGCCAGACAATAGCATTGTAAATCGGAAGACCCGTATTCTTATCCCAAACAACTGTCGTTTCCCGTTGATTGGTAATACCGATTGCCTCGATTTGATTGGGCTTGATGCCACTTTCAATAAAGACTTCAGCGATCACCGACTGAACAGAGTTCCAAATCTCATTGGCATTGTGCTCCACCCAACCAGCCTGCGGAAAAATCTGAGTGAATTCCTTTTGGCTAGAGCTAACTTGCTCGCCTTTTTTGTTAAAAATGATGGCCCGCGAACTAGTGGTTCCCTGGTCAATCGCCATGATATAGGTTTCTGGTAACATAAACTGTCCTCCTAAATAAGGTACTTAAACATCTTGTTCTTTCATAAACTAGTATACTCTATTTCATCTAGGATTTGTATCCATTTTTTTAATAAATTACAGTCAAAATTTTCCTTCTGCTTCTAACTCTATCAGATCAAATTAAAAGAGCCCTGAGGCTCTTCCTAGTATTTCAAATGCTTATCAAGATCTGCTCTAATCTAACCGATTTAAGAACTCCATGGTCGGACTGTCCTGGTAAAGTTCTTTGAGAGGAATCTTATGATAGGCAGAAATCTCTTCCGATGTCACACCGTAACGAATCAAGAGATCATAAATACGATTTAAGTCATGACGTAATTCATCCGTAATGAGGACATTATCGCTCGTTTCTTTTGTTTTCCAATAATAAGATGGCAGAACTTCCTTGGTTTCTATTAAAATAGTTTGCAATAAAGTTCCCCCATGACTATCCTTCTGAGAGATATCTGCTCCAAGTTCTAACATTTTTTTAAAAACCTTGAAGGATTGGTCAGCCTTTTCCTTAGACGAATACATCTCATATTGACCATTCCAACGTTTGATCATGCGCCTGCAGTCAAATACAGCTCTTCCACCGGCAGTTTGGATGACCGGTTGACAAAATGGATTCAGCTCTGTCGGTTCTTCAATAAAGTTAAGATCTGCCCCTCTATCAATGAGTAAGTCCGCAATATCTAAATGTCCCGATTTAATAGCGACTTGAAGGAGCGACTGTCCCTGATCTCTTTTAGGTTTGTCACCCGAAATAGCATTGACTTCTTCAGGCTTTTTATCCAATATCTGACGGATTCCCTCTATATCTCCTCTTCGCAATAACTGAAAGGTTTTTTGCATGGTCTTTCCCCCCTTACCTAGTAAATAAATATCAGACTGTGTTAAAACTATGGTCCTACCTCTAGTTTCTTCGTTAAACTGATTATACCATTTTATGGACTCTACATTGAAGTCCTAAAGGGAAAATAAGACAAACTCTCACAGAAAGAGGTTAAACTCTATTTTCTGATTTTCGTATAGCCACTAGCCAAGAGGCTAGCAGGATTTCGAAAATAACTAGAAGGATAATCTGAGGAAGAGAACTCTGAACCAGCATAAGGACAGCCAGACTATCGATCAGCATGTGAGCGAGGATACAAGGAACAGCACCTTTCGAGTACTCCTTGAGCGCTCCAAATAGGAAGGTATTCCCTAAAATCATCAAGTAAAAGATGAGATAGTTAGACGAACCTGCTGTAATCCAAGGGAGTTGATAGATGGGAATATGCCAGAGAAACCAGACAAGGGAAAGAACCATCATTTTAGATATAAAGTGCTTGCTAAAGAAAAGATGCTCTTGTAAAAACCAACGCCAACCTACTTCTTCTAGACCTCCATATAAAAAGGTCCAAGGGAAATAGAAGAAGAAGGCCAAGAGGGAGTTCCCAGTAAAGCGAACATTCATGAGCAGGATGGAAATCCCATAATAAATGATGGGAATGAAGAAAGCTAGGATCCAGGCCAGGTTACTTTCTTTTTGAAGAAAGACCTTTTTGAAAAATTCTCCCAGGGATTTAGTTTCATCTAAGACGATGGAAAAGCAAAGAGCCGTTATCATGGGAATCAAGTTCATTAGGATAAACAGGAGTGAGGCCCCCATACTACTTCCATCTGGGAAACACCAAAGGATAACTTGCCCTACTAGAAAGGTAGCAAGGAGGGAAGTCAGTGCATACCAGATAGCGACTGATTGTTTTGAAATAAATTTGCTCAAACCTTTCTCGATTTCCTCCTGTTCATTTTCTGTAAAATCTTTTAAGTCCATAACCTACTCCTCTTTATCTTTATATAGTAGATTTTACACTCTTACATGTGAATATACAACTAATTGGGATGGGATGCTGCTAGCTGTGAACAATCATAGAATAAGGAAAATCATGATTTCTTTTTTCCTAAAATACCGTACAAAACGATCTGATGGATTTGCTTAACGTCTGTTTCTAAATTATCACTATGGGCTAACTGATTTCCTACACTATTGAGAGCATCCATGACATTTAAAATAAGCTCTGTTGACAAGTCTCTAGAAATCAGCCCCTCTTCTTTCCCTAGATTAATATAAGTGCGATAAATGTCCCGTTTTTTTGCGGTTATCGCTTTCGTTAGGAGACTTGAGAAAGCGGGATCTCTCACCATTTTATCTTGAAAATAGTCCGAGATTTGCTGACTCATTTTCTCCTGACATAGGTCTAAAGCCTGGTCTAATTTTGTATTAAAAGCTAGATTACTTTTTAAAATATCCTCGGCTTGCTGGGTTATTTCTTCAAACAAGTCATTAGCACAGAGAGCCACCAAATTATCTTTGCTCCCAAAATAATTGTAGATAGAAACAGGTGATACTTTCGCTACCTCTGCAATAGATTTTATACTCGTTTCCTTAAAACCTTTTTCTTTGAACAGATGCAAAGCTGCTTGAATAATCGCTTGCTTCTTTTTCTCAGTCGTCTTTTGATATTGATTCATATGAACACCTCAGTTACTACCAATTGTAGCATAAGTTTAAAATATATACCTGTATATTTCATTTTTTCTTGCTATTCTGACTACTTTTCTCTATAATAAAGTTTGAAATTTAATTAATGATATTTCAAACTTTATTATAGAGAAAAGGGGAGGAACATGCTCATTCAATATCTTATAAAGCAATCTAGAAATCCGAGTGGTTTTGTTGGCCGAGTGATTACCAACATCTGGTCGTCCTATTTTAAGAAATTCAGTCTTTGGGCAATCAAACAGACTACCATTTCAGATAATAGTCGGATTTTAGAAATCGGTTATGGCGGTGGTAGCACTATCAAAAACCTACTTGCTTTAGATAAAAATCTTGACATTCATGGCATTGATATTTCCAAGGAGTCTTATCAAACTGCTAAACGGATGCTTTTAAAGTCAATAGAAAACGATAGTGTCCAGCTGATGGTTGGAAATGTTGAAAACCTTCCCTACCAAAATCATTATTTTGATCTTGTCTTTGCCATTCAGACCCATATTTTCTGGAAAGAATTAAAACAAAGCTTTCAGGAAATCTATCGAGTCATGTCCAATCATTCTACTCTGATTATTGCTTCCGAAAAAGAAAAAATTAAGTATCATATGACAGATTATGGAACAAGTTCTGAATTGAGTCAGTTATTAACAAGTATTGGCTTTTCAAAGATTGAAGAAAGGCAAAATTACAAATGGGTTTTATATATTGTAACGAAAAGTGAAAAAAATAAGAGTCAAATAGCGACCAAATAGCTCCTACTCTACTTGTTGAGCTTGAATTCACACTAAAAGTATTTAGGGCAAAGGAAAAGATGACGAGTTCATTAGATTTTTACTAAAACCTTAAAGCCATATCAAAAGAGCAGTTCAAAATAACTGCTCTTTTGATTTATAACTATATGAAGCAATGGAAATCAAGCCAGCTTAGGATTTAGCTTTCTCCATACTGCTACTAGCAATTTTTATGGCAAGAAGGATTATCAACACCTTAATCACAAGTGATAGCCATACGCTCTCAGTTGATGACAGTTGGGATAAAGCATTGATCAACGCATGGGTCATAACACAGATCCATAAATTTTGCGTTTTATGATACAAGGCCGATAAGATAAAACAGTTAGTTAGCAGTCCAACTAGAAACGGAAACAACTGAATGACAGCTAAAGAACCATCAATGTAGAAGTATAACAAATGCCAGCTAGACCAGGCTAAAAAGGTGATCAAAGTAGCTGAAAGATAAGGTATTCTTTCCTCCAAAGTTGGTTGAAAGAAATAACGCCAGCCAATTTCTTCAATCCCACCAAAAAGAAGGGCCTTGAAAGAGAGCACCACTGGCAAGACCAACGATTGAGTGATAATCTTACCACCTAAGATAGATGGGAAAAAGTCGAGCAGCAAGAAAACAAGCACCAAACAATAATTAGCTAAACTGTCTTTGACTTGAAAAAAATCTTTGAGAACTTGTTTAAAACTAGATTGATGGTAACTAATGCTTGCAAGACTGCCCCACAAAGCTGATGACAAACCACCTACAATAATAGTGATGATCCCAATTGGTGATGTAAAATCAACCTTCACTCCTCCTACTCTTAAAAAGCAAACCAAAAGGCTGACTCCTAATACTTGACCAAAGGTTCCTAACAAATACATAGATAGGGCTTGCTTTCTACTCATTCGTGATTCCTTTTCTATTCTTTCATCTAGTTCATGACTCTATTAGATTTGGAGCTTCCCACTAATCCGCATCAACCCAAAGATGGTATTGTTCACAATGGAGACATCGAAAGAGATAGCCGCACATGGAACCATCCTTGACTAAGTATTCAGCTACATCCTGAAATTCATCACGTGCCTCATATTCTTCCAAAACTTGCTCTCCTATGCCCATTTCTTCCAGTTCACGAGTGCCAACTGTCCCCAGATAGGCACAGTAGTCTTGGCAACAAGAGAGCCAATATTCGCCCTGCCAACTACTATAGCCAGGAGTTTGACATAATAGGACCTGGTCTTTTTCCTTATCCATGACCCCTTGCCAATCGGCATCTTGGATAAACTCTGCTTCAAACTTCTGGGCAGCACGACCAGTAGCAATACAAGTCGGACAGAGATGACTTAGCTCCTTCACACAATAGGGTCTCAACGCATAATAGATGGTGTGGTCTTCCCCACACGAAGGGCAGGTCTTAGGCTCCCCTTCCTTAAAGGAACCCGTCGCTAGTGGATCCGGATAATAGCGGAAGGTTGGCAATTCACTGACTTTCTCCTTATGAGCCTCTTTTTCTTTTTCGGTCAAGGGACGAGGGAGAGCAAAGCGATCTCCATGACTTAGACTCATCTTTTCTAAGGTGAAAAGTTTCTTAACTTGCTTGCGATCAGACTTGTCTACTAACTCTGAAAAGAGAGCATAGGCACTGGCATATAATCCCAACTCTTGGTAGACATCCACCAAGACCTGCTTAGCTTCTGGAGTTTCCAGTACGGTCATCCGATCCGCAAATTCATAGAGAGCCAGCACGCTGGATGAATCCTTATCTTGCGCTTGGAACTGCTTTTTTAAGTGGATATATTCTTTCATAGAATCGTTCATAGAATTGCTCACTTTCGTTTTTACAGAGAATCAAATCCTAGTTTTGTTTCCTTCAGGTGATTGTATTCTAGCGTTGAAAATGTACTTTAAACCCATACTTACCAGCATTTTGCTTGAGTTTTTCAACCAACAGTTCATTCTGTTTACTTTTACCAAAAAAGAAGGGAATGGTCTTTCCATTTCTGAGTTCGATATAGAAAGCATAGCGACTCCCACCACCGGCGCGACCACGAAAAATTGCGTACGTGATTTGCTTGATTTCTTTCAGTGGGATCATTCGCCGACTGAAACACAGAGACACATGAATGTAGAAGATGCCATGGTTAATATGGAAGGGCGCAAAGAAGGGACCGCCACTACGTCTCGCGGTTGCCCTTCTTCTCAGGATAAGGAAAAAATTGAAAATGAGTAAGAAAACTAGCACATATATAAATGGAGTATACATCATCATCTTTCTAAACTCTAACACGCTCCCCTTCATCCTCTATTTCATTTCAACCCATTTTTCATTGTCCATGATAAAGGGCTTAGCTAGACCTTCACCGGTGTAATCTTGGTATTTGGTTTCCAAGTATTTGTAGACATCTTCCTTGGTCGCAAACTTGATGGCTTGGTAGGGCTCTTCAAAGGTTAGCTTTTCAACAAAGAGATAGCCGTCCTTGGCAGGGACCAAGACACCGACGTGCCCTACAAAAAGGGTATTTCCGTCTAGGTTATCATGAACGATAACGGAAAGCATGCGGGCATTATCATTGAACTTGAAGTGAGAAAAATACTCTTCCATCTTCTTGGCATGGACTTTGACATCCGTTGTCGCCTCTGTCGGAACCCGTGAATACAGAATGTTAAAAGCTTCCTTGTCTGCCTCATCGAAGATCTTCCCTTTGTCAATGGCATCATTGTCCACGAACAAGAGTTCACTATCCGCTTTCATCTTAGGAATCCCGATGCGATTCTTCAGCAAGGTATAACTATTGATCCGGCAGTTGGTTCCGACGAAATCGCCCTTCTGCTTGGTCCACAAGTCACTGATCTTCTCGACATTGTAGTCTGTTTTCTTAAACTTGCTGAAGTCACCCGTCAAGCCAACAGAGCCAACAATGCTATCATAGTCCGTTACTAGACCAAGAAACTTGTCTACACTTTCCTTATCCAAATAAGCAGAAAAGAGAGCCCGCACTTCTTCGACACTAGCCTTGCTATTGAGGTTGCTGTATGTTCCCTTGTAGTGCTCCTTGTCTGAATGGGACTGCTGAACAGTAGAGCTTTCCTTCTTTTCCTTGGATTGCTTTTGGTTGGTCCCACAAGCCGCTAAAGCAAAGATCGCCAAAGCACAGCTAGTAAGGAGCATGATTTTTTTAGATGGTTTCATAGATTGATTCCTTTTCTCTATACTAAGATGTTTTGTAACATGATACATTTCTTTTTCCTATCGAATCTCCTTATCCTATATTATAGTTTAAAACGGACTTAGCTCCAACTATTTTTCACGAAATGAGGAAAGTTTATAAGTAGCAAAAAGAGCTGGCAGACTGTCCAGCTCTTTAATATGTTACAAAAATCAAAATTAAAATTATCGTTTAATCAGACCAATCTATTTTTGCATGTTCTATTGCGTACTCAGCTTCTTCCTGAGTAAATTTTCTATATTCAACAAGTATTTCTAATAACCTTTCTTTCGAAATGTTGCCACCGTTTGCAGAAGATTCCGCTTTTTTCACAGCTTCCTCTTTCCAATCGAAATGACCTTGTTCTATGGCATAGTCAGCCTCTTCTTGAGTAAATTTGTCAATATTTATAAGTTGTTCAACTAATTTTTCTTTCGAATAATGAAACTCTTGATTTGATTTTGCTTTTAAAAGTGCTTGCTCTTTCCAGTTTACATTAAGCTTATTTAAAGCGTACTGAGTAGCATCCTCTGAATACCTATCATACTCAGTAAGATAAATTTTAATTTGCTGCTGCGATAAATGCTTTTTTGACCAAGATTTAGCTTTTTCATATGCCCTTGTATATTCTGGATATAGTAAAGTTGGAGGAAATAGTCCTTTCATAAACATATTCATTAATGATTCTAAATCATCCTTATTTTTTCTATCACTTGAAGAAGCGTATTCTTGTTTTGATGATTCGAAATCATCCTTATTTCCATCACTTGAGGTAGAGTAATTTTTTTCAGAATTAGTTACTATTTTTCCCGTATAGGAACTTTTCCATTCATTATAACTTCTTTCATAACTATATACCATAAAAGCTATCCATCCTACAAACAATCCAAAAATTGTAAAAATAACTATCAAAAATTTTTTCATCATGAATACCTTTACTTGTTTTTCTCCAATGGAATCTTTCATCCCTCTGGAACTGCTTTCATTAGTATTATATCATGAAATATTGTTCATTTTTATTTACTAGTGTAAAAGTCTCTATGGCTAGTAAATAAAAAAGTGACTGCATTTCAACTGCAATCACTCATTCTATGTGAGATAAAAAATAACAAAGTATTATAAAGGATTATTTAATCTTGTGTTTGTTCATCTTTTCTTCAAAAATGCCTGTCATAATTTTGCGGAGCTCTTCCTCTTCTTTTTCAGGAAGGTCTCCTTGGCGTTTGGCCACGGCATAAAGTTCAGGGTGTTGCTTGGCTACACGCTCAACTGTCTTGGTCGTCGCATGCCCTCTGACAAAGAAAGGAATGCGTTTGATCCATTCTTGCGGTACAAGAGCCAGCAACTTCTTACCTGCTTCTTTATCAGAAATCTCAGCTGTGCTCAATCCTTGCTTGATTTGTTCTTGTTCTTGTTCTGTAAAATCTTTTAATTCCATTTAAAACTCCTCATTCTCCTATTTTGTTTATCTAAGAGCACATTATACACTTATGTAGTGAAAACTACAACTAAAGGAACCGAAAAATAGAGCAAGGGCAAGTCATCCCTCACTCTATCTCTTAATCGTAAAATCTTATGAAGGATATTAATTTCCGATTTACTGTGGAGCATCACCCTTTTGCTTTAAATAATAGTCACTTGCCTCAGTTAGTTTTTTATAATAATGATCGTAACTCTTACTAAATTGTCTAATCAGCGGAATAGCGACCTCATAGTAGTGATGGTCCATCAAAAATGTTTTCAGTTGATCTTGAATATTTTTCATTGGACTTGTTTTGTAATCATCACTGTTCAAATAGCGATCATAAATAGAAATTGTGTCCTTATTTTCATTATGCCACTTTTCATTACTTTCTATCGTAGCTATTTTAGATTCATCAGCCTCTTTTAAGTTCTTCAAATCAATAGTAAAATTATTGTTTAATTTAACCAATCTACTTGAGCATGTTCTATTGCGTACTCCGCTTCCTCTTGAGTAAATTTTCTATTTTCAACAAGTATTTCTAATAACCTTTCTTTCGAAATATTGCCACCGTTTGCAGAAGATTCCGCTTCTTTCACAGCTTCCTCTTTCCAATCGAAATGAACTTTTTCTATAGCATAGTCAGCCTCTTCTGGAGTAAATAGATCAACATCTACAAGTTGCCCAACTAACTTTTCTTTTGAATAATGAAACTTTTGATATGATTTTGCTCTTAAAACAGCCTGCTCTTTCCAGTCTATATTAAGCTTATTGACAGCGGACTGGGAAGTATACTCTGAATACCTGCCATACTTAGTAAGATAATTTTTAATTTGTTGCTTCGATAAAGGAGATTTCTCTGACCAAGATTTAGCTTTTGCATATGCCCTTGTACTTACTGGTACTAGTAAATTTTCTTTCGGTTCTGGAAAGCTTGATCTATTATGAAATTTTTCATAATCTCTATAATAACCACTTAACACAATAGCTACAAATCCCACCATCAATCCAAACATCGCAAAAATAAATATAAAAAATTTTTTCATAATGTATACCTTTACTTGTTTTTAGTCTAATTTGTTATTTTGTGCTTAATAAAACAATATTGTCACTCAACACTAGGAGAATTAACTTCTCCAGTCACTCAAAACAATTCCTATAGAATCCTTCAATAACGGTTTTATTAATCCCTGTTTAAATATAGCAACTCATTCTTAATGATGTTAAAAAATGAGTTGGTTCCATAAAAGACTCAACATTTGTGACAGGACCACCAGGCAATGTCATTCCTTGCCTAGACTCTTTCTCACGATCCATAACAAGAACTCTATCGCCGTCTCTTACCATACAAAGATTTGTGAATTCTAGAGTCTCATTCATAGCCCTATTTCCTAGCTATGTTTCCATTTTTTCTTATCGACAGCCTAACATTTCATCCTAGTCACCTTTTAGTTGCACTTGCGTATGGGCTAGCAGGTCTCCTAGATGCCTCTTATCATTTCTAAACATTGTCATTGCCAGTAGCAAAACTGCGAGGAGAGTCGCCGAAATAGAGAGGCTAATGGATAACACATCAAACTCACTATAGAAACCATGAATCGTGCCCATATGACCGATTTGCCAAGGTAAAAATTTAATGGTGTTTCTGATTAAGCTTGCCTGCACTGTTTTTTTCTGGTAGACCAGTTCAAGTCCCGCTTTTACCTTCCCAAAACTGCCATCATTTTTATAATCCAAGAATGTGAAAAGAAGCGTGATTGGCAAAATAGAGGTTAAAAATACAAGCCACTGCGACTGAATTTCTGTAAACTCTGGGACACCATTAAAAAAAATGATGTAAATAAGCATCGAACCTATAAACAGAAGAACTAAATAAGCTAGAATGAAAAGATAATCGAATAGAAATTCTATCATTCTTTTTTTAAGCGAAATAGGATTGATTGCTAACATCTTCATCACCGTCTCCCCCTTTCTCATCTCCTATTATAATATATGGTTACGAATAAAGAAACCATTTATAAAAGAAGACTGAAATACCTAAATTCCAGTCTTCTTTCTTACTAATTTTCCCTATAAATAACAAAGCCATTTGGCTGAATGATCAAGCGATCATCAGAAATGCTTCCAAGACTCATCAGATCTGCCTGTCCTCTTTCTAAGACAACATCTTTCTTCGACTGGTTAAAGTAGGCTTTGAGCATGTTACCTTCATGCTGCCACTCTACTGCTACTACATCTAGTTCTACTTCTTCCAGACTCACTTTACCATACTGAATCATGCCTGCTACTTCTTTTCGGAGCTGGATCAATTCCTTCATAAAGTTCAGCATGTCATTATCAGCTGCCACGCGCTCCCATGGCATGACACGGCGGCAATCAGGGTCTGGACCACCGATGAGGGCTAGCTCCGTTCCATAATAAATACATGGCGTACCCCGTTGCAGATAAAGGAAGGCGAGAGCAGACTTGACAGACTGGAGATCTCCTTTTGCCGTCGTCAAGATGCGCTCTGTATCATGCGAGTCCAAGAGGTTAAACATAACCTCAGAAATCTGCTGCCTGTAGTACATAGACTGGCTATTGATCTCCCAAATGAAGCGTTGGGTCTCCTTATGCCCCCGCAGGAAATAATCCTTGATACTTTCAGAGAGGGGATAGTTCATCACCGCATGGAACTCATCGCCCTTGAGCCAAGGTTGGGACGAATGCCAGATTTCCCCGAGGATATAGAGATCCGGCTTCTTGGCCAAGACCGCCTTACGGAAATCCCGCCAGAATTGATGGTCGATCTCATTGGCCACATCCAGTCGCCAAGCATCGATATCAAACTCTTCAATCCAGTAAGTCGCCACCTTCAAGAGATAGGCCTTCACCTCAGGATTAGCCGTATTGAGCTTAGGCATAAAGCCCGCAAAGGCAAAAGTATGGTAAGATAAGTCGCGACTATTCCACAGATTTTCTGAGGAGACAGGGAACTCTTTAATATGGAACCAGTCCTTGTAAATCGAATCTTCCCCGTATTTGACCACATCCTGCCATTGGGGTGAATCATAACCAATATGGTTAAAGACGGCATCCAGCATAATCTTCATCCCACGCACATGGGCCTCTTTCACTAACTGGCGGAAGGTCTCCTTATCTCCAAAATGTCGATCAATTTCAAAATAGTCAATGGTATCGTACTTGTGGTTACTCGGAGATTCAAAAATCGGGCAAAGGTAGAGCCCTGTAATCCCTAACTCCTGCAAGTAATCTAGATGATCGATGATCCCTTGTAAATCTCCACCAAAGAAATCCAATACTTGAGGAGCAATAGAGGCATCCCAAGGACGAACACCTTTTGGCGAAATAGCTGGATTCCCATTTGCAAAGCGCTCAGGAAAAATCTGATACCAAACCGTCTGCGCCACCCAATCCGGAACAGCACACCCATCAATCTCATGGATAAAAGGAAGCTTAAAGCCGTTCATGACAAAGTCCAGGTTCTTCTTGGTGTAGGCTGCCACACCTCGATCTCCGTACAAGATCTTCTCTCCCGCTGTGTCCTCTAATTCAAAGAGGTACTGGATCCGTGCATGGCGGACAGATACCGACACTTGCCAATAATCAAAGAGGTCGTCTGTCGTCACCTTGTCCATTTCCTTAGTTGCCTCATAAAGATCTTCTATAAAAATAAAGGGATCCCCATAGTGTAAGACAATCCGTTTGATATCTTCTTTCTTGGTCCGGATGCGAATGTGGAGCTGGCCATCTTTATAAAGATAGGCATACTCCGATTCAGGCCGATGATAAATAGCTGTTAATTCCATCTGTCTCGTCTCCTACTATACTCTCTTTTCATCATTTACCGTTTTATGCAAACGATTCCATAAACTATTTCTAGTATACTACTTTATAAAAACGTTTGCAATATGTTGAGAGAGATAATTTTAGACTACTAACTTTATAAGATTGTATTGCACACAAAAAGCCCAGTATTTGGGCTATAAGATCTTTATTGAATTATTCTTAAATAGTTATTTCAATATTTTTATACAAAATGTCCGCCTTGTCACATCAAAGAGAGGTGGGCGGTCCTATTAATTATATTGTACAGTTTTTACTAGATAATTCAAGTGTTATTCGTATTGTTTAAAATTTACTAACGCAATTATTCATACACTCAGAAAATTAAACCTACATTTATGGTTCAAAAATAGATCATTCTAGTTTAAGCTCTCCAGAATGGCCTCTTCTCTCAGTCGCTCCACGTCTTCTACCGTGGGATGCCATCCTTCAATCATATTGGTGCTCAGAGCAAACCAGACACTCTTAAAAACCTTTTTGTTGTCAAAAATCACACCCATAATCATCATTTTTTCTTTATCTACATCTAAGGTCATATTCTACCTCCGTCCTATTATTATAGCATATTTTAAATCATTTTAGTTCTCCTATTTAGTACTTACCCTACACAAAAAGCCCAGCAAATGGGCTTTCTCATTATCAAAATAACTGATCTTCATTCCTTACTTGTATGCCGCTTTCCAAGACTTAGCGCTTGCTCTTCTGACATCTGAACCACCTTAGAAAAATTAGTATTGCGAGGCATACTGTCCAAAGAGTACCAATAAACATCCGCACTCCCATTTCTGGCTACATAAACTACTGGAGCCAGTTGACGAGTTGGTGCTACAGGTTCGACAGGTTGGACTGGCTGAGCTGGCTCTACTGCTTGACTCGGTTGAGGGGCTTGACTTGGTTGCGTCTCTACAGAAGGGCTAGCAGGTTGAGGTTGACTACTTGGTTCTGTCGGCACTAAAGATGGCTTGGCAGTCCCCTTCAGATAGTCAATGGTCGCATTCTTAGAGTAGTTATCCAAGGTAACGGTGGTAATCCCATAAGCATCTACTGACTCTTTGGGACTACTTAAATTGATTGGTAGAAGGTTGCCATCTCGATCAATTCCTACATATTGCAAGGTCACCTGCCGAGGAATCAATTCATCCCCCGTATAGACAGGCGTCACCTTATAATCCAGCCAATAATTGGGGTGGGTGGCCAGCCAGCTATCGAGTCGTTTCTCGTAGTAGAGCATGCCCTCCACATTACTATCCGCTGTCCCTTTATAATTCCCCGTATTGGTCCAGGCAGTTAGAGGAACCAGATTTTTCCCTTCATCGGTCAGTCCACTAAATTGATAACCAATCAGATGCCCTCTATGGAACAGCCAGGCCTTCTTCCCTTTGTTTCCATAAGCAATCTTATAATTGTGCCAGCCAACCGGATTATAGTTGAGACGTGGTTCTCTTTTTTTCTTTGGCTCATCCTTGTCCTGAAGCTGAATATGGGCTGAGGTCGCACGACCTAAATGATCAAAATCCCCCAGTACAAGCTGCTTACTGCCATTAAAAGGCAGTAGATGAAGGCTCTGGTAATCGAGGCCCGTTTGCTGAGCTTGAGCCCCTTGAACAACGGCCAAGGACATAAAAACCGAGACCAGCGTAACAATAACATTTTTCAAAAACCGTTTTGTAACCATGATTGAAACTCCCACATTTCTATCTAGTGATATTATAGCAGAAAAAACGGTTACAGACATAGAAGATAGGCAATTTATTCTCCTATTTCAATTAGATTTTATAATGAGTTTGTTTTTACTTTAATATTCTTTAGTATATAAAATACGGACTATTATTTTAATACATAATATGATACACAACTTTCCTAAATCAACTTATATTCATACCACTCTTCATCTACTTTCTGAAATCCCAAAGCCAAAAACATTCTTTGACTTTGAGTATTAAAAGGATAAATTTGAGCGGTTACCTTAACCATTTTTTTCTCTCTGGCCAACTGTATCATTTCAGAAATACATCGTCTTCCGATCTGTAAATTCTGATACTCTTTGCTGACCACTATTGAAAGTTCCGAGTTATCTTGAAGTGTCACATCTCCAACCAACACTCCCTCATATTGGATATAATAGCACGAACCATGTGAAGTTAGGTAATCATACATTTTATGAAGTTTTGTTACATCGTAAATCTGATCAGTATTATCCACTTGTTTGCAAACCTCACTATCCTGATACCAAAGAAGGGAGATGGCATCATTCCTATAATAAGGAATAAGAGTGATCTGTTCGTCTACTATTCTATTCATTCTTACTTTTTCTTTCATCATAAATGGTTTCTATTTCCATTTAGCTCTATCTTATCAGAAAAATAACCGGTCTTATTTCTGATGGATCTAATCCCGGATCACTTTGATTTTTCTTCTATTTGCAATGAAATTACTCAAGAAACTAATCATGGTAATCAGCCCAATGACAAGAGGGAAAATAAAAGTGAAATACATTTCAAAGCTTATCTTATTTTCTTGTAGCAATCCTGTTCTCCAAAGACCAATCGCAACAAAAATAGCTAGTCCCATCACAATCAAGGTTTGAAGGAAAGTTCTTTTTAGCATCTTTTTCTTTGCCTCTCCTACTTCATCTTCTGAAACCTCATAGATGTCGAGTTCCAAACGATGAATCACTTGCTCTTGTTGGTACAGGGAGTAGCAAAATACTAAAAACGTGATCACACTGACATAATCCGTATTAAACATGAAACTGAGCAGGAATCCAAGGATAATTCCCGACATAAAGAGCATGTACATGTTGTTCCCAAAAGTACTCAATTCTTTTTCCTTGTATTCGTCAAGCTCACCTGTAATATCGTAGAAAGCTTTCACACATTTCAATTGCCAGTTTTTATTCATCATCATCGATCCTCCAAAATAAAGAATTCAAATCCGTCCCAAGCTCTTTTGCTAGATTGATACAGAGATCTAGGGAAGGGTTATACTTCCCATTCTCAATCATATTAATCGTTTGCCTGGAAACTCCAATACTTTTTGCCAAAGCCAATTGAGAAAGTCCAAGATTGACTCTGTATTCTTTCACACGGTTCACTTGGCACCTCCTAAATGTAAATGTGTCAAATATATTTGATACATTTATTTTACAATACTAGTTGCCGGATGTCAACTATATTTGACATCATTTCCTAAAACTATTTTCTCAACTTTAAAAGCATTAAAAAACGATAGACGTCTGAAGCTATCGTTGTGATTTCTTTTATATACTATCTAGAGGTTTCTTCCGATACTTCAATATTCCCCATCAACCAATTGGACATCTTTTTTCCCTTGTCTTTATAAGGGTTGGGAGGAAACAAGGTAAATGGGGGAATGCTGGCATCGGGGAAGAATAGTTCTACGTTTATCGTTCGCTCGCGATTATGATTGACGTAGGCTGTAAAATAGATATGGTAATGTCCACTCACATCACCACCATTATCATACTCGCCCCTAGCAGTATTTGGTAATAAGGTTACAGATCCTATGTCCTGCTTTTCCTGGGCTAAGTGTGCGATGATCTCACTCTTAATAGCAGCCTCATGATTTCTGACGAAATTCCCATCATCACTGTATCCAGGATGCTCACTAAGAGAATAGAAAACAATGACCATCAGAAAAGGTAGAGAAATTAAAAAAATAATTAGCTTATTCGATTTTAACATGGGGGTCCTCATCCTACTTATAAAAAATCTTGACCCAATCCTGCTTTGCACTGAGTATACGAGAAACATACACTGTATGCTTCTCAATATAATAAAATGCGAGATAGTTCTCTATTGGCATATAACGATAGGGTTTCCCATCATTCGTCATCTCACCATAGCCCCGGCTTGATACCAGAGGACAGGCTTCTGGAAACAGTTCTAGGGTCTCAAGAGCACTTAATAGCAAATCAACTTTGCCATCTGCAGCTTGCTGGCTATAAAAATTCACAAGAATATAGTCGTGAATGCCACGCAAGTCCTGCTTAGCCTGATCTGCAAGAAAGACCTGATAGCGTTTCAACTTAGTCAAGACCAAATTCCTTTCTCACATCGGCTACAGAAGTGACTTTCCCTTGAGCGATTTCCTGATGCCCAACTAAAATCTCCTTCTTCAAATCCTCAAAGGCCACTTGATACTGCGTGTCCTGCAAATCACTTGAAACAAATTCTCTTGGATCCACAGTCCCGTTGGCAATTTTTCGAAGTGCTGCATTTAGGACATCTGACACCGAAATTTTTTGATCTGCAAGTACCTCTTTTGTTTTTTGGTAAAACATCGCATCTGCGCGAAAATTCACTGCTTTCGTGTTTGCCATTTCTACCTCTCCTTTGTACATACAATTTGTATATACATTCTACCATACGAAAGAGAAGGGATTCAAGTGAAAAATGGATTCTTCTTTCACTAAATCTAATTAAGAGATACCGATAGCTAATCTATATTCTTTCTCTCGTGTCAACTGATACCTCTTAGAATCAACAATTTAAGTAGATTCCACATCTTAATTTAACAACTCCAAGTAATTGTAGTCAATTATATTAGATATATTTTATTAATTTCTTTATAGTAAATTCCTATTTCTCTAGCCAAAAGAACGCTTGGTTTAACATCTCTTTTGTTTGTCCAATGATACACGGTCCATGAGAAATAATAATATTCTTAGGTTCCCATTTCTTTATTTTATGATAACTCTTCAATGCTTGTTTTTTACCAAATAAAAAAGTCATTCTTAAATCTCTTGGTGTTTTACCATTTGGATAGTGATTATCACCTATTTTTAACAGTAGCTTTTCAAAAATCGATAAATTTTCTGTTTCTATGTTTTCAATAAGATCCGTTAAAATTAGAGTTGAACTTTCAGTATGGAAAAAAACAACCTCTTTCACGTAAAAACTTCCCTCAAATGTTGTAAAACAAATTTCCTCGTTCCAATTGGCCTTGCTTAATTCCTGACCATAATACAAACTCATTCCCGATTTTCTGGCACGCTTTTGAACACCACTAGCTAGCCAAACTTTTGCTTCAGGAAATAGTTGATGCCATTCATCTATATAACTATAATGTAAGACATTGGGTGCAATAAGGTGTTTTACCTCACCTAATTGCTTGATTTCAAAAAGCAAATTGTCATTAGGCTTTGTCGGTGAATGCACCCAAAGACCACCATTCTGTAGACGGATAACTGTCATTCTAGTTGAAAAAGGCACTTTGAAGAATTTGAAATCCATCAGTACTTCTTCCCCATCCACAACCCATAGATTATCTGCTATCTTTTTTAAGGAATTGAGGGGACTATATTTTTTGACTTCCATGGAACTCTGCTTTCTAAATTAATAAAGTATAATCAATCGTTATTCTCCAAAAATGGGACAACCAACTTAATCCACTCTTGGGGCAGGTAAGCCGACAAAAAGCCATGATTATAACCCTTTGCTTCATACAAGATCGTGTTGGGATGTAGCTGCTGAAATAATTTCGCTGATGCTTTCACACAGTTCAATTCTTTTTCACCATAGATATACAGAACCTGCGCCTTGCTAGCAGAAATCGTATCCTTCATCTTGTAACGCCCCATATAGGTTTTGTAAATAGTCACTAATGTTTTGATAGGCGTCCTTGGCAGATCCTCCAAATAATATGCTTTTATCTCCTCTGGATAAGCCAGTTTAGGATAGAGTTTGTTCATCATGCTTAATTGAAGTTTACAAGAGAATTTACTGAACATCAGTTTACCAAATAGAGCTACTAGAAAGATGCTGATTTTAGCTAACCTTGGTTGAGGAATACAGAGGCTTCCATCTATGATGGCCTTCTCAGCTATCTCGCTGTCTAAGGACAAAAGTTCCATGGCAATTTGACCACCCAGTGAAACACCACCGATCGCAAACACCTTCCCACCACAGTTTGCTTTGACATAGTCTAGGACCTCCAAAGCAGAATCTTCAGTAGAAACATAATCGAGTTGATATTCTTCACCGTGGCCATTCAAAGTGGGTAGAATAACACGGTAGTCTTCTGACAAAATCCGTGCTTGACGAAGATAATTCCACCAAGAACTGCCACCGCCATGTATCAGCAAGATAGAAGGCAAATTCTTATCCCCAAATTCATGGAATTTCATATTTAAACTCCTTACTGTAAGACTTTAACTCGTAGTGATAAAAATCATCTGTTTTAAAGATAGTTATATACGTTAGATTCTGAGCAAAAAATCCTGACATTTCTTCAAATTGATATTTAAGCTCTTTTATTATTCAGCCGTGTTCTTAGTCAAGTACCAACTAGGAATGATTTGCTTCATATCATCATACCATTCCAGAATTTCCTTAGCTTGATGTTGCATTACAGATATTTCTTCAGCTCCGTATGGTACAGCCCATGGCAGAGCACCAACTAGGTTATTTAGAATATAGATAGCGAGAAGCTTCCAAAATAAATCCGGAACCTTATGATCAAAATATCCATCTATCATACCAGACGCAAAAGAGGGAGAGACTTGAGCAGACCATACAATACGATTGAATTCCTCCCAAGGATCTCCAAGATCAAATCGATCAAAGTCAATGACATAAATTTCTCCATCTTCACCAATCATGAAATTCCCGATATGATAATCTCCATGTTGGAAAACCTGAGGTCTATCTTTTAACAATTCTCGATTTGCATTTAAAAACTCAATAAAGGTCTGACCATTTTCATATTGAACGGGACATTCTTTGTATTTGGAGATTTTGTCATCAATTTTTCGATTATAAAAGACCTCCCAATCTTCACGAACTTCTGTAATAGGGAGTGAATGAATTTTTTGGAGGATTCTTCCTGCTTCTACTCCGTAAATGTATTGTTGTTCTTTTGAAACAGTTAAAATGGTTTCTCTTGCATCTTTCCCGTCTATCCATTCGTGTAAAGAATGCACTTCGTCATCACAGAGTTCTATGCTAATCGGTTTACACATCGGAATTCCAAGAGAAGCCACCTTCTCCATCATATCAAATTCAAATTTTTTAGAATCTAACTTCTCCTTATCAGAAACACGCAAGAAATATTTTTGCTGATTTTGATCTGTCACACAATACTTTTTATCATCTGACCAGCCTTTATTTATGGCTATCTTACTAATAAAATTCATCAAGCACTCTCCGATTCATTTCACAACACTTTTTGCAGTTTTCACTAGTAACCTATCCAGTTCGTCTACGCTTTAGTCACCTAGATCAAGATTTAGATAATGGAAACTAGTCAATTTTCTCTATGATATTTCCAAGTTTATCCAATACAAGACATGAATGATCATTTAGTGGAATTATGGGAACATCAACAAGTTCTTCAGCTCTATCCTTATTAGCTTTATCATTCCAGGAATCATAATGGACACTAATTAAAAACTGACTAAAGAGTCCTAATCCATTTTTTATCTTTATCTGATGATCTGAATGATCATTAGGTGAAACATAGACTTTTTCTCCTAATAATAGGGCTCCTGCAGAAAATCCCATAACTTTCGCCCCTTTATTCAGCATATGAACGATATAATTTTTGAACTCCTGATTGACATAAGTAGCTAGATACTTTTCCGTATTTCCACCACCGATGATGATGACATCAGCATCTAGATAGCTATCAAAATTAATCTGCTCAGTGTCCAAGAGTAAGTAATCAGTGTTTAGATTAGGAAATTGACTTTGGAAAACTTCCGTGTACTTTTTCATATACGGTTGCCAATTTTCTCGATAAACTGTAAAAATGACAATTCTTTCGATCTTCCTTGATGACAAAATTTTATTAACAATCGTATGGTTCTTTATCGGTGGATTTCCACCCATCAAAAAAATTTGTGCTTCCATTTTTTCTTTGTCCTTTCTCAAAAACGAGGCAAAGATGGTACTCCAACTTTTAATCTGTCCATACAAGTTTTACCGATAGCTCTCAGAAACTCTTCGCATCTACCGAATTTCAGAACAAAGGCAGCTCATTCTGATTTCATATCAGCCTCTCGTAATAGCCTATCTTCTATTTGCTTTTACCTATCTTTTTCCTCTGCTAGACACTCTAGTTCCTCGATAGAATGACGATGTCTGTGCTTCTCTTCTGTTAGATAATGCTTGTGGACATGCGAATGCCTTACCGTATGCGTGTGGGTACTTCCGCCATGGCTATGCGTGAATGTATGCTGGTGTTCATGGTCATGTTGGCGAATAAACGTATCGACTACCACTAAAGCAGAACCAATGACCATCACGATCAAGGCGATCACATACATCCAGGATAAGGATTCACTTAAAAATACAAAAGCAAGGAGAGCCCCGATCAAGGGATTGACAGCATAATAGGCACTAGTTTTAGCTGCTCCGAGAACATTCTGGGCTCTCACATACATGAAAATGCTGAGTCCGTAAGCCACAAAACCTAAAGCCAAGGCAATGGCGATATAGCCAAATCCTGGAAAGGACTCTTTTTTTATAAGGGAAATGACCAGAGCGCCAAGACCTGAGCATAGGCCTTTTAGCATCACAATTTGATAGGTGCTCTTTGATGATAGTTCTCTAGTGCAGTTATTTTCAAGTCCCCAGCAAACGGTAGCCATGATCACCAGCAAAGAACCATAAGAGAAATGAAAGCTGTCTGTTCCTTCAAACGACAGCAAGATGCTTGACAGGGTGATTAGCCCAATAGCTACCCATAATCTTTTGGTTACAGCTTCTTTGAAGAGAATCAAGGCAATGACTGTCGTCGCCACAATTTCAAAATTCCCGAGAAGCGATGCATTGGCAGAGGAACCATAGCTGATTCCAAGCATCAGAAAAATCGGTGCAGCAATATCGAGAACAATCATTCCGACAATATAGGGAAGTTCCGCTTTTGTCAGGCTCTCAGCTTTCTCCCTGTCCT
Organism: Streptococcus parasanguinis; assembly: GCF_001074805.1. Lineage (GTDB taxonomy): Bacteria > Bacillota > Bacilli > Lactobacillales > Streptococcaceae > Streptococcus > Streptococcus parasanguinis_A. Next base: position 25,594 of record NZ_JUPI01000008.1, on the reverse strand, counting down.
TCTTATTAAAGAGTGACATCATCCCAATACCAATCCCAGCACCAAGATACAACAATGCTGCCATTGTAGTCGGGCCCACATGCTGCAAAAGAACCTTTGATATCGGTACATTTATGGCATAAAAAACAGCTGCCAGAAAGGCAAACATAATTGCTTTGAGCTTATTTTTCTCCATCAATTTTACTCCTCTATTTCATTATTTCTGGTCATGACCTCTATATCACAGCCCAGATCCAAACCAAAGTATCACTCCATCCAAACAGGAATTCGCCTAGAACTCAAAAGGTTTGGGGAGTTCAAATCTCCAGTGGAGCTTTGAAGCATCTCGCCTTGAAATGTCAAAGCGAGAGGTTTAGCTACGTTTTACCAACAAGCTCATACACTCGACATGCGCAGTCACCGAGAACATATTCACATGCTTTTTAACGATCGCATAAAGTTATCGTTAAATGGTATTACCTAGATAAACTGAGATTTTATTATTTCTTTTTCTTTGGTTTTGGTGCAGGTAACTCATCATACATTGAATTAAATAAGCCGGTTAAATATTCTTTGTTGTCAACATCATCTACCAATAGTATTTCCTTTGCACCTTCATACGGCAATTCGTATTCTACATTCGGCATATACGCTATTGCAGATTTGACAGGCTTCACTAAAAATCTATCATCATAAATTCCACCTATGATTTTCCCTCGATAATAAATTATATACTCACCCATCATTGCTCTATATGATATTTCTTCCAACTCGGACAATTGTTCTAAAATGAAATCTAAATATTCTTTACTTGAAGCCATTTTTGCTATCTCCCTTAATTACTAAAATTTCAATAGTCCATTTTCATCAAATTGAAAATTGGCTCCCCAAGAAACTTCCCAATAATATCCATCTAAATCCGAAAAATATGCGTGATATCCACCCCAGAAAAGTCCCTGTGGCTCTTTTACAATTTTTCCACCTGCTTTTCTTTACTAATTCTAGTACTCGCCATTATAGTATAAATTATATAACCAATAAAAATGATAATAAAAATAACATAGCAGCCAGTCTTACAACTTACTACTTTTCATATGATAATTTACAAATGTCTTTCCAGCCACTCGATCTTCTTAAAATCCTTATTGTTATTGTGATCATTTCGATAGGAGTCTTGAGAAGAAGCTTTGTAAATACTTAGATACTGCTCCAGACTTGGAAGACGAAAAGTGATGCCTTCAGTGTGAATAAGCTCTATATCCGATTCCGAAACTCCTGCAAAATCAGGTAAGGAATCGATACTTCCAAATTCAACACTCACTCGATCCTTTTGGAATTCATGCTCATGAATATCTATTAAAACGTAGCCTAAGTCTTTCATCGCTTTCATTATCTTGTCCCAATCATAAATTCTGAGATGATCAGGTGCTTCCCAACCTCTAGGGTCACCAGGCACATGAATGTCAATGTCAGACGGCCCCCAATTTTATTTCGTTCTAAACTCCAATCCCAAAGATCCCATCAGTGTCGGTGTAATTCCGACTCGATTTAAATGGAAACAAATGGTTTTAAATTCTTCAAATAAGAGACTCATGTTTACTCTATGCCTTTCATATAAATGTTCGTTTACACTTTAGTTACCTAAAACAAGATTTAGATAATGAAAACTAGTCAATTTTCTCTATGATGTTTCCAAGTTTATCTAATACAAGACAGGAATAGTCATTTAGTGGGATTATGGGAACATTAACGAGTTCCTCAGCTCTATCCTTATTAGCTTTATCATTCCATAAATCATAATGGACACTAATTAAAAACTGACTAAAGAGTTCCAACCCATTTTTTATCTTTATCTGATGATCTGAATGATCATTAGATGAAACATAGACTTTTTCTCCTAATAATAGGGCTCCTGCAGAAAATCCTATAACTTTCGCCCCTTTATTCAGCATACGATCGATATAATTTTTGAACTGCTGATTGACGTAAGTAGCTAAATACTTTTCCGTATTTCCACCACCGATAATAATTAGATCAGCATCTAGATAGCTATCAAAATTAATCTGCTCAGTGTCCAATAGTAAGTAATCAGTGATTAGATTAGGAAATTGACTTTGGAAAACTTCCGTATACTTTTTCATATACGGTTCCCAATTTTCTCGATAAACTGTAAAAATGACAATCCTTTCGATCTTCCTTGATGACACAATTTTATTAACAATCGTATGGTTCTTTATCGGCGGATTTCCACCCATTAAAAAAAAATTGTTCGTCCAATCCTTCACACTTTCTAAAGATACATAAATTTTGACCACATTCTGAAATTATAATTTCTTCTTAAAATGAATAATTCTATTTGCCTCCTGAAATCCAATATTGAGATGAAATCTTATAGAATCCGTATTCGTTAAAGTACAGTCACTTGCAAATTCCTTACATCCTTTATTTTTCGCCCATTCCTCACATTTTGTACAGAGATTTTTAGCAATATCCTTTAAACGATATTCCTCGTCGACAATAATCCCTTCTAAGAATCCAACAGGACTATATTTACAACCTTCAACATAATCAAATCTGAGTGAACATAGTGCTAGACCTACAATTGTGTCACCTTCAACTTCAGTAAAGATTGCAGTATTTTTGCCATTCGTATATCTTTTTACTTCATCAATAGCTTCTTTATCTGTCAATTGGGGCCATAATTGTTTCATTAATTTAGCCGTTTTTATAGAATCTTTTGTTATTCCATCCATATTGATGTTCCTCCGCGAATTACAAGCAAATATTACGAATCATGCTGTTACTTTGTTACTCATTGATTGATACCAATACCATCCCCTTCTACTTTTCGACTGTCTCAGATCGGAAGATCAGAGCCACACACTCGGCGCTTCGCTGTTGCCGTATCATTTCGTAATAAACTCCTTACTCTACGACAGCTATCCCATGGGCGGAGCATCTACTTCTACTTCGGTACTATGTAGCTCGTACAAGTAGTGATACCGCCTCAACATGGTGCGTTTGTGGGACTCAAAAGGTTCGGGGAACCTTTTGAGGATTATCTGCATTTTACCAACAAGCTTACACACTCCACGTGATGTGTTTGTGGGACTCAAAAGGTTCAGTGAACCTTTTGAGGATTAATTCCGTTTCACTAACAAGCTCACACACTCCACATGGTGCGTTTGAGGAAACAAGTCAACCGGTTGCACTTTCTTCAATTCATAGCCCAACTCTTGGTAGAGTTTGATATCACGCGCCATGGTAGCGACGTTACAGGAGATATAGGCGATGCGATCAGCTCCTGTTTGGGCACTTGCTTTGATAAAGCTTTCGGTCAAGCCCTTGCGTGGTGGATCGACCAGAATGGCGGTTGGTTGGATGCCTTCCTTGAGCCAATTCTTCATGGCATTTTCAGCTGTGTCACAGACATAGTGGGCATTGGTGATACCATTTAGACTAGCATTCTTCTGGCTATTCTCCACGGCTTCGGGGATGACTTCTACTCCATAAACTTCCTTAACATGCTTGGCAACTGACAAGCCAATGGTCCCAATTCCGGAGTAGGCATCAATCACCACATCATCTTCTCTTAACTCCGCAAAGTCAATGGCTGTCTGATAGAGCTTCTCTGCCATTTCGGTATTAACCTGGTAAAAGGCTGGTCCAGAGATTTGGAAACTATTACCCAACATTTGATCCGTAATATAGTCTTGACCATAGAGAACCCGCCATTCTTTTCCAAAAATGGCATTGGTATTCTGGTCATTGATATTCTGCATAACAGACACAATTTCTGGGAATTGCTTGATCAACTGCTCGATCAACTGGTCCACACGGAAAACCTTTGGACGAGTGGTGACCAAAATGACCATGATTTCTCCTGAATGATGACCTCGACGGACCACCAGATTGCGGATCAAGCCAGACTGTTCCTTTTCATCATAAGGCTTGAGGTCAAACCGACGAATCAAATCACGAAGCGCCAAGACTACTTGGTCAATGACTGGATCTTGGATGTAGAAATCTTCGATCGGCATCAAATCATGAGAGTTCTTCCGAAAGAAGCCAGTCTCGACCTGACAATTGACACGACGAACAGGGACTTGGGCCTTGTTGCGGTATTGGACAGGATGGTCCATTCCCAAGGTCAGGGGTACTTCGATATCAGATATACCTGCCATTTTATATAGACTATCCTTGACCTGCTTGGCCTTGAATTTTAATTGCTCCGTATAAGCCAGGTGCCCCAAGTCGGCGATTCCGCTTCGTAAATAGGCAAGATCAAGCTCTTCATTACGATGAGGGGATTTTTCTAAGTACTCCTCTACTTTTCCGTAGCCAATCTTTTTGTTGACTTTAAGCACGCGCATGCGGATGACTTCTCCTGGCAGGGCATTCTCCACAAAAAAGACCAGGCCATCGACCTTAGCCACTCCTGCTCCTTCGTGTGTCAAATCGACAATCTCAACGGTTACAATTTCATTTTTCTTTAACATCGTTTTCTATCTTTCTACAAATTAAAAGGGGTGGAGTCCAAAACTCCTATCCCCTTATTATATCATCTCAGTCCCATTTGGTACAATTTCTTTTTATAAGCGTCAAAATCGACGAGCAAGCCTTGGCCACCGTACATATCGTAGGCATCGACCCAATCCCCATTTTCTGGGATGGTCACTCGTTCAATTCCTTTTCCAGCACTTCCGACTAGTCCAAGTCCATTGGTCAATAGGAAGGAGAAAGGAACATTGGTAGACGTCATGGCAAAGACTTTCCCAAGGGCTTCAGATCCCGTAAAGAGTTTGGTTGGATCCTTGATCTGATGCATGATAGCGGACATGACCTCTTGTTGGCGACGGGTCCGACCAAAGTCTCCTTCATCATCCTTGCGGAAACGCGAGTAATTGAGAAGGGTCCGGCCATCCATCCGTTGTTTTCCAACCTTGATGGTTTGCTGCGGAACGACACCGTCTTTCATGTTCAAATCATCTGGTACTTCTACTTCACTGACCTTTTCGCCATCAACCGTTGAAAACTGCGCATTCATCTCGACCCCATTCGGGAAGAGGGTATCGATTGCTGTCGCAAAAGTCTTGAAATCGACCATGGCGTAATATTGGATGTCAATGTCAAAGTTGTCTTTGAGCATCTGACGCACCAATTCAGCCCCTTGGTTGTTATTTTGCTCCCCGATGGTGAAGGCAGTATTGAGCTTCTGGTCGTAGTAGCCATCATATTCAGGAATATTTTGCTGGCTGACACCATCGATATGGACCAGTGTGTCCCGCATGAAGCTGACCATCTTGATCTTGCCTTCTTTGTTATTGACATTGACCACCATGATGGAGTCTGTCCGGGTCTCATCTGACTTCTCACCGATCCGACCATCTGTCCCCAAGATCAGGATATTGACCCCATCTCGCGACTTCTTGCCGTTAAATTTCTCAACGACAGCCGGTTTGGCATCTGGACCTGTCGGCTTACTGTTGAGGCCTTTCACAAACATGAAGACCATGCCACCGATGATGAGCAAGAAAAAGAGGGCAATCCACTTGAGGATCCGCTTGACGCGGATCTTTTTCCGTGGTTTCTTGGGTGTAACGCTCGTCGCAGCAACTGCTTTCTTCTTAGACTTTTTGCTACGTGATTGGTAAACAGGGAGATTCCCAATTGGTTCAGCAATCTCCCCTTGCACTTCTTCACTAGCAGCTACTTCAGGCTGTTGAAGGGCTTCTGTTTCCTCATAAACTCCTTGGCTTTTTTTGAGCAAATAATTGTATTCTAGTTGTTCTCGTTCATTCAAATAATGAAAATTTGAGTATAAGTACTCTAATCGCTTTCGCTCATGGTGAGATAGAAAGTTGGATTCGTTACTCATCTTTTCTTCCTTCCGTTTTCTTTTAAGGTATAGACCTGATACTGACCCAAGACTTTTGTCTGAATGCCCAGACTGTCTAATTCTTGATAGGCAAACTGCACTAGATCAGGCGCTTCATTTAGGAGGTCAATAATGAAAAAGTATTCTCCTAAAGCTGTTTTTAGGGGGCGACTTTCAATCTTGGTTAAATTGATTCCCCGCCAAGCAAAGGTGGACAAACCCTTATAGAGGGCTCCTGCCAGATTGCTTGGCAAGGTTAAAGCCAAGCTAACTTTTTGAAGGACTGGACGTAATGTTTCTGAAATCGCTGGTTCTTTTACCCCTAAAATCCAAAACCGCGTATAGTTATCCTCGATTTCTTGGATATCTTTGGCCTGGACTTCTAAACCGTACTCACTTGCTGCTGCCAGAGGGGCAATAGCCGCAATCTCCAATTCTGGATGTTCTGCTACATAGCGGGCTGCATAGGCTGTTGAAGCCGTCATTTCCATGGCCACATCTGGATAATGGGCCCTTAGAAAAGACTTCCCTTGGGCCAAGGCCTGTGGATGCGAATAGACCGTTCGAATAGGCCGATCTTTTCTAGCCACCAAGAGATGTTGCTTGATGGGATAGACCACTTCTGCAACGGCCTGGATGGTCCCTTGGTGAAAGAGGTAATCGATGGTCTCGTGGACACTGCCTTCGATAGAGTTTTCAACTGGGACGACTGCAAAATCAATTTCTTGATTTTCATAGGCCTTAATAACATCTGTGATCGTTCGATAAGCGATGCGTTCAGAAGTTGGAAAACTATGAGTCACCACATCGTGGGTAAAAGATCCCTTGGGACCTAGATAGCCTACAAGCATCGAATAATCTCCGCAATTTCTTCAGGTGTTTTGTCCTTAACATCCACAATATGGGTAGCAATCGCTTTATAAAAAGGCAAACGGCCATCAAAAATCTTCTTGAATTCTTCTTTGGTATTGTTTAAAAAGAGGGGACGTTGCATAGCTTTGTCATTTTGAATGCGACTGTACAAGGTTTCAAAATCCACGCGCAAATAAATGTTGTATGGATTTTTTTCCAAGAGGGCACGGTTATGAGGATTGACGACAATCCCGCCACCAGGGGAAATAATGGCTGCTTCGTTTTCCAATAAACGTTCCAGCATTTCAGCCTCGCGGCGACGAAAGGCAGCTTCTCCTTCCACTGCGAAATAGTCATTGATTGACATACCAATCTCTTCAACAATTAATTCATCCATATCATGGAATTTTGGATCAAGAATGCGACCAACAGTCGTTTTACCTGTTCCCATAAAACCAAGTAAAATTTTAGCCATGCAGTAAGGTCTCCAAATCTTCAAAAAAGCTAGGGTAACTGGTGTTGATGGCCTCTGCTCGATCCAGCACCACATTTCCATCTCTCACCAATAAGGCAGCAATGGCAGCCATCATCCCAATTCGGTGATCTCCAAAGGTCTCTAGGTCAGCTCCATGTAAGGGAGTTGGACCAGTGATGATCATACCGTCTTCCGTTGGCACGACAGTGGCTCCCATAGCATTGAGGCTATCTGCTACGACCTGGATACGGTCCGTTTCTTTCACACGAAGCTCTTCAGCATCCGCAATCACAGTTTGACCATTTGCTTGTGTCGCAAGTAAGGCAATAATCGGCAATTCATCAATTAAGCGTGGAATCAACTCCCCATCAATCCGAATCCCTTTTAAGGACGAAGTCTTGACAGTAAGACTTGCCGAGACAGCTTTTTCATCACGATCCTCAACAGTGAGATCTCCCCCCATTTCCTGGATCACATCAAGAATCCCTGTCCGCGTTTGGTTGATGCCAACATTTTCAATCTTGATCACACTATCTGGAAGGATGAGTCCAGCCACTAACCAAAATGCCGCACTGGAAATATCTCCAGGAACGATGACTGTTTGACCTTGGAACTCTTGTCCACCCTGGATGTGAATAGTTTTTCCGTCTATCTGGATCTCCCCACCAAATTGGCGAATCATATCCTCTGTATGGTCACGGGTCTTTTCCTTCTCGATAATCGTCGATTTACCCTCAGCCTGTATAGCAGCAAAGATAAGAGCCGACTTGACTTGAGCCGATGCGATTGGCAAACGGTAATGAATCGGTTGTAGCTGATGGGTTCCTTTTTCATGCAAAGGCGGGCAATCGCGCTCTCCCTGGCCAGCAATTTCTACTCCCATTTGACGCAGTGGAATCGCTACACGATCCATAGGCCGTTTGGAAAGACTATCGTCTCCGACCATGGTCACTGAAAAATCCTGGCCCGCTAGTACACCTGAGATCAAACGAATAGAAGTCCCTGAATTACCCATATCAAGGGGAGCTGTCGGAACTTGTAGGCCCTGAAAGCCTACCCCTTGAATCCGAATCACATCCCCGTCATCCTGGATGGAGACTCCTAAATCTCGAAACACCTGGATTGTAGAAAGCACATCTTCGCCTCGCAAGATATCATAGACTTTGGTTTCGCCTGTTGCGAGACTTCCAAAAATAATGGATCGGTGACTGATGGATTTATCACCAGGTACACGAATGATGCCCCTGAGACCCTTGCTATTGGTTCTTAATTTCATTGCCTTCTCCAGATGCTTTTCCTCATATTCTATCATAATTAAGGTATGAATTCAATTTTTGGTCAAAAATTTGGATCAAATAACGAATGTTTCCAAGCTTTTTTTGAGCTTCTTTTGATCTAGTGGCGAACGAAAATACCAGAGTCGAAATTACAACTCTGGTAGTCTTTCTATTTGTATAAATCTTGAATTGGCTCAAAGATGATCTTTTCAAGATCTGCAAGATAAATAGACAATTGTTGTTGTTTGGTGAAAAATTCATTCACAATCGGACTTGCTTGAATTTTTTCCATATAGTCCTTCATTTCTTGTTGCACAGCTTCTGTTGGAAGTTGACCGGATTGCATCAAGCCTTGCAGTTGATTTTGAAAAGCGACGTATTCGTCAAACAAGGTTTTCGCTTCTGGATTTGCCTCGATCGCTTGCTTGCTTTCTACGACAGCCTTGTATTCAGGAAGGTCTCGAAGGGTCCGAGAGAGTTCATTTGCTACATCATAAATATTTGCCATTTTATGGGCTCCTTTACTGATATGATACTTCTATTATACTGCTTTTCCCTCAATATTCCTAAAATGAAGCAAGCATGTTGATGCAAATCCTTCTGTAGACCTAGCGAGCAAGGACGGTATAAGATGTCGCCCGGCTGATCAATGTTTGAGCCCTCTCCTGATCCTCTACATTTTTAAAGGTCAGCTGCAAAATCCCGTGGATATCTTCACGATTCTCTTCATTGATGTGAATATTAACCAAGGAAATCCCTTGTAGAATTTTCAGGATCTCAAGAATGACGCCTTCTTTATCTGGGACATCGATATAAAGATCATAGGCGCTATCGCGCCCAGGACGCTGATGGATCTGCATTTCTTTTCGGTGCTTGCGCCCTTCTTGGAAAAAGGACCAAATGGCCTCTTCGTTATCTGCTTGAATGGTCTCGGCCACCTGATCCAAACGTTCTTTGAAATCTGCAATCCGCTCTAATATAGCTTGAGGATTGGACAAGAGAATAGAGGTCCACATGCCTGGCTCACTTTCTGCAATCCGTGTCATATCCCGAAAGCCACCAGCCGCAAAACGTCGGGTCATTTCATGCTCTTCTCCATAAGCTGCGGCCTGCTCGACCAAGGTCGATGCTAAAATATGAGGAAAATGGCTGATCTGGGAGGTTACCCGATCGTGTTCCTCGGCATCGATTTCAATGAAGCGGGATCCCAATCCACTCAAAAGCTCTTTTAACTCTTCCATGGCACCTCTTCTAGTCAAGCTAGAAGGAGTAAAAATATAATAGGCATTTTCAAATAAGGTGGCATCCGCTGAAGCTGCACCTGTCTTATGACTACCAGCCATGGGATGCCCTCCCACAAAGCGCACAGCTTTGTCTTTAAATACCTTTTCAGCTTGCGCGACAATTTCTGCCTTGGTAGAGCCTGCATCTGTCACTAGTACCTGGTCCTTCAAATTCAGGCCAGCTAAGGTTTCTAAGTAAGACTTGGTTTGCTTAATCGGAAGCGCCAAAATAATGATATCTGCTAAAGGGGCAAAGGCTGCGAAATCATCCGTCACCTGATCCACCATTCCTCTTTCAAGGGCGATGGTTCGAGAGGCTTCACTACGATTGTAACCAAGAATGGTCACGTTTGGGTGAGCTCTCTTAATCCCTAGCGCGAGGGAAGCACCAATCAAGCCCAACCCTGCAATATAGACAACTTTCTTCTCCAAAGGAAAACTCTTTCTCTTAAAAATTCTTAGTAAAGTCCCGGTGCTTGGCAACGGCCTCTTTCAATTCTTCCAAGTTATCGGATGAGAATTTTTCAAGCACTTCAGTGGCAAGGACTATTGCGACCACTGCTTCCATTACCACACCTGCAGCTGGCAGAGCTGTTGGGTCGCTGCGCTCAACTGTTGCCTTATAAGGCTCATGGGTTTCAATATCCACACTCATCAAAGGTTTGTAGAGGGTCGGAATAGGCTTCATGACGCCACGAACCAGAATGGGCTCACCATTGGTCATGCCCCCTTCAAAACCACCAAGATTATTGGTGCGACGGGTATATCCAGTGTCCTGAGACCAGATGATCTCATCCATAACTTGACTACCTTTTAGGCGACCTGCTTCAAAACCAAGGCCAAACTCAACACCCTTAAAGGCATTGATAGAGACCACTCCTTGAGCGATTTTGGCATCCAATTTCTTGTCCCATTGCACATAGGATCCTAGTCCAACAGGCACACCGCCAACCAAGGTTTCCACAATTCCCCCGATGGTATCGCCATCTTTTTTCACTTGGTCAATATAGGCCTTAACGGCTTCTTCTTGTTCTGGCACAACGATCGAAACTTCCGACTTCGCTGCCTTTTCCTTGATTTCTGAAACGGTTAGATTCTCGGGAATTGCAATCTCGATTCCCCCAAAATTCACAATGTGGCTGGCTACTTCAAGGCCGATCTCTTCTAAAATCCGTTTAGCAACTGCACCAACGGCTACACGCATGGTCGTCTCACGTGCAGAAGAACGCTCTAAGGAATTACGGAGATCATCGAAACGGTATTTCATCCCTCCGACTAGATCGGCATGACCAGGACGTGGCTTGGTGATCTTACGCAGATTTTTCTTTTTCTCTTCGACCGGTGCTACATTCATGATCTCTAGCCATTTTTGGTGATCCAAATTGGTCACGTTCAGAGTAATCGGACCTCCCATGGTCAAGCCATGACGGACCCCTGATGTGATCTCGACCCGGTCACTCTCAATTTTCATCCGAGCACCACGACCATAGCCACCTTGTCGACGTTTGAGCTCTTTATTAATATCCTCTTCAGATAAAGGAAGGCCTGCTGGAACGCCCTCGATGATGGCTGTTAATCGAGGCCCATGGGACTCTCCTGCTGTTAAATATCTCATACGACCTTATTCCTTTCTTTCTAAAAAATCCTTCATTTCTTGAAGAGGGATTTGATGAATCGCTGCTTGCCCCAACTCTGGAACAATTACTAATTTCAAGTTCGTCCCACGCGCCTTTTTGTCATGGGTCAAGGCTTGATAAAGGGCTTCTTTATCCCAGTTCTCATAGGTCACCGGAAGGCCAAATTTCCGGCACATTTCTTCGATTTGTTGGCTGATTCCTTTTGGCATCAAGCCCTTTTCTTCTGCAACTCGGGAGAGCTGCACCATGCCCATACTGACAGCTTCTCCATGCATAACTTGACCATAACCAGCTGTTGCTTCAATGGCATGCCCGATGGTATGACCAAAATTGAGATACAGTCGAATACCATTGTCCAACTCATCTGCCACCACATGGTCTCGCTTCACCAGGCAAGAATGGGAAATGATGCTCTCTGCATGCTCTAAAATACTCTGGACAGAACCATCCATGGCTTCCAATTCTTCCCAAAGTTCCGTATCTTGGATGAGGCTGTACTTAATGACTTCGCCCATTCCCTCGATCAATTCACGGTGCCCCAACGTGCTCAACACTTCAGGATCAATAAACACACCGTCTGGTTGAGCAAAGGTCCCTACCATGTTTTTAGCAAGTGCTGTGTTGACCCCCGTCTTTCCCCCGATAGAAGAATCTACCTGTGCGGTCAAGCTAGTCGGGATCTGAACAAAGGAAATTCCCCGCATATAGGTCGAGGCAGCAAAACCAGCCAAATCACCAACTACGCCACCCCCAAGAGCAACGATTCCATCACTGCGCGTCATGCCCTGGGTAGCTAGAAATTCATAAACTTTTGAAACAGTGGTTAGATTCTTACTGGCTTCCCCTTGAAGAAACTCAAAGCGCACCACTTGAAAACCAGCTTTCTCAAGGCTCTTCTCTACGATAGACGCATATAGCTTAGCCACGCGGTTATCGGAAATAATCGCGACTTTTTTATCGCTCCAAAGAGTGCGCAACCAGTCTCCAACCTGGTTAAAACCACCTCTTTCAATCACAATATCATAGGAATGTCCTGGAATAGGTACCGATACGTTCATAGGAATCTCCTTCACGTTTTTCTTTGATTCTATCTTATCATGAAATAGGGCACATGTCTCAATCAAAATGAAAAAGAGACTAGAGCAAGACTGTTTTTTAAAAAATCAGTTCCTGTTCTAATCTCATAAAGCTTTTTCAATAGGAAAAGGTAAAACCCTCTCTTAGTCACATACAAATTGGCGATATTCTGTTGTCAATGCTTCCCATACAGACTCTGTAGGAAATACTTTCCCAGTCATTAATTCAAAGGCTGCTTCAGCTTGATAAAAGAGCATTCCCAGCCCATTTTCCCTCTGGTTTCCTTGATTCACTGCCAATTGCAGAAAGGGGGTCACTGCCGGATAGTAAGCCATCTCTACGATTAAGGCATGTGGGGGAAAGGTCAAGTGACTCGCTATTGGAAGAGACTGACCATCCATTCCAACACCAGTGGCATTTAAGATGAGATCAGCTTGATGAAAAGAGTTTTGAACATCTTCATCTTTCTCAATCGCATACAATTCTATCAAGAAATCAAAGCCTTCTTCAACCAACTGAACGATTGAACGATAATGAACTAATCTCTCCTCTCTCACAAAGACAAGGATTCGTTTTACACCTAGATGAATCGCCTGTGCAATAATCGCTAAAGCTGCACCACCTGCACCTAAGAGAACCATTGTTTTTCCCTTAATGGAGAAAGCTGGAGGTAAACTACGAAAGAAACCAATCCCATCCGTATTATAGCCCTTAAGCTTGCCATCACGGTGAACGATGGTATTGACAGAGCCGATCTTTAGAGCCATCTCATCCACTTCATCTAAGTAAGGAAAGACCTTTTGCTTAAAAGGCATGGAAATATTGGCCCCAATCATATCTAACTTACGAATTTGGCTGATGGTGCTTTCTAAGTCTTCTTCAGCAATATCCCAAGCTAGATAAGCAGCATTGGTCGCTGTTAATTCATAGGCTAGATTATGGATGAAAGGAGAAATACTATGACGAATGGGATGGGCAATGACCGCTGCCATCCGAGTATATCCGTCAATCTTCATTCAATAACTCCCGAATTCTTCGCATATTTTCAAGAGGAATTTGACCTGGGGCACTTTCATCTCCGACTCTAGCATAAGACCAGGAAGAACCTGTCAAATCAGCTGTCAAGCGCGAAATCTTCCCGACCTTGCCCATGGAAATGGTTACATATTCTTGCTCAGGATTCAGCGTCTTGAAACCACGCGTATAATTCATCAAGTCAAGAACATCTTGTTCATTGTGGGCCATAACGGATACCTTGACCAATTTTGGAGAAAAGCTGGTCAATTCCGATAAGATCTCCATCATATTTTCCGGTGTCTCTTGGAAATTGTGATAGCTGAGAACAAGATTTGAAAATTCCAACATTTCTTCAAAGACTTCACGGTGACTATAATACTCGAAATCGATATAATCCGGATGATAGATGGATTGAATATCTTTCAGGATCCCAACATATTCTTCATTAGTCAGCTCCATCCCTCCACCTTCAGCTCGAGTCCGCAAGGTGAATAAAATCTCGCGTCCAGCAAATTTTTCAAAAACTGCAGGAGCAACAGTTAAGATCTCGCTTTTTTCTAAAAAGTCCGCACGCCACTCAATAACATCTGCATCCTCGTAACGCGAACCATCTAGTTGTTGCGCCTCTTCTAAGGAGCGAGGCATAATCGAAACAACTAACTTCATACATCCACCCTAATCGTAAATACTTTTAAGTAATTACTACTTTCTTCTTTCTTGTTCCATCGAAAATCTCCCGGAAGGCCGTATTCTGCTACATAACGATGTTTACGCCCTTGAAATCCCTTTTCGATTTGTTTTTTAAATTTTTCTTTGGTCACATTTGCCGCATTGGTACTGAGAATCAAGGTCCCACCTGGATTTAAAATCTCGAGGGCCTCGCTCACCAACCGATGGTAATCTTTAGCGACTGAAAAGGTCCGTTTTTTATTCCGCGCAAAGCTAGGCGGATCGAGTACGATCACATCATAGCTTAGCTCATGGCGTTTGGCATATTTGTAATAATCAAAGACATCCATCACGACAAAACGATGAGCATCCAGCGCCAAGCCATTTGCCACAAAATGCGCTTCTGATAATTCTCTACTTCTCTTAGCCAGATCGACCGACGTTGTCTCAACTGCTCCACCCATTGCCGCAGCAACTGAAAAAGCAGCTGTATAAGAGAACATATTGAGCAAGGACTGTCCAGCAGCTAAGCCATCGACCAAACTTCCTCTAACTTCATGCTGATCCAAAAAGATCCCCGTCATCAAGCCATCATTGAGAAAGACTTGGTAAGAGACCCCATTTTCCAGAATCAAAAATTCTTGCGGAGCTTCTTCACCATACACATGGGCCGATTCATAGTCCAAGCCTTTAAAGCGAATCTTTTCATAGCCCCCTCTGACTTCTGGAAAAGCCTCTTGAAAGGTCGCTAGAATGGTTTCCTTAATCTGAAATACGAAGGGATTGTACCAAGAAAAAACAACAAACTCACCATATAAGTCAACCGTAAAGCCACCAAAACCATCTCCATCTTGGTTAAAGAGACGAAAGGCCGTCGTCGTTTCATCCGCATAATAAGAACGACGGTATTGCTTGGCTTTGATGAAAAGCTTTTTAAAAAAGTCTTGATCAAAAGCGACCAACTCTTGTGAAACAAACCATCCAATCCCTTTATTTTGTTCAGATAAGTATCCGACTCCGAGGTATTGTCCATCTCCTGAAAGCAATTGAACCTCTTGATCCAAAGCAGGAAGTGACTCAAAATCTTGCTTTTCAAGAAGGGATTGTCCTTCTTTGATTTTTGTTGCGACTTGGCGACTGACTGTGAGTTTTTTCATACCCTCTATTATAGCAAAAGTCTGAGGTTTTCACAAAGGGAGGATTTATTTACTAGAACTTTTTTTACAATTTTATTTAAGCTCTTATCCTTTAGCCTTTTACGATTATAAATACCTGATCTTTCCTATTTCTTTCCTCTCCTTTACAGTCATTTTTTTCTTTCTCCATAAAATTGTGGTATACTTGTATATGAAAATTTTTAGGAAATAAGACAAGGAAGTAACATTTTGTGAAAAAAATTACGAATTCGATACTCAATTTCATGAGTACCAGACTAGGATTTGTCTTGACCCTTCTGTTGCTCTATTGGTTCAAAACCATGTGGGCCTATTCAGTTGATTTTAACTTAGACATTCAAGGACCGTATCAGATTTTTCTAGCAGTGATCAACCCATTGCCGATCAGTCTGCTCTTCATCGGGCTAGCACTCTATATTAAACGAACCAAGCTCTTTTATAGTTTGGCCTTTGGGATCTACCTTCTCTTATTTATTTGGTTGATTTCCAACTCCATCTATTATCGAGAGTTTACAGACTTCGTAACGGTCAATACCATGTTGGCATCCAGCAAGGTTTCTGCCGGTCTCGGAGCTGCTGCTTTAGAATTGTTCCGCCCTTGGGATGTGATCTACATTCTAGATTTCCCTATTCTAGCTTTCTTCTTCTTTAAGAAATGGATTCGTATGGACAATCGTCCCTTCAATAAACGAGCTAGTTTTGCGGTTACCTCTTTATCGGCTATGCTCTTTTCGGCCAACCTTTTCCTTGCAGAAATTGACCGACCTGAGCTCTTGACTCGTGGGTTCTCAAACTACTATGTCGTTCGTGCCCTAGGCTTACCAGCCTTTCTGGGTTATAGCGCTAATCAGACCTATGCTGCCAACAAAGAACGTTCCAAAGCCTCCGAAGCAGATTTAAAACCGGTGGAAGAATATATCCAACAGCATTACGCCAAGCCTAATCCTGAATACTTTGGAATGGCCAAAGGCCGTAACGTCATCTACATTCACTTGGAAAGTTTCCAACAATTCTTGATCGATTACAAGTTGAAAGTAGACGATAAAGAATATGAAGTGACACCTTTCTTAAACTCACTTTACCACTCGAAAGAAACCTTTGCCTTTTCAAACGTCTTTAACCAAGTCAAGGCAGGGAAAACGTCCGATGCTGAGACCATGATTGAAACTGGGCTCTTTGGACTCAACCAAGGTTCCTTTATGGTGAACTATGGTGGAACCAATACCCAACAGGCTGCACCATTTATTCTTTCAAAAAATGGTTACAACTCGAGCGCTGTTTTCCACGGGAATGCTGGAAGTTTCTGGAACCGGAATACTGCTTATAAACAATGGGGCTACAATTACTTCTTTGATGCTAGCTACTTCACCAAACAAAACAGCAGCAACTCCTTCCAGTATGGTCTTAATGACAAATACATGCTCAAGGATTCCATTAAATACCTAGAAAGATTGCAACAGCCTTTCTATACGAAGTTCATTACGGTTTCCAACCACTATCCTTATACAACCAGCTTGTCAGGAGATGATCTCGGCTTCCCTCTAGCTAAGACTCAGGACGAAACCATCAATGGCTATTTTGCGACCGCTAACTACCTAGATTCTTCGATCAAGGCCTTCTTTGATTACCTGAAAGAATCTGGTCTTTACAAAAATTCCATCATCGTTCTCTATGGGGACCACTACGGAATTTCAAACTCCCGCAACCCAGCTCTTGCCCCTCTACTTGGTAAGAACTCTGAAACGTGGTCAAGCTATGACAATGCCATGTTGCAACGCGTTCCTTATATGGTAGTTATTCCTGGAATGGACAAGGGAGGCATTATCAACACCTATGGTGGCGAAATTGATATGCTCCCAACCTTGGAACATTTGCTAGGCATTGAATCCAACAAATTCCTCCAAGTTGGTCAAGATATGCTCTCACCAGATCATGATCAAATCGTAGCCTTCCGCTCCGCTAACTACTTTGTGACTCCTGAGTATACGAGCTATAGTGGCAGGACCTATTACACCAAAACAGGTGAGGAAATCACGAACCCAGACGAAAAAACCAAGGAAGAACTGGACAAGATTAGGGAGGCTGCTAACCTGCAATTGAAGATTAGCGATAGCATCCAGACCGGTGACCTCCTTCGCTTCTTCAAGGGCAATGATCTTGGAAAAGTCAATCCAGATGATTATTCCTACACTAATTCCTTCAAGGCATTGAAGAAGATTGAAAAGGAAAAAGGTGACAAATCAACCAGCCTTTATAACCAACGTGGCAATCAGTCCACCGTTGATCTCTTCAAGGCACCTACTTATAAAGAATTGCACCCAGAAGACGATAGTTCTTCCTCAACAGAGACCAGTAGCAGTTCTTCTAAATAAAAAGAATCCCTGAGTTTTTAAACTCAGGGATTTTGTGATTCCTTTAAAAAGAACTTAGTCTAGGACTTCAAAAACAGAAGCCGTTAAATTCTCCACATAGAATGGCCGTTTATGACGACTATTTCCAACCATCAATTTCAATTTATCTGAATTTTGGAGGTAATATGGAAGTCCGCTGGCGTTGAAGATGACCAAGTACTTCTTGTCTCCTGTTAGTTCAAATATCAGAAGTCCACTACAATCAGTTGCAGATTGGATAAAGACTTGTTGGTAGATTTTATCATAGCTTTCAAGCCCTAAGACAGGAAGACTTGTCTTCAAATTGATCAAGCTTCGGATATAGGCAATTGATTCCTTGTTTTGACTGACCAGATCCCAGTTGACCTGATTCACAAAATCTGGAGCATTGTAGGAATTCATGGCCCGCTCACGATCCAAAGGTGTGATTTCTCCATCAGGACCTGTCGCTACCAATTTAGTCCGCATAAACTCTTGACCCAATTGCATAAAGGTCATACCCTGGAAGAGCAGGTTCATGGCCGTAGCCAACTCTGAGCGCTTGACTAAGCCTGCTACTTCTTCATTTGGATGGAGGGTCTGAAGCAAGTCATAGAGATTATAATTGTCATGAGCCTCCACATAATTCAAAACCTGATTCGGACTTAAATAATGACCCAGCTCTGCACTGCCTAGAACAGCACGCGCAACGATATTCTCTGTTGATTTTCGGCTGACAAAGCCACGTTTGATGGAACCATAAACCTCAGCTCCTTTAATAGCATCGCGCTCCGTGTCGTTAAAGAATCCAATACGTGGCAATTGCGCCGCATTGTCTTTCTTAGCCTTATCCTCTGGTGCGAGACCGGTTCCCATATCCCAACCTTCTCCATAAAGGAGAATGCGAGGATCCAGAGCATCCATCGCCTCCCGAATAGCATTCATTGTCGTCACATCGTGAATGCCCATCAAATCAAAGCGGAAACCATCGATCTGGTACTCTTTGACCCAGTGCGTAAGGGAATCAATCATGTACTTGCGGTACATTTCATGCTCACTTGCCGTCTCATTTCCGACACCTGTCCCATTTTGGAAGCGCCCATCTGGCTCCATCCGGTAATAATAATCGGGCACTGTATTTTGGAAAGGACCATGCTCAGTTGAGTAGGTATGATTGTAGACCACATCTATGACTACCGAAATCCCAGCGTCATGATAAGCCCGGATCATAGTTTTAAGCTCTTTCATGGTTTGTTTGGGATTGGATGGATCCGTTGAAAAACTGGTTTCTGGTGCAGAATAATTCTGAACGTCGTAACCCCAATTGTAGGTCACACGACCTTCTTCATCGTACTGTTTATAGCGATCAGATATCGGCTGTAATTGCACAACATTGACCCCTAACTGACGGATATAATCAAAGGCAGTCGCATCGCCATGGCTATTGACAGTTCCTTCTTGGCAAGCCCCCAGATAGGTCCCACGCAAAGACTCGTCTACACCTGATGTCGGTGACTTGGTCAAATCCCGAAGGTGCATCTCATAGATCACTGCTTGACAAGGATTGTCCAGGCGCCAGGGAGTCGCATCGGCGCCTTTTTTAGTGCCCCAATCAAACTGACGATCTGCTCTTGAGAGAATGGCTGAGCGCATTCCATCGGCTGTCGTTGCAATGCTATAAGGATCGCGCGTCACTTGATTCTGGTGTTCAAAATGCACACGATATTGATAAGCCATGCCACTTAAATTTCCTAGAAAATCTAGAATCCAAACACCGTGGGTGTTTTCTGGATGGTAGCTAGACTCTTGTTTGCCTCGCATCATCGGAATAGTCTTCCAAATAGGCGCATCCAAGTCTGTTGATTGATAGAGCAACAATTCAACTTTCTTGGCAGTAGGAGCCCATAGTTTAAAGCAATACTCCCCTTCTTCCTCCCGATGACCAAGCCAGCCTTGATAAGCCCATTTGGTGTCAAATTCCTTGGCATGGGTCGCCATATCGTAGGCATGAGGCTGACGATGACTATAAGCATGACTCGTCAAAGCAGCTTGCAAAGAATAATAGACAGTATCGTCCCCATCGAGAATCCAAACTTCTCGAACATGCCCTTCTGGTAAGAGTTCGATTTCAAAATCACGGGTTTTGGTGAGCCAATCTCCCTCTTTAACCAAGACATGACCCCGACTCAAGGCTTCCTCACTCTCATATACCAGATTTCCCTCTACTCCAAAATAATCTAACTTGGAGAAAGAGACTGATTTTCCTTCTACTTGATCCTGCCATTGCCACATATCATAGGCAAAATAATTTCCTTTTTGCTTATGAAAATGAAGCTTTACATGGTATTGTCGCATAACATTTTCCTATTTCCAATTTGATACCGAAGGAACCATTCGCACGTGAAACACGTACATGGTTCCAACTATTTGTTTTTATTCTTCAGATGTGTGAACCAAAGCATCGTTGTTGATTTCATCAATATTTGCAAAGAATTCCAAGTGATTATGAAAGACTTCCAATTCAACTGGAGTATCTCCCCCATATTCGCCATCTAGATTGATGCGGAATGGTTGAGCATTTTTCCCTAACATTTCGATCGACAACTTCTTGGTCTTAAGATATTCTACATTTTCATCGTGCACATGCTTGCCTCCATTAATAGCCTGAATCATCAAGGACAACATGTTAAAGAGATTGGCAGTCTTGACGATAATCAAGGTAAAATTTCCATCATCGAGCTTAGCATCTGGTGCGACACTTTCAAAACCAGCAATGGAGTTGGTCAAAGCCACAAAAATCATCGAAGCTGGACCTTCAAAAACGCCATTATCGTGTTCGATCCGCACCTTACGAGCCTTGTTTCGCGGCAACATTTTAGCAGCTTCTGCTACATAGGCAAAGTAACCCAAGCGAGATTTAACACTACTTGGAACACTGAAGGTCAATTCTGTCATGGTTCCTGCTGCAGCAATGTTGATGAAATACTTGCTGCCATAGGCACGACCAATGTCCATTTGAATGGTTTGATTCTTTTCGATAATGCGAGCAGCCGCCACAGGATCTCCCATCGGGATCTTCAAGGCACGCGCATAGTCATTGGTGGTACCGGTCGGGATAAAGGCCATCTGCGGACGATTTTCCAGACCTGCAACCCCATTGACCACTTCGTTAATCGTACCATCTCCACCAGCGGCAATGATTAAATCAAAGCCTGCCTTAGCGGCTCTTTCTGCTTCATTTTGGGCAGAAAATGGTTCTGGAGTCGTTTGATAAGCGCTAGTTTCATAGCCCACATCTTCGAGTACGTCCAAGACTTCCGCTATATTTTTCTTGATAATTTCTTGCCCAGAGGTCGGATTATAAATTAAACGGGCTTTTTTGATTCGTTCTACCATAAAGATCCTCTATAAACTTTCAAGCCAGGCCTCATCTTCTACCTGGATTCCTAATTCTTGTGCTTTGGTTAACTTGCTACCAGCGTCACTACCTGCAACGACCAAATCTGTTTTTTTGGAAACCGATCCAGTTACCTTAGCGCCCAGACTTTCTAATTTTGCCTTAGCTTCTGAACGTGTGAGTCGCTCTAGCTTCCCAGTCAAAACGACTGTCATTCCTGAGAGGGCCGCATCAGCAGCGACTTTTTCACCAAGATAAGTCATATTGACACCAGCTTCTTTAAGCTCTTGCAATAGGCGCTTGGATCCTTCTTGTGCAAAATAACGCTTGAGGCTTTCAGCCACGACCATACCGAGACTGTCAATGCTGGCAATTCGTTCTGGATCAGCTGTAGCCAATTGATCGAGGTCATGGAATTCTTGGAGCAAGATTTGACTAACCTTGCTACCGACATGGCGGATCCCCAAACCAAAGAGCAACTTCTCAGCTGAATTTTCTTTTGAAGCTTGAATGGCTTCATAGAGTTTTTCAGCAGATTTTTCTTTAAAGCCTTCCAAGGTCAATAGATCCTCGACTGTCAGACGATAGATCCCTGCTACATCCTCTACCAACTGAGCTGCGAAGAGTTTCTCTACAACAGCTGGACCCAAGCCTGTGATATTCATAGCATCTCGACTTGCAAAGTGGTTCAATCCCTCCTTAATCTGTGCTGGACAGAGCGGATTGATACAGCGAAGGGCCACCTCATCCTCAAAATGAAGCAACTCACTCTGGCAGCTCGGACAATGACTTGGAATAGCTAATGCTTGATCAGATACCCGTTTATCTTTGACGACACGTAAGACCGCAGGAATGATATCACCAGCCTTGTAGACAATGACGGTATCTTCCTGATGAATATCTTTTTCAGCAATATAGTCCACATTGTGTAAGGTTGCCCGACTAACAGTGGTTCCTGCTAGCTGGACTGGAGTTAGGTTGGCAGTTGGCGTCACGACGCCGGTCCGTCCAACTGTCCAATCCACCGATAGGATTTTCGCTTCTTTTTCTTCAGCTGGAAACTTATACGCGACAGCCCATTTAGGAGCTTTTACGGTAAAGCCTAGTTCTTCTTGAACAGCTAGGTCATTGACCTTGATGACGATCCCATCGATATCATAGGGAAGATCCTCTCGAAACTGAGCTACTTTTTGGATAAAGTCCCAAATTTGCTCCATATCCTCAGCTAGCACTCGCTCTTGGTTCACGACAAACCCTAAGCGAGCTAGTTTCTCAAGCACGCCTTCCTGACTGATTTGATCAGTGGGACTCACTTCTTGATACAAGAAGGTCGCAAGATTTCGCTTGGCCACGATTTTCGTATCCAATTGGCGAAGTGTTCCTGCAGCAGCATTTCGTGGATTAGCAAACTCCGGCTCGCCGTTTTCTTGACGGATCTGATTGACCCGATCAAAGGAAGCCCGTGGCATATAGCACTCGCCTCGAACTGTAATGTTCACTGGCTCTGGTAACACCAAAGGAATGTCCTTGACCCGCTTGAGGTTCTCTGTAATATCCTCACCGACAGAACCATCCCCACGTGTCGCCCCCGTTACGAGGACTCCATTTTCATAGGTGAGGGAAATGGACAAGCCATCGATTTTCAGCTCACATACATAGCTGATAGAAGGAAATTCCTTACGGACACGCTGATCAAAGGCTTCTAATTCTTCACGCGAAAAAGCATCCTGCAAACTATAAAGGGGATACTGGTGCTGGTATTTGGTAAAGCCTTTTAAAACCACCCCACCTACACGGTGAGTTGGACTCTCTGGTAAGATCTCATCAGGATGAGCGGTTTCTAGTTCCACCAACTCCCGATATAATTGATCATATTCACTATCTGAAACAGATGGAGCGTCTTTTGTGTAATACTCGTAAGCATATCGATTGAGTAATTCCACTAATTCTTTCATTCTGGTTTTCATGTTCTTATTTTATCATAAAATCTTAATTTAGCCTTGAATTTACTGCATTCTTAGCATTAAAAAAAGGAGCCAAAGCTCCCTTTTCCTATTTTGTAAAATCGATCCGTTTAGAAAGTTGATTGATCACAATCGCTCCAAAAATCAAAGATGCGAATTCACCCAATCCCATAGTCAACCAGTTATAGAAGAATGGTTGGCCTTGAAGGTAGTATAGTTCCAAGGCAATCGTAAACATGGAGATGGAAAAGAAAATCGCAAACAAGAAATGGTCCAAGCGAATAAGACCGTCAAACAAGAACTTGTTTTTGAATCGACCAAATAGAATGAGTCCAAGTCCTAAGAAGACAAAGGTTGAACCTCCACCGACAAAGACATCGATCCATCCAAAACTAAATAAGTTAG
Organism: Streptococcus parasanguinis; assembly: GCF_001074805.1. Lineage (GTDB taxonomy): Bacteria > Bacillota > Bacilli > Lactobacillales > Streptococcaceae > Streptococcus > Streptococcus parasanguinis_A. Next base: position 2,140 of record NZ_JUPI01000008.1, on the reverse strand, counting down.
CAATCATACAACCAAGCGTCACTGCAATCAAGTACTTCTTATTGTAAAAAGCTAAGAAATTCATCATTTCCGAAACACGGAATTGATAGCCATAGTAGGCCATAGCGTTGAGAGGTGGGGTAATGGTCAATACGATATAAATCGCAGCAACAATGGCAATTTGTGCCATATCACGAGCAGTTAACTGTTTCATTTATTCTCCTTTAGCGGTTTTCCCGCGTGTAATATGCTTGGCGAAAGGATCTTAAGCACCAAGGGTTGAAGGTTTGATTTCTTCAACCTTTCAAGTATAGCATATTTTGAGCTTTTATGGTAGACTGAATTTATGAAAACACTAATTAAAAAATTTTTTGATAATGAGATTTTATCCTATCTCTTTTTTGGGGTTGCCACAACCATTGTTTCCGTCGGAACCCGCCTCTTCATCTATCAAGTGTCTCGTGATGAACGATTAGCGACCGCGATTGGAAACATTGCTGGGATCCTCTTTGCCTTTGCAACCAATGATACCATTGTCTTTAAACAAGAAAGAAAGGGCTGGTTTCAGCGCTTGATCCGATTTGCAATTGCGCGCTCTGGGACCTTTGTACTGGACATGGCCTTGACCGAGATTTTTGTCAAGCAGTTCCCAGGAATTATCGGTCAATTCGTCCACAATAACAAGAGCCAGATCAATCTGATCGAAACCCTCTTTGCACAAGTGGCCATTGTGGTCCTCAATTACGTCTTTAGTAAACTCTTTGTCTTTAAAAATAAAAACAAGGCTTGAAACGATTGTTTCAAGCCTTATTCTTTTAAACTTCTATACTTGCATGCTCTGCACTTAATTGATAGATGGTGCCTTCAACCCCAAAATAATCCTTAGCTAGATCTTTCAATTCCTGCATGGCTGTTTGTGCCCGTTTGGCCTCCTCCTCGTTGATGGCTTCAATGACCAAAATAGCGTCCTTGGTATCTTCAGTTAGCATGGTTCTTTGAGCCTCACGCCAATTCAAACAACGGCAAACGGCGCCTTCTTGGTCGTAGTAGATGATCTCCCCTTCCAAAGCTGGCGCATCTTCGTCAGCTCCTAATGGAAAGAAAGGTTCGCCCCCTTTCGCTTGGCCTAGAGAGAGTCCACCCACCAATTTATCCATATCTTCTCCCCCACAAGGAAGGGCATAAGCCATAGAAACGCTATTGTAAAGATCCACCAAAGGATTAATCGGATAGAATTCACGTCCCTGGTGAACCCGTTTTAAGAGTGCTTCGATTGAAGATCGGGCTCCTTTTTTTGTTTTAAACTTGCTAAAAGCTTGGCGCCACTCTTGAACGAACTCACTCTGGGTATAGTTTTCTTCATCGATAAATTCCCATGCTCGCTTGGCACCCTTGTCCAACAATTCTTTGAAATAAGGATCCTTGGCTTCATCTACTGTATTATCAATACCATACAAGGACATTACTGTAATTCTAGCTGTTGGAAATAAATCCCAAAATGCTTGATCGACTGTCACTTTCATTGCTTTACCTCACTATAATTTCTTTTTTGACCTTTTTTGACTAGTTCCCAATCCAAGGTGATATTCTCACGAACTCGGATCAGATACTCTTCTAACTGTGCGACTTCTTCTTTGGAAAATCCTTTTAAGGCAGTTGTCTCAGAGTAAAGATGCTCCCCTAAAATGAAGGGGTAAATCTGCTTACCTTTTTCAGTTAATTCCCATTCCTTTGTTTTAAGGTTTTCACCCTTTGGGCGCTGTTGAATCATTCCTCGTTCTTCTAGTCTTTTTACGGATCGGGCAACAGTTGAGCGATCTACTTTTAAGAGCTCAGAGAGTTCTTCCTGAATCATTCCAGGTTGCTCCGCAATTCGCACCAGGTAGAGGTATTGACCACGCGCCAGATCCAAATCTCGAAATTCAATATTTGCTATAGAATCCAGTGCTCGCGCAATGATGCCAATCTCACGCAAAATACTCATCTCACTCCTCCTTTCCTATTGACAATAGCATAACACATTTTTATTGCAAATGCAACAAAATGGATAAAAAAAAAGAGGCTGGGACAAAAGTCCTAGCCTCTCAATTATTTTTGAATTATCGAGCAAGACGCAGTGGTTGAGTGGGCTCTACTACGCTGATTTCATCAGCTTTTACAG
>NZ_JUPI01000062.1 GCF_001074805.1 Streptococcus parasanguinis | reverse complement strand
GACGTCAGCGAACTTCTACGAAGTTCCATGACTTAGTTTTGAACCTAAGGTTTCAAAACTCCCCTAGTGCCTGAAACATAATTGTTTCAGGCACTTTTCTCACGGCGGAAAGTTTCGGTATCTGCTCTATGAACCTAATAGTTTATATCATTTTTTTAACATTACCTAGGTAAAAACGGTCTTAAAGCAAGCACTCAAAGAGGGCTTGCTTTTTGTGCTATTAATCCCCTTGTGAGGGTGTAAATTTTTCGTTGATTGATTGAAAGGGATTAAAAAAACACCTGAACTAGAGGGTTCAGGTGCTTCAGTAATTCCGCTAGAATTTAGAAGTTTGTACTACTTTCTATTGCGTTGTTTTCCTGCATTGCGGTTGTTTTTTGGTTTGTGTTGAATTTGTGTCGTTGCAGTTGGTGTAACGTCTTTTTTCACACGGTGACTAGTCGCTTTTGGAGGATTGTTTTTGTATTCCTCAGCGACCCGCTTGCGAAGATTTGGACGAATCAAGTAGTTGATGACAAATTGTTGGATAATTTGGATCACCCCACCGACTACCCAGTAAAGAGTCACTCCGGCTGAAGAGATCAATGAGAAGACACCGATCATAATCGGGCTCATCAGTGATGCTTTACGCATACTTTCCTTTTGGGTTTCATCTTCAATCCCATGAAGAGAGAGCATACTTTGGATATAGTAGAGAACCGCTACGATAGCCGTCAAGAGCAAGCTTGGTTTCCCAAGAGCAATACCAAGGAAACTACTTTCTGCTACCCCTTTGGTGTGCTGAGCTGCAAAGAAGAGGGCAGAGAAGAATGGCATTTGGATCAAGAGTGGTAAACACCCAACTCCACCAAACATGCTAACCCCATTTTCACGTTGAGCAGCCATTAATTCTTGTTGTGCCAATAGCTTTTCTTCTTGTGTGCTAGCGTTTTTCATGCGCTCTTGGATTGGGCCAAGGATGGGTTTTAAGTAGTTCATCTTTTCAGATTGGTAGGTTGCCTTCCATGATTGGTACAAACCAAGTGGCAGGATGATTAAACGCACGATCAAGGTGACGATAATAATCCCGATCCCAAAGCCCAAGCCAAGGTTATTAGCAAAGAATTTGATGGCTTCGCCCATTGGACGGCCAAGAAGATTCCAGATCAATCCAGTTGGATTTCCAGTTTTCCGATCGACACTCACGCATCCTGATAAGAAGACGAGCGAAGCTAGTCCCATCGATGCCAATAATGCAAGTTTATTTTTTTTCACAAATTGTTCCTTCTTTTTTAAAATGTTACCTTTCTATTCTACTGTTTTTTTTGAAAATACACAATAGTTCTCTAGTCTTAATTTGAAATTTTGAAGTCCTTATAGTTTTCAAAGTTTGCTAGCGTAACATCCAAATAAGTCACATGCGCAAACGGCGTAGGACCTTTGCGTATTTCTTGGATGAATTTGGCCATTTGACTGCTAGACTCTGCCTGAGCTAGAATACCAACCGTCCCATCGTCATTGTTCCAGACACGGCCAGTAATCCCACCGATCTCTAAAGCAAGACTGCAGACTCCCCAGCGAAAACCAACTCCTTGAACCCGTCCTTGGGCAATCATTTTTACCTTTTGCATGTGCATCCTCCTTGACTCGAAGAAATCTATCTGAGGCATGATTTCTTCTTTTTCTTTGTGCTATAATAGGTCTATGAATATTATAACGTCTAAATCCAATAATGTAATCAAAAATGCTAAAAAATTACATCAAAAAAAATATCGGACAGATTCCTATCTCATTGAAGGTTGGCATCTCTTTGAAGAGGCAGTAGAAAATCAGGCGGAGATTCGTCAGGTCTTTGTTTTAGAAGCCTATTTAGACCGGGTAGAGAATATCCAAAACGTCACTGTCGTGACTTCGGAGATCTTGAGTCTCTTGGCTGATTCGAAGACCCCTCAAGGAATTGTCGCAGAGATTCTTCTAGAGCAGCCAGAACTTCCAGATCAGTTACAAGGTCGTTACCTCTATTTGGAGGATGTCCAAGATCCAGGTAATGTGGGAACCATGATTCGAACAGCAGATGCAGCCGGCTTTGATGGTGTCATGCTTTCGAAAGCATCCGCAGATCTCTATAGTCTCAAGACTCTTCGATCCATGCAGGGCAGTCATTTCCATCTTCCTATCTGGAAATGGGACCGAGAAGAACTGTTTGAACGAGCTAGTCAATCCAATCTAGCGGTCCTCGCAACGACGCTATCAGAAGCTTCCATCGATTACCGTCAGCTCCCTCAGATTGATCAATTTATTTTGGTGATGGGCAATGAAGGCAAGGGCATCAGTCCAGAAATGGCTACACGAGCCGACCAGCTTGTTCATATTACCATGCCGGGTCGAGCTGAGAGTTTGAATGTTGCAGTAGCTGCTGGAATTTTGATGTTTCATTTAAGGAATTTTTGAGAAAAAGCAGTATACTTAAGTTGAAAAAAGAAATTGGTGGAAATCTTATTGGGAGAGCCTATCAAGAAAAGGTGGTGATCTGATGCAATATCATCGAGACAAAGAATACATGACCTATGTGGGACAGTTGATCCAGCACCCTAAGGTTCAAAAATTAGCCGACATCCCCCATCATATTCATTCCAATCGTTTGGAGCATTCCATTCATGTTAGCTATACTAGTTATAAACTGGCTAAAAAATTAGGCTGGGATGCTAAAAGTACGGCTCGGGGTGGCCTCTTGCATGACCTCTTTTACTATGATTGGCGCGAGACCAAGTTTACCAAGAGTCACGCCTGGATTCATCCACGCATTGCCGTGAGAAATGCGCGAAAGATTACAGATCTTAATGCTAAGGAAGAAGATATCATCATTAAACACATGTGGGGGGCTACCCTTGCTCCGCCTCGCTACAAAGAATCCTTCGTGGTGACCATGGTGGATAAATACTGGGCTGTTAAGGAAGCTTCAGAACCTTGGCGTAAAAAGATGGCCAAAAGGAGATTTTTTCATCGAAAAATGTTAAAATCATAGTAAACAAATTTGAAAGGAACTTGTTTATATGTATAATGATTCAGTAATCCAAGAACAAAGTGGATTGAATGCTTTTTATAACAAAATCTATTCATTAGTAGGAATTGGTGTTGGGATTTCAGCCCTTGTGTCTGGCCTGATGATGACGGTCTTTCAAGACTTCTTCGTTCAAATCTTGACAACAGCGCCAATGGTTTACTACGCAGCAGTTGTTGTAGAATTGATCTTGGTCTTTGTTGCCAGTGGGAAGGCTGTTAAAAATAGCCCGTCTGCTCTTCCGATCTTCTTGATCTACTCAGCTTTGAATGGCTTTACGTTGAGCTTTATCATTGCTCGCTATATGCAAGCGACGGTTTATAAGGCTTTCTTGGTCAGTGCCTTGATGTTTATTGTCATGGGTGCTATCGGACGCGTCGTGAAAAAAGACCTTTCTGGAATGGGACGTGCCTTGATGGGAGTCTTGATCGGTGTGATCATCGCTTCTGTTGTGAACATGTTCTTGAGAAGTTCTGGCATGGATTATATCTTGAGTATTATCTCTGTCTTCCTCTTTGCGGGATTGACAGCTTGGGATAACCAAAAAATCCGCTATGTCTATGATCAAACCAATGGTCAACCTGCGACAGGTTGGGCAGTGGCCATGGCTTTGGAACTGTATCTTGACTTTATCAACCTCTTTATCAGCCTTCTTCGTATCTTCGGAAGAAACGACTAATCAAAGAGAGATTGAGCTGGGGCAATAGCCTCGGCTTTTTTTGTCTTCCGACTTGTGCTATACTTATAGTGATTACAGAATAGAAATGAGTACTTATGAAAACACCTTTTGTAACCCGTGAACAATTAGAAAGCCTGACCCAAGAATTTCCTACCCCTTTTCATCTCTATGATGAAGCAGGAATTCGTGAAACGGCTCGTGCCCTCCATCGAGCTTTTGCTTGGAATGAAGGATTTAAAGAATACTTTGCCATCAAGGCGACTCCGAACCCATCGATCCTAAAAATTTTGCAAGAAGAGGGCTGTGGAGTTGATACTGCCAGCTACGTCGAATTGTTAATGGCAGATAAACTTGGCTTTAGTGGACAAGAGATCATGTTTTCTTCTAACAACACGCCAGCTGAAGAGTTCATCTATGCTCGTGAATTAGGGGCAACCATCAATCTGGATGCTTATGAAGACATTGCTTTCTTGAAGTCTGTGACCAGCATTCCCAAGGTCATTTCATGTCGCTATAATCCTGGTGGAGTCTTTGAACTGGGAACTGATATTATGGACAATCCGGAAGAAGCCAAGTTTGGCATGACCAAGGAGCAATTGATCCAAGCCTTTATCGAGTTGAAAGAACTGGGTGTGGAAGAGTTTGGCATTCACGCCTTGTTAGCTTCTAATACAGTATTCAACGATTACTATCCAGAGCTAGCGCGTCAACTTTTTGAATTGGCAGTGGAAGTCGTCGAGAAAACAGGTGTCCATTTGGGCTTTATCAACCTCTCTGGTGGAGTTGGGGTCAATTACAAGCCAGAGCAAGAACCAAATGATATTGCCATTATTGGGGAAGGCGTGCACCGCGTTTTTGATGAGATTCTCAAACCGGCAGGACTTGGCCATGTGAAAATCTATACCGAACTTGGTCGCTTTATGCTAGCTTCACACGGTCTTTTGGTAACCAGAGTGACGCATAAAAAGAAAACCTACCGGACCTATGTGGGTGTCGATGCTTCAGCTGTGAACCTTCTTAGACCGGCTATGTACGGTGCTTATCACCATATTACCAATATGGATCGTCCAGATGGACCGACTGAAGTGGTCGATGTTGTGGGAAGTCTCTGTGAAAATAACGATAAATTTGCTAAACAACGAGAACTACCAGTGACGGAGATTGGAGATTTGCTCGTGATCCATGACACCGGAGCCCATGGATTTTCAATGGGGTATCAGTACAATGCTAAATTGCGTTCTGCAGAAGTTTTGCTTCAAGAAGATGGGCAGGCCCGTTTGATTCGTCGAGCAGAAAAACCAGAAGATTATCTTGCGACACTCTACGGCTTTGACATTGAAAAATAAGCGATTGTCTGATATAATGATAGTTATGTAAAAATAATGGATCGGAGAAAATTGTATGAATCTCTTTTTAGGAATTTTGTTGATTATTTTAGCTTTCTTTGGTGGGATGGTTGCAGGAATGTTCTTGCTTCGTCGTCAATTTGAAAAAGAATTTGCATCAAACCCACGTTTGAATGTTGAAGCAGTCCGCACACTTTTAGGTGCGAGTGGCCAACGTCCAAGCGAAGCAAAAGTTCAACAAGTCTATCGCCAAATTATGACCCAACAAAAATCAGCAATGGCGAAAAACAAGAAAAAATAAGAGTGGGGCAATCTCACGATAATAAATGAGAGGGGCTTGGAGGAATTTCTTAGTCCCTTCTTTTGGAAGGAAGAGATATGGATAACCGACCGATTGGTTTTTTAGATTCTGGAGTAGGGGGCCTGACTGTTGTCCGCGAATTGCTCCGTCAGCTTCCTCACGAAGATGTCGTCTATATTGGAGATTCAGCGCGTGCACCTTATGGTCCTAGACCAGCAGACCAAATTCGCGAGTATACTTGGCAGATGGTGAACTTCCTTCTGACCAAAAATGTCAAGATGATTGTTTTAGCTTGTAATACAGCGACGGCAGTGGTTTGGGAAGAAGTCAAGGAAAAACTTGATATTCCTGTTTTGGGAGTGATTTTGCCTGGAGCTTCTGCAGCCATTAAATCAACGACCCATCAAAAAATTGGGGTGATTGGGACACCGATGACGGTTTCTTCTGGAATTTATAAAGAGAAGATTCAAATTCTGGCACCAGATATGAAAGTCACCAGTTTAGCTTGTCCCAAGTTTGTTCCTTTAGTGGAATCCAACGAGTTGGCATCCAGTGTGACCAAAAAGGTGGTTTACGAAACCCTAAAACCACTAGTTGGAAAGGTTGATACCTTAGTCTTGGGATGTACCCATTATCCCCTATTAAAACCGATTATTCAAAATGTGATGGGACCGGATGTCAAATTGATTGATAGTGGGGCAGAGTGTGTTCGGGATATTTCCGTTTTATTAAACTATTTTGAGCTCAATAAGAGCCGCGAACTCTTAGAGCAGACCCACCGCTTTTATACCACTGCAAATGCCAATAGCTTTGCAGCGATTGCCGAAAAATGGCTAGAACGTTCAGTGAATGTGGAGCACGTAAATTTATGAGTGACAAACTATTTGAATACAAAGATTCCCAAGATTGGTATATTGCCCAATGGGGAGAAGATGCAGACTACAACCAATTTAGTCAAGTGCCTGCGGAAGCCTCCACTCTGTTAGACCAGCTGGAACTTCTCTTTGCCAAGGATCCTGAAGGATTTCCTCTCAATCTATCGGTGATGCGCTATGGATCAGCCTTTCGTTTCCTAACCTTTTTGACGGAAATCTTGAATGAAGTCAAGGGAAGATCTTTTGAAATTATCCAGCGTCAAGGAGCCTTACTCTTGGTTGAAAAAGGGAAATTACTCTATTTGCATTTGCCAAGTGATGGGGTAGATTTGGAAGCCTTCTTGGGTCAAGACAAGGTCAAAGATACGATTCTTATTGCGACTCGAAATGAGGGAAAAACCAAAGAATTCCGTAATATGTTTGAAAAGCTGGGCTTTGAAGTAGAAAATCTCAATCAATACCCAGAGCTTCCAGAAGTCGAAGAAACAGGGATGACCTTTGAAGAGAATGCTCGGCTAAAAGCTGAAACCATCGCAGAGCTAACTGGGAAAACAGTCTTAGCGGATGATTCAGGTTTGAAGGTAGATATCTTAGGAGGCTTACCAGGAGTTTGGTCAGCTCGCTTTGCGGGAGTTGGTGCGACAGATGCGGAAAACAATGCGAAATTGTTGCACGAATTGGCTATGGTTTTTGACTTGAAAGACCGTTCAGCCCAGTTCCATACGACCTTGGTGGTTGCAAGGCCAGGCAAGGAAAGCTTGGTGGTTGAAGCTGATTGGCCAGGGTATATTAATTTTGAACCTAAGGGTGAAAACGGGTTTGGCTATGATCCACTCTTCTTAGTTGGGGAAACGGGCCGTGCTGCCGCTGAATTAACACTTGAAGAAAAAAATACACAATCGCATCGTGCTTTAGCTGTTAAAAAGTTATTGGAGGTATTTCCATCATGGCAAAGCAAACAATCATCGTTATGAGTGACTCGCATGGAGACCGCTCCATTGTTGAAGCTATTAAAGAAAAATACCTAGGCCAGGTCGATGGGATCTTTCACAATGGGGATTCTGAACTAAAAAGTGACGATCCTGTCTGGGAAGGGATCCACGTTGTCCAAGGAAACATGGATTTTTATGAGGGCTATCCAGAACGCTTAGTGACCCAACTAGGGCCAACACGAATCATCCAGACCCATGGGCATCTCTTCCAGATCAATTTTAGTTTTCAAAAATTGGATCTGTGGGCCCAAGAGGAAGAAGCAGATATCTGTCTTTACGGCCACCTTCATATCCCAGATGCTTGGAAGGAAGGAAGAACCCTCTTTGTGAATCCTGGATCGATCAGTCAGCCACGCGGTCTGATTCGAGAGTGTCTCTATGCTAAAATTGAGATAGATGATTCTAATTACAAGGTAGAGTATTATACGCGAGATCATGAGTTGTATCCTGAATTGACAAAGGAGTTTAGCAGATGATAGCAAAGGAATTTGAACGTTTCTTGCTGGCGCAGGAAGAGACGTTCTTAACTCCAGCCAAAAATTTAGCGGTCTTGATTGATAACCACAATGTAGACCATGCTGTCTTGTTGTTGAGCCAGATTAGCTATAGTCGTATTCCGGTAGTGACGGATGAACGCAAGTTTGTGGGGACGATCTCCCTAACGGATATTCTATCTTATCAATTGAAACATGAGATTCCTGAGGAGACTTTTGCCTCGATGGATATCGTAGACGTTGCAAAAAAAGAGGTCGGGGTCATCGGCTTAGACTTCAATTTGACAGAAGTCCTGCACAAGTTGGTGGATGACTCCTTCCTTTCGGTGGTGGATGAAGAAGGCTATTTCCAAGGGATTATTACACGGAAATCGATTCTTAAAGCCATCAATTCGCTCATGCATGATTTTTCAAATGAATACGAGATGATTCCAAAATGAAAGAATTTATTGCAAGTTTTATTGATCAAAAAGAATTAAGTGAAAATTCTCAGTCCGCCTATTTCTATGATTTGGACCAGTTTATTGAGTCGATCCATGGGAAAGTGACGCAGACGAATTTGAGAATTTACCAAGCTTCGATTAAAGATTTTAAACCGGCGGTTCAAAAACGAAAATTATCTGCCGTCAACCAATTTTTATATTATTTGTATCAAGAACGCTTTATTTCTGAATACCATCGTTTGGTATTGCCTAAAATACAACCGGCCAAGACCCATGATCGGGAATTGTTGGATCTGACCCATTTTTGGGAAGAATCAACCAACCCTCAGGGACGCTTGATGGCCTTGTTGATTCTGGAGATGGGCTTGTTGCCAAGTGAGATCCTCCAAGTCAAGGTCGAAGATATTCAGCTGGACTTTCATGTCATTCGAGTGGGCAAAGATGGCCAAAAACGGGTTTTAAAAGTTCCAGAGCTGTTACTGGATGAGTTGCAACTCTTCCTCGATGGTGTCTATCTCTTTGATAATAAGGGAAAATCATACTCCCGTCAGTGGGGATTTCGACAATTAGAAGCCTTCTTGATCGAAAAAGGGAATCAAGACCTTTCGGCACAATCGATTCGTGAGCAATATATTTTGAAACAACGTGAACTCGGTGTGGATCTTTTTAGTATTGCGCGTGAATTGGGCCTAAAAACCATGGTGACATTAGAAAAATATAAATAATGGATATTAAAATTAAAGATTTTGAAGGGCCTTTGGACCTCTTGCTCCACTTGGTCTCTAAATACCAGATGGATATTTATGAGGTCCCCTTGATTGAGGTGATCGAACAGTATCTGGCTTATCTGGCGACCCTCCAGGCTATGAAACTAGAGGTAGCAGGAGAATACATGCTGATGGCTAGTCAACTAACCTTGATCAAGAGTCGAAGACTTCTTCCTAAGGTTGCAGAGGAGATGGATGAAGCAGAGGATCTCGAGCAGGACCTCCTTTCTCAATTGGAAGAGTACCGTACTTACAAGCAATTAGGAGAGTTGATGGCCTCACAGCACGAGGAGCGCGCCCTCTATTATTCAAAACCAAAGATGGAATTGATTTATGACGATACCGAATTACTTCATGATCGCACCACGGTGGATCTCTTCTTGGCTTTCTCAAAACTATTGACCAAGAAAAAAGAAGAATTCCGCCAGAACCATACAACCATTGTAAAGGATGAATACAAGATTGAGGATCTGATGGACCAGCTGCGTCACCGATTCCACGATCGCTCACAAGTTCTCTTGCAGGACTTGTTTCTAGAAGCAACGGATCTCCAAGAGGTCATTACTTTATTTCTTGCAACCCTTGAATTGATCAAGATTCAAGAAGTAACGGTGATCCAGGATAGGGCTTTTGGAGAAATTTACTTAAATAGGATTGAACATGAGCAAATTAGCTGAAATTGAAGCACTCTTATTTGTAGCGGGTGAAGAAGGAATTACTGCCAGACAAATCGCAGACCTTCTCTCTTTACCTCCGACAGGTGTGGTGCAAAGTTTAGAAAAATTAAGCCAAAAATACCAGGAGGACACAGATACCAGTCTGTGTTTGATGGAGACAGCTTCCCGTTATAAATTGGTGACAAAGGCAGACTACGCTTCGGTTTTACGAGACTATTCTAGAACGCCCATGAACCAAAGTTTGTCTCGGGCTGCCCTCGAAACCTTATCAATTATTGCTTATAAGCAACCGATCACCCGTGTGGAGGTCGATGATATTCGGGGTGTCAATTCCAGCGGTGCCATTACCAAACTACTGTCATTTGATCTGATCCGAGAGGATGGGAAAAAAGAAGTCCTCGGGCGTCCCAATTTGTATGTCACGACGGAGTATTTTTTGGATTATATGGGGATCAATCATTTGGAGGAATTACCAAAGGTTGAGGAAGTGGACATTGATCCAGAGGAAGGTCAATTATTTTCAGAGAGAACAGAGGAACTAGATGAGAATTAACAAATATATTGCTCATGCAGGCGTGGCTAGTCGTCGCAAGGCCGAAGAACTGATCAAGCAAGGCTTGGTGACAGTAAATGGTCAAGTTGTGCGTGAATTAGCGACCATTATTAAGACCGGTGATCAGGTTGAAGTTGAAGGCACTCCAATCTACAACGAAGAAAAAGTCTACTATCTTTTAAATAAGCCACGTGGTGTCATCTCTAGTGTATCGGATGATAAAGGGCGGACAACAGTCGTTGACCTTTTATCTCAAGTGCCAGAGCGTATCTACCCGGTGGGACGTTTGGACTGGGATACATCTGGTGTCTTGATTTTGACCAATGATGGTGATTTTACAGATGAGATGATTCACCCACGGAATGAGATTGATAAGGTCTATGTGGCGCGTGTCAAAGGGATTGCCAATAAGGAAAATTTGCGTCCCTTGACACGAGGGGTGACCATTGATGGGAAGAAAACCAAGCCAGCGACTTACGAGATCTTAAAAGTGGATGTTGAAAAGAACCGTTCAGTGGTTCAGTTGACCATTCATGAAGGGCGCAACCACCAGGTCAAAAAGATGTTTGAAGCTGTAGGACTTTTAGTGGACAAACTCTCCCGGACCCAGTTTGGGAATTTGGATGTCTCAGGACTACGTCCGGGTGAATACCGTCGCTTGAACAAAAAAGAAATCAGCCAGCTGCACAATCTAGCAGTGACTAAATCTAAAAAAGCATGAAAACAATTCTGATTGCCATGGTCAGAGGCTATCAAAAATGGATCTCTCCCCTATTTCCGCCTTCTTGTCGCTTTCAACCGACCTGTTCTAATTATATGATCCAAGCGATTGAACGCTTTGGTGTGAAAGGTGTCTTGATGGGGGTTACGAGAATCTTGCGATGCCATCCTGGTACCCAAGCGGGACCAGACCCTCTGCCAGACCACTTTAGTCTGAGACGAAATGAAGAATCAAAGTAGGACGATCACAAATAAACAGAAATGAGAGTGGGACAGAAATCGGTCATTCGTTAGAATTCGATTTCGTCGTCCCACCTCCGCACAG
>NZ_JUPI01000061.1 GCF_001074805.1 Streptococcus parasanguinis | reverse complement strand
CTGTAAAAGCTGATGAAATCAGCGTAGTAGAGCCCACTCAACCACTGCGTCTTGCTCGATAATCCAAAAACAATTGAGAGGCTAGGACTTTTGTCCCAGCCTCTTTTTAACTGCTCTTAGTTCCCCATTTTTCCTTTGGGTACGAGCAGATAGAAAAATAGCAAATTCACTCCAAATACGGCAACAAAGAGCGCTAATTGGGTAGCATCAATCGTTTGTTTCTCCGTCAAATCTTGGATCAGCTTTGTATAATAATAACCTGGGAAAGCCCGTTGTAGCTTGCCAACCAAGTCCATAAATCCGCCACTTGCGCCAAGCGTATCAAAGGGAATAATGGTCATGGCTGCCAAAATAATGATAGGAAAGCCAATGGTATCAATCGTCTTGGCATCTATCCTGACCCCAAGAACAAAGCCAATCACGCTAAAGTAGATCCCCATCAAGGATAAGAGGAAAAATTGTACCAACAGGCTAGTCGTCACTGGAAAGTGAAAACCTAGAACAGCAACTACTAGTACTGCTAAAAAGATCAAGCTGTTCAGAATCAGTTGCACGATCGATTGATCCCATAAATAGTTCTTGACACTATATCTTGTAAAGTGGGATTCAAAAGAATAAAACCCGATATCTGAGGCGATTCGCTTACTAAAAGTTGCAAGGCTATTGCCAATGACGCCGATAAAGACGGCAATGCCTAATAAAATACTTGGCGAAACTCCTTTTTGAAGCTGATAAAAGAAGATATACCAGCCTATGGGTAAAATAATGGTGAATAATACAAAGCGCTTATTTCGTAAAACTTGTTTTAATTGAATCTTTCTCATGCTTGTTCCCCTCCTTTATTCATCTCTTCTCGGAAATACTGCTCAATGGTTTGACCAGCCTGGTGAATATCCTCGACAGACTTTGTGGCAGCAATTCGACCATCTTTTAAAATCAGGACTTTTGTAAAAAAGGCATCGATTTGGTTAAAATCATGGGTCACCACAACAGATGTAAACTCTTGCTGCTCCAGTAGTTTCCAAAAGTTATCCACTGCTTCCAAGTCCATGCCAGTCGTTGGCTCATCTAAAAAAATCAACCTTGGATGATTCAAAATAGTTAACAACAAGGACAAGCGTCTCTTTTGACCACCGGAAAGACTTCCTACCATCTGCTCTCTTGATTCTCTTAATTCGACCATTTCTAAGAGTCCATTGATATCGGCCTGCTTCAGCTGATTCATCCGGCTTTTTAATTCGACGAATTCAGCAACGGTTAGATCCTCGATGAGCAGATCTCCCTGAGGCATCATCCCAATTTCTCTTTGGAAATCAAGCGAAGTCTTTATTGTCCCCGAATCGGCCTGGAGCTGCCCAGCGATAATGTTGAATAGGGTGCTTTTCCCTGCTCCATTATTTCCCAGCAAGGCAATTTTGTCTCCTTCTTCTATCGAAAAAGACACTCCCTTTAATACAGCTTTCTCCTTAAATGATTTTGTAATAGATGCTACCTGAAACATACGATCCCTCTTTTCTTATTGATCTTGTATACAGTATACTTCAAAGGGACAGTCTTTGTAGCTCTCTGTCAGAATCGGTCAGAAAATCGTCGTGAATGGTCAAAAAAGAGGCTGGGACAAAAGTCCTAGCCTCTCAATTATTTTTGATTGTCGAGCAAGACGCAGTGGTTGAGTGGGCTCTACTACGCTGATTTCATTAGCTTTTACAGCCCTACTCAACTGTGCGGAGGTGGGACGACGAAATCGAATTCTAACGAATGA
>NZ_JUPI01000060.1 GCF_001074805.1 Streptococcus parasanguinis | reverse complement strand
CAGCGAACTTCGAAGAAGTTCCATGACTTAGTTTTGAGCCTAAGGTCTCAAAACTCCCGAGTGTCTGAAACAATTGTGTTTCAGACACTTTTCTCACGGCGGAAAGTTTCAGTGTATATTTGAACAATCCTAATAGTATATATCAGTTTAATTTTTTTGCATCACCTAGATTGCTTAATATTAAAAACAATTTGTCTACAATCTATATAGGACCTCATGTGAGGTCCTATTATAGATTATCTGTCTGTAAGCCGAGTTGTTTGACTCTAGCGGTGTAGTAGGTCATGATCAAAAAGAGGTTCACTGTGATCAGCCAGATGGCCCATTGGTGAATGAAATGCATGAGAATGGCTACGCTAATAGCTCCCGCAATAAAGCTTCCAACGACAATCCCGTAATTCATCGCTTGTCTGCGATACTCGTCCAAATCTCCCTTTCCTCGAGTGATTCGGTACAAGGCCGTCAGCATCTTGCGGTAATTTCCGGAAGTCATAAAGATCACGTAAGGATGGGTTTCAATCAAGCTTCCTGTAAAGGTCAACATCATCATCCCTGTCCCAAAAGCAATAAAGGGAACTTCTACAGGTGGTATGACAGACACCAAGGGAATCAGGAGTGTCACCACAAACAAAGGAATCAACATCTTGATCCGCCAAAAGGCTGTCTTGCGATACTCTCTGATATGGAGGGCAACCACAAAGCCGATCGAGAAAAATAAAATAGATGAAAAACGCATGATGGTATTTTCGACACGGGGATCGTGCCAATCAGCGATGAGAAGCAGGAGGTTCCCCGTTTGGGTCGCGACCAAACTCCGGTAGTGCATGTGGCAAAAAACATCAAGGCCCCCTCCGATAAAACCAAGCAGAGCCCCCATCAGTCGTGTATTTTGTGGTAAGATGATTTTTTCTTCCATAGTCGTATCCCTTTTGATTTCAATTATTTTTATTATACCACTTTGCACACAAGTGGAGCAGGAAAAATCAGAAAAAGCCCTTCCGTTACTATAAGTAAGGGAGGGCTGGTAGAATGAACCCCGCTCGATCTACTGTTTCAGGCGATAGGTCTTGCGTGGTTTTTTCTTAGGTACTCGCTTGACACCCACTTCTTCCACGAATTCTCCGAATTTCACGAGGAAGTTATTGCTAACGATGGGGCGTCCAGGATTGATCAGATTGACCAACTCGGTTGCTTCATAAACGGTGAAAGGCTCCTCTAACAGATAGAGGAAGGTTGGATTCCAGTCCAGACGCCCCTGAATCCGCTTGATCGACTCTTGAATAATCTGGTAGTGGTCAAAGGCAAAATCAGAAGCAGCTAAGGGTTCTCCATCGAGCAAACACTGGGACTTTTTGAAATCGACATCGAGAAAAACAACTTCCTTGGCATCGTCACCTGCATGGGCTAAGTCTACTGCTTCTGCCGGCAGATAGACCAGATGGGCGATGGTAATGACCCAGCCTCTGGGGTCCCGCCCAGGGGTGGAAACTGTCATGAGCTGCTCCACCTTATTCACTGGCAGATCGAGCCCAACTTCTTCTTTGACTTCTCGGATGCAGGCATGAGTCGCATCTTCATCCTTGTTCACAAAGCCCCCCACCAAGGCGAGGCGGTGTTGATAAGGGTGGGCCTTGCGGCGAATGGCTAAGAGCTTGAGCTGTCCATCAACAAAACAGTAAGCTACCATGTCCGCTGTGACACTTGGAGTTTCATAAGTCGGCAGGTCTTGCTCCTTGTACCACTTGAGAAAGTCTGCTTCACTAGCGGCCGTCTCAAAATACTCTTTCTCCGTCATTCCTGCTGGAATTGATAGACTTGCCATCTAAGCCACCTCCTTCTTGAGGGCTTTGGTCCATTCTAAGAAGAAGGGAACGCTGGAAAGAAGCAGGAGATAGATCCATTGAAAGGCTGTGCGGCCTACAAAAAGGTCCTTCCACAGGAGTTTCATAATATTGATAAAGCCTTGTTTTTTCGCTTCTTGGTGAAAATTTTTAAAGTCTTGGCTAAAAGTTGCTAATTTTTCAGATAGATTTTTCATAAGCTGCTCCTTAGTCGGCTTGGTAAATGGCATCGATCTCCTTCTTGGCTTCTTCGTAGTTGCCGAGGTAGTCTGATGCGAGGAAAGTGGTCGGAATGTTTCCTAGGTATTGCTGGCGCAATTGGTCCAGGTAATTTGAAAAGCTGGTGCGGATCTCTTCGTCAGCCATGGTCATATCTCGGAAACCATCATTGACATAGGAACCGATCGGCTGGACAAAGAGGATCAAATCCCATTTTTCTTTGGAGAGAATACTGACAAAGAGGTTGTCGAAGGTATCCGTCATGCTGGTATCCTGGCCTTCAACTTCCATATAGTAGTCGTAATAACCCTTGGTCACCAGGGAATTGGTATCGGCGATGACCAGACCTCGATTGGCACTACTATCGATGAGCTTAGAGGTTTGATCATACTGTCCTAAGAGTAGGTAATAGTAATCTTTTGGCGTGAGCTCATCATCCCGCACATTGTTCTTGATCTGGTATTCACGGGCATACTCCAGACTAACAGGTGCATCGTAAAAGCGGGCCAAGTCCTTTGCAAGGGTCGTTTTCCCGTTGCTGGCGCTCCCCATGATCAAGACTTTTTTCGTGAACTGGCGACGGAAGGGCTGGGCAATGTATTTCCAGTATTTGCTGGGATTTTCCCGGATCATGGTAGCAGAGATCCCGAAGCGACGCTCTTCTAAGTGAACTTCAAACCCTCTAGCTTCCAACTCTTCCTTGTAGGCTTTCTCCCCTACATAAAAGATCAACTCTTCTGTCTCTGTTTGATACTGGATGGTGTTTAGGGCTGTCTGTAACCAAGGCTCCCAGCCCAAGGGATAACGAGGAAGTTCTGTCTCATCTAACTTATAGACTTGGGTCAACTCATCATTTGAGAAGGCTTCACGGATATAACGGAAGCGTTTTTGTAAAGTCAACCCGACTTCTTCGCCACGGTCCCCTTCATAACCAGATACGATGACACGAACGCGATCACACTGACGCTTGGCCCGCTGGATCAGGTCAATATGCCCTTGATGAAGAGGCGCAAAGGTTCCAAAAACCAGGGCAATTCTTTCTTTTTTCATATGAACTCCTTTTTATAATTTTTTATAAATAGATTTCCTTTATGTTTTTATTATAAACTATATTTTTTATCTGTCAGTAGTTTTTTATAAAAAAATATATTTTTCTTCAAATCAACAAAAAAAGATCTGAAAAGAGAAGCTTATCCTTTCAGATCTTTCGAATTTTATTCACGAGTGAGGGAGTGGCTAACACCGTCTTTAAGAACCGTCACACTAGATACAGAGCCATCTTTTCCAACTACGATATCTAGAGTCGCCGCAGACCCATCGCCTGCTGAGAGATTAGCATGGTAATGACCATCATCCAAGGTATAGTTATAAGCGCTGATACCATAGGCTACGGGTTGGCCCCCAGGAAGTTGGATGGTCACTTGACCACCTTGGCCAATAGTGACTCCAGTGTCGCGTTTGTCAGACCAATTCCCAGCTGCTGCAGAGAAATCCCCTGCTGCCACAGAATAGACTCCCTTGTATTGGGCATTCTCCGTCGCAGAAGCTTGCTTCTTAGCCTGGGCATGGCCGTCTTCTAGACTTGGCAATTTTGCTTTCGCTGGTGTTGCTGGAGTGGCTACTTCTTTTGTTTCTTTTGTTACGGGTGCTGCTGGTGTCGCTTCTTTAGCTGGAGCAGGTGTTTGACTAGCTGCAGCTTGGTTATTTTTGCTACCAACAGTATGACTTTCTTCTGATTTGCTATCAGAGGATGAAGAGGCAATCGGATCTTTACTAGTGATCACTTTTTTCTTAGAAGAAGAGCTTGTTTGTTTAACCAGACTGGTCTTTGAACTGCTTGCTTCTGAAGTTTTTTCTTCTTTATTCCCGCCACAAGCTCCTAGGAAAAGACTAGCTGTCAAAGCTAGGGCTGCTAGGGAAATGATTTTTTTGTTTTTCATAACAGAACCTCTTTTTTGTAACATTTGTAATATTTTGTAACATTATTGTAACACTGTTATATGGGGCTGTCAATAGTTTCTCAAATATTTTTCTAATTTGGAAGAAGTTTTAGGTAAGTTCCTAAACTTTAGCAAAAAAGAGGCTGGGACAAAAGTCCTAGCCTCTCAATTATTTTTGGATTGTCGAGCAAGGCGCAGTGGTTGAGTGGGCTCTACTACGCTGATTTCATCAGCTTTTACAGCCCTACTCAACTGT
>NZ_JUPI01000059.1 GCF_001074805.1 Streptococcus parasanguinis | reverse complement strand
TGCAGTTATTCGCAATGTAGTAGCTCCAAATGGATTGAAAGAAGTTTTGATACCAACTTGGTCGGACAAGAACTGGCAAGATGATCTAGTCTGGCACAAAGCAGTCCGTCAAAGTGATGGTAGCTATCGAGCAACCATCAAAGCCTCAGATCATAAAAATGAAGATGGTAAATACAATGTCCATGTTTATTATGTAGATCAAAATAATCAACGAAACTACATCACAGAGACAACGATAGAAGTGCGTCAAGCCCGTCGTTCTGGTACGATCTTGATCCAAAACAACAACAAGGATACAGGTACTTTTGACGTCATCATCAAGGATGTCTATAGTCCTAAAGGGGTGCGAACTGTGCAAGTCCCTACTTGGTCTGATAAGGACGGACAGGATGATCTCCGCTGGTATGAAGCAACTCGCCAAGCAAACGGAGACTACAAGGTATCGGTCAAAGCGAGTGATCACAAGAACTCTACTGGTAAGTACCATGTTCATCTTTACTATATCCAAAATGATGGTTCTCGTGTAGGTGTTGGTACCACGACTACAGAAGTTGAATTCCGAAATGCCCAGACCAAGACACAAGCTGCTATCAAGAATGTCAATGCAACGAACGGGACTTATACAGTAGCTGTAGATCAAGCACCTCAGGGACGTCAGATTAAGAATATTCGTGTCGCAGCTTGGTCTAAAGCTCATCAAGAAAATCTTTACTGGTATTCCGCAACGCCGACAGGTATGCACACAGAGATCACTGTCTCTGCCAATAATCACGGTAATGAAGCGGGCAACTATACCACTCACGTCTATGTAGACTACAAAGATGGGGGAGTTGAAGGTTTTAACCTCGGTCAGACAGCCTTGTCTCCACGGAATCAAAAGGTGAATCCACAAACAACCTATTATTCTCAACGTGATCCTCGTTGGGCTGGGAAATATTACGGTGTGAGCAATGTCGATCAGTCAGGTTGTGTGCCAACCTCCCTTGCTATGACCTTTACAGATATCCTAGGTAGAACTATTTTGCCAACAACTGTAGCTGATTATCTCTACAACAATACTGATTCATTTAACAAAGGTGAAGCAGGAACAGATTCTGATGGAATTGTAGCTGCCACTCGTAACTGGGGCTTGAAGAGTCAATTGGTTAACGGAGCTGGAGGCATTGCAGAAGCCCTCATGGCTGGCAAGCATGTACTTGCTGCGGTAGGCAATAGCCAATTTACTAGCGATCCTTATACCCATGAGTTGGTCTTGCATGGCTATGATAATGGTAGAACCTATGTACGCGATCCATATAATAGCGGCAACAACGGCTGGTACTCCATCAATTATCTTCACTCTATTAAGAGTAAGGATCCGATGGATAACAAGCTTGGAGCACCTTTCTTCTCTATTTTTGCATAATCTGATCAGAAGGCCAAATTGGCCTTCTTTTTTCTTTAAAAACAGGATAAAATCTTCTAATGATATTGTTTCTTGATCCGGCGGTTTGTGCTATAATACTACTATGTGGGTACAATCCGTAAAAAAATTGTAAGGGAAGATATATGAAAAAGAAAGATCTTATTTTTTATGCTGGGACAGCTGTTTTGTTAGCTTTTTCGACACAACAGGTCAAGGCCGATGAACAAGGCGCATCTGATCAAACCTCAGAAAATACTTCAGCTGTCATTGCAAAAATAACAACTTCATCAGAAGCACAGAATACCGTGAATGAAGGAGTGGGAGTTGAGAAAGGTATTCAGACAGAAAATACCGTTGCAACAGAGGCAACACCTGTCACACCGACTATTAGTAATAACCAGTCTTCTGACAAGGGCACTAGCGACAAGGTTGTATCAGAGCAACCAGCACCAGCTGTGGTAGCTAGTCGCGCACCATATGGCGCACGCGCACGAGTGGTAGAATCAGAAGATTATAGTTTGCCGGTTGAGAAAGTAGAGAAGCCAAGTGGCACGCTAACAATTGAAAATAATAATGTTGAACCAGTAACCTTTGATGCAGTTATTCGCGATGTAGTAGCTCCAAATGGATTGAAGGAAGTCTTGATCCCAACCTGGTCAGATAAGAACTGGCAAGATGATCTAGTATGGCACAAAGCAGTCCGTCAAAGTGACGGCAGCTACCGTGCAACCATCAAAGCCTCAGATCATAAAAATGAGGATGGTAAGTACCATGTCCATGTTTATTATGTGGATCAAGCTGACAAACGGAACTACATCACAGAGACTACGACAG
>NZ_JUPI01000058.1 GCF_001074805.1 Streptococcus parasanguinis | reverse complement strand
CTGTGCGGAGGTGGGACGACGAAATCGAATTCTAACGAATTACCGATTTCTGTCCCACTCTCAATTCTCTTCTTTAAAATTTTTTAGCGAAAGGAGAAAGGCGATCCCGCAGATCACAAGGAGTGCTGCTACCACCCATTGAGAATAGAAATAAGCAGCAAATAATTGACTGTCGGTGAACATTTTTCCAAAAAGCCCATTTAGCACTCCCTCAAGAAAGGGAATATTCTCACACACTGCAAGGATTGACGCAAGAAAGAGTATACTGCCTGCTATCAGAAAAAGATGAAGAATCCATTTTTTGATTCTTTTTTCATCTCTGAGCAGATACTTAGAAGCAATCGCCACTAAAAAAATGAAAACATTCCATATGTTTAAGGCGATAAAATATCTAAAAGTATCCTTGTATGCGCCTATCCCCATCGCTAAAATCAGGATAGGACCGAAAAAATTAATGGCACTTCCCAATAGTACAAAAAGGCCATCGGCCAATACCAGATCCTTTTTCTTCATGTTCTCACCTCATCTCACACCTATTCTACCACAAAGAAATTTGAAAACAAAAAAAGATAGCCGAAGCTATCTTGATCCGATGCGGAGAGAGGGACTTGAACCCTCACGACCTAAAGCGGTCACAGGATCCTTAGTCCTGCGCGTCTGCCAATTCCGCCATCCCCGCGATTGAGTACTTTACTAGTATATCAATCAACGACTTTTTTGTCAAGATTTTTTTCAAACTTTTTTCAGAGTTTGTCATTTTTTCACAAAAAGGGAGCAGGTCCTTCGACCTGCTCCCTTGATTTTTATTTGCTATCGTGGTTTTCAACTGCCGCTGTGATAAAGGCTGTGTAAAGTCCTTCTGGGCGGTTTGGACGGCTTGACAATTCTGGGTGGTATTGGCAAGCGACAAAGAATTTGTTTTCTGGGATTTCAACGATTTCGACCAAACGGTTGTCTGGTGAAACGCCTGAGAAGACAAATCCTGCTTCTTCGAACTGTTCACGGAAAGCATTGTTAAACTCATAACGGTGACGGTGGCGACGTTGTACCACTTCTTGATTGTCATAGGCAGCGGCTGCTTTTGATCCTCGTTTGAGTTTAGATGGGTAAAGACCGAGACGGAGCGTTCCTCCCATGTCTTCCACATCGATTTGGTCTCGCATGATATCGATAATTGGATACTTGGTTTCTGGATCCAATTCTGATGAATTGGCCCCTTCCAAGCCTAAAACGTGACGGGCAAATTCGATACAGGTTAACTGCATCCCCAGGCAGACACCCAACATTGGGACGTCCTGTTCACGCGCATACTTGATGGCTTGAATTTTTCCTTCTGTTCCCCGTTGACCAAAACCACCTGGGACGATGATCCCATCAGCATCTCCAAGGAGTTCTGCCACATTTTCGGCTGTCACATCATTGGCATTGACCCAATTAATCTTGACTTCAGCATCATTCGCATAACCTGAGTGCTTCAAGGCTTCAACGACAGAAATGTAGGCATCTTGCAATTCCACGTATTTTCCAACTAAGGAAATCTTGACCTGCTTCTTGAGGTTCATGACCTTATCGACCATCGCAGACCATTCTGTCATATCTGCTGCAGGAACATCCAATTTCAAATGGTCACAAACGATTTGGTCCATATTTTGTGCTTGCAAGTTCAATGGGATTTGGTACAAATGTTCCACATCAAGTGACTCAATGACAGCTTCTGGTGCGACATCACAGAATTGAGCCAACTTGTTTTTAATTCCTTGACCAACTGGTTTTTCTGTACGGATGACCAACATATTTGGTTGAATCCCAAGACCACGCAATTCTTTCACAGAGTGTTGGGTCGGCTTGGTTTTCATTTCTCCCGCAGCCTTCAAGTAAGGAAGAAGGGTGGTGTGGATGTACATAACATTTTCAGCACCGACATCTGCCTTCATTTGACGAAGAGCTTCAAGAAATGGAAGGGACTCAATGTCTCCAACTGTTCCCCCGACTTCTGTGATGATGACATCTGAATCCGTCGTCGTCGCTGCCCGTTTGATCTTCTCTTTCAAGGCATCTGTGATATGAGGAATGACCTGTACAGTTGCTCCCAAGTATTCTCCATGACGTTCCTTACGAAGGACCTCACTATAAATTTTCCCTGTCGTCACATTTGAATACTTATTCAGATTGATATCAATGAAGCGTTCATAGTGACCAAGGTCCAAGTCTGTCTCTGCGCCATCGTCTGTGACAAATACTTCCCCGTGTTGGTAAGGACTCATTGTCCCTGGGTCAATATTGATATAAGGGTCAAATTTTTGGATAGTCACTTTCAATCCACGATTTTTGAGCAAGCGACCAAGACTTGCTGCGACAATCCCTTTTCCGATGGATGATACGACACCACCCGTGACAAAAATATATTTTGTTGACATGTGCTTTCCTCTTCTTCTAATGTTGTAGAGGCCATTCCTCTTTGCAGAAAAAACAAAAATAGCTCCCTAATCCTTAGGGAGCTCCGACCTCAAAATGAGGTGCCCGAACAATATCTTACCGCAAATGGTCTACTTTGTCAAATTGAAAATTTCATGAAAATAATGTTCGCTGTTTACACGACCTTTTCCACTCCATTTTGTGTGACGAGAAATTTCTCAAATTGAAGTTGAGGAATGCAAAGAGCAAGGTCCTTGTGGATTCGTTCTAGCGCTTCTAAACGCATCTCGACTGACGTCTCGGCATTTCCTTGGATGACAAAGAGGGCGTTTTGCGTGGTCTCCTCAAATTTGTAATGGTCACTATCGCGTACATCCAACCAAGCCAGAACTCCTTTTTGATCCCGGTAGACAGGATCTGTCGGTGCGACATGTTTTTCGCTAGAAAGGATCGGGAGGAAGATATCGTCTCTTTGACTCACTGTAAATTCAATCGGTCCCTCAATCTTATCTAGGTCATGTCCTCCGATCGCGAGAAAAGACTTCAGAGATTCGACATTATAGATATCAATGATGCTATTGATCTGAGGAAGAGCACCTCGATGCTGGATGTTTCGGATAAGAGCTAGGACTGTTGGTGGATTTTTCTTGATGCTACGCCCTACTTTTTGCAAGAGGTCTGTATACCCTTTGATGACAGGAGATGCCACTACTTCTTCTATCTGACACTGGAGCGCCCATTGTTCAAGCTCTTTCTTCTTTTCAAGAAAAGAAGGGGGCAAAACTGCTTGGGGATCCACATTTCTAGCAATTCCGACCACAACTGTATCAATACCAAGAGCTACTAAACTTTGATCTAAACGAAAGTCCATCTGGAACACCTCCTATTGGGAAACCTTACACGTTTATCATACTCCATTTCGCCACTTTTTTCAATGCAAACAAAAAGAAACAAGGAACAATTTCCCTGTTTCATATGATTTATTCTTCTTCCTCGTCTTCAGAATCCTCTTCTTCGTCGTCTTCTTCGCTCAATTCAACTTCTTCACCCAAATCATCTGGTACGATTTCATTGATTTCAGCATCGTAAGCTTCGACTTCACTCTTTTCATCATCTGGATTTTCTTCATCATATGAAAGAGCTGGATCTGCTTCGTAAACTTCTTCGTCTTCTGGATCGTCATCGTTGTAGTCGATCGCATCTTCATCTCCATCCATGAAGGCATTGACACGTTTTTTCTTCCGTTTCTTAGGAGTTTCATCTTCGTCTGTTTCTTCAAGAGCGATAATTTCCTCGTCAACTTCATCGATGGCATACCATGAACGAAGACCCCATTTGTTATCTCCAAGTGGGATAAAGCTTCCATCAACATTCAATTCTGTGTAGAACAATGGAAGAGCTTCACGGATCTCGCTGTTTGATTTTTCAAGGTAATTTTGAATTTCATTTACAAGATCGCTAAAGTACATTTCATGGTCACGTCCGCGTAATTCCAAAATCGCACGCGCCACTTCAATCATAGAAAGTTCACTTTTTTCTTGTCCAGCAAATACTTCTAATTCCAAGGGTAAATCTCCTTATGTTTCATTTCCTAAATGGAGAAGGATCCGGTCTTAAACCTCATCCTATCCTCGATGATAGATTGAAAACTTCTCGTCACTAAATCTATCACGCATTTTATCGTTACACTCTATTGTACGATAAATTTCCCCTTTCGTCAAAGGAAAATTCCAGGATTCTCCATGAAATCAGAAAAAAGAAGAGCCTCATGGCTCTTCTTTTTATTCTCAATTATTTTACTTTTGCTGTGCTTGTGATTACGTTCACGGCTTTCTTCACTGTGATGTCATGTTTCAACATTTCTGGTGAAAGAAGGTTGCGAACTTGTTCAACTGGCATGTTGTAATCTGCTGCCAATTGTTCGATTTCAGCGTTAATTTCTTCTTCAGTTGCTTCGAAACCTTCTGATTTGGCTACTGCTTCAACTACGAGGTTTGTCTTAGTGCGGCTTTCAGCTTCTGCTTCATATTGTTTGTGAAGATCATCTTGAGTTGTTCCAGTAATTTGGAAGTACATTTCAGGTGAGATTCCTTGACGTTGCATATTTCCAAGGAATTCGTTGATTGAACGGTGTACTTCTTCGTGGATCATTTCTTCTGGAAGTTCAACGATTTCAGCATTTTCAACTGCAAGATCGATTGCTGCTGCTTCTACTGCATCGTTGTATGCTTCTTCTTTTGCTTCTGCCAATTCTTTGCGGTATTTTTCTTTCAATTCAGCAAGAGTTTCAACTTCTTCATCGATGTCTTTTGCCAATTCATCGTCAAGAGCTGGTACTTCTTTTGCTTTCACTTCGTGGATAGTTGTCACGAATTTCGCTTCTTTACCTGCAAGGTCAGCTGCTTGGTAGTCTTCTGGGAATGTTACGATGACGTCAACTGTTTCACCAGCAGAGTGTCCAACCAATTGGTCTTCGAAACCTGGGATGAATTGACCTGAACCAAGTCCAAGTGAGAAGTTGTCACCTTTACCACCGTCGAATTCAACACCGTCGATAGATCCTACGAAGTCGATCACAACTGTGTCGCCTTCTGCTGCAGCACCTTCTTTAACAACCAATTCAGCCAAGTTGTTGCGTTCGCGTTCGATACGAGCATCCACATCAGCGTCTGTTACTTCTTTAGAAACTTCTACTGATACTTCAAGGTCTTTGTAAGCACCCAATTTTACTTCAGGTTTTGTTACAACAGCTGCTGTCAATGTCCAGTCTTGACCTTTTTCCATCGATACAACATCGAAAGTTGGTTGCGCTACAACTTCGATTCCAGCTTCTTTAACAGCTGCTTCGTATGCTGCTGGAAGAAGATCGTTCAAAGCATCTTGGTAAAGAGCTTCTTCACCAAAACGTTGGTTGAAGATTGGACGTGGAATAT
This sequence comes from Streptococcus parasanguinis, assembly GCF_001074805.1. Lineage (GTDB taxonomy): Bacteria > Bacillota > Bacilli > Lactobacillales > Streptococcaceae > Streptococcus > Streptococcus parasanguinis_A. The sequence continues at coordinate 16,516 of NZ_JUPI01000058.1, read as the reverse complement.
GACCTTTACGGAATCCAGGTACGTTCAAGGTTTTCTTAACAGACTCAAACACACGGTCCAAAGCAGGTTTGATTTGCTCTTGGCTGATGGTGAAAGTCAATACACCGTGGTTAGTTTCTTTGTTTTCAAATGATACAGACATTCTGTCTCTCCTTAAAATAATATAGTCATTCCTTATAATTTTACCACAAAACTTTGAAATTGCAAGTTTTAAAACGTTTTTGCCTCTCTTTTCATCCAAAAAAACTAGCCCCTAAAAGCTAGTTTTATTTATGATTTTCGGATAGGATCATCTAGATAGAGAGCACGGGCACCACCGATCAATTTTGGCCGACTGGCGAGGGCTGTGACATGGGCTTCCCCTAGTTCACGTATGATAGGGCGAATCGGAACTTGTACGTGTTTGACGTGCATCCCCACTGAGGTATCTCCGATGTCTAACCCCGCTTGGGCTGTGATAAATTCTACTTCAACAGGATCCTTAAAATACTTGAAAGCAGCGAGTTGTCCAGCTCCCCCTGCATGGAGACTTGGAAGGACATTGACAATTTCTAGATCCTTCTTGTCTGCTAATTCCCGCTCGACCACCAAGGCACGATTGAGGTGCTCACATCCTTGTACCGCTAGATAAATCCCTCTTGGATTCAACTCATCTAGCAAGGTCTGGACAATAGCTTCAGCAATGTCGATGTTCGAGGCCTTTCCAATTTGCCCTCCTGCAACTTCACTTGAAGACATCCCGAGAACTAGAATCTGTCCCTGACGAAGACGGCTTTTTGCCAAGACATCTATCAGGATTTCTTTTGTATCCTTCTTCAGTTGCTCCAAATCCATGAATTAGTTTCCTTTCTTTTGGAAGGCATAATAGACCACATAGCCTAAAGCCATTCCGACAAAATTCTGAGCAAGGTTATTGGGAATGTCCGAGATAGCAGCTCCCCAGCCATTGCCTAAAAAGAGGGCAGAAGCTAGTGCGTAACCGCCTACCATGACGACTGTCGCAAGAAGCAAGCCTAGGTAACGAGCTTTGCCCTTGAAGCCAGCGAAATAGCCTTGTCCCCCGTGAAAGAGGAGGCTAAAGAACATCCACTGAGGATAGCCTGAAATCAGATCGAGTAGGAAGGCTCCGACACCCCCTACAATCGCACCTTCCTTGCGTCCAAAATAGAAGGCTGTAAAATACACTCCAAGATCTAGCAGGGTAACGATTCCTGTGGGAGTTGGGAGTTTAGTATAGTAGCCAAGTACAACTGTCAAGGCACATAAAATAGAGAGGCGGGCAATGAGTTGAGTTCGATTAGATGTCATATTGTACTACTCCATACTGGTCTGAATGTTGAATCGCTTGGAAGACAAAGTCTTTAGAGGCTTTAACAGCTTCAAGCGGTGATTTGCCTTTCACTAACTGGCTGGAAATGCTAGACGCAAAGGTACAACCAGCTCCTGTATTGTTCTTTTCTAGGACTGGCTCTTCAAAGATTGTAAAATCTTGTCCGTCATAAAAGACATCGATGGCCTTTTCTTTATTGAGACGATTACCACCTTTGACCACGACATTCGCCGCACCAAATCCATGGAGCTTGCGCGCTGCCTCTTTCATATCATCGAGCGATTGAATCTTGCTTTGGGTCAAGATCTCAGCTTCTGGTAAGTTTGGTGTGATGATGGTCACATAAGGAAAGAACTTGATCAATTCGTCTCGAAGAGCTGAAACTTCTACATCATGGCTTTCCTTGCAGACCAAGACAGGATCCAGCACCACAGGGATACCTGCATGGGCTTTGACATAGTCCAGGGCTAAATCTGCCACTTCAACATTTGGCAAGAGGCCGAGTTTGATAGCAGAAAAAGGAACGTCCTTGAGAGAGCTCAACTGTTGGGCAAAGGTCGTCGGATCCACCGGAATCACTTCAAATCCATGCTCGGTCATGGCGGTCAAACAAGTCACTGCTACAAAACCATGCTGTTTGTTAGCCGTATAGGTCGCAAGGTCTGCGTGAAGACCTCCTCCACTAAAAATATCATTTCCTGAAATAGCTAGAATCAATTCATTACTCATACCGAATCTCCTTTAAATATAAGCCATTTGGCGCTGCTGTAGGACCCGCTAGATTGCGGTCCTTCTTTTCCAAAATCAGATCGATCTGCTCGATCGGCATCCGATCATTTCCGATCTTCAACAAAGTTCCCACCATATTGCGGATTTGCTTGTAGAGAAAGCCATTGCCCGAAAAGGTAAAGAGCAGGCGATGATTTGCCTCATCCTCGACCAAGCGAGCCTCTGTAATCGTACGAACCTTGTCTTCCACACTGGTTCCTGAAGCGGTGAAACCGGTGAAATCATGGGTTCCCTCCAACTTTTGGATGGCTACTTGCATCTTTTCCACATCCAAAGGATAGGGGTAGTGGGTCGCATAGTGGCGCATCATGGGGCTCTTAGGACGACCATAATCCACGATGAATTCATAGGTTTTGCTGTGCTTCTTGTAGCGTGAGTGAAAGTCATCTGCTACTTGCTCCACCCGGATGAAATCAATATCCTCTGGGGTCTGGGTATCCAGAGCAAAGCGGAGCTTCTCCTCATCCCGCGCTTGAGGGAGATCAAAATGAATCACCTGCCCAAGGGCATGGACGCCCGCATCCGTCCGACCCGCTCCATGAACGGTGACAGAGCTTCCTTGATTGAGACGCGTCAAGGTCTTCTCGATTTCTTCTTGCACACTGCGGGCATGCGGTTGACGTTGAAACCCTGCAAATAAGGTCCCGTCATATGAAATGGTTGCTTTGTATCGTGTCATGGTTTTATTTTAGCAGGATATAAAAGGGGATACAAGAGTGAAAAAAGAAAACTGTCCGGGTACAGTTTTGCAAGCAAAAAGGAAGCAGAATGATGAACATCCTGCCTCCTAACTTTGCCCTATTACCAATCTACTAGGGTTCAGTCTCTTTTTTTATTTTTCAAGTCCATTCCTGCTGCTCCCAAGATCGCTCCTAATAAAGCGAGTCCAAGAGCAGATTCCACTCCTGTTTCTGGAAGTTGCTTGTCAGAGTTTACTGTTTCTGGACGAACCGCTTCTTCCACAGCTGCTGGAATTGGCATCGGGGTATTTACTGATGCTACTGGTTGATCCTTCGAGATCACTTGAGGTGTTGAATGATCTGGAAGCATTTTATTCACGAGTAAGTCTGATTTCACTGGTGCTTCTACAGAAGGGCTTGCTGGAGTCACAACCTCTTTGGTACCGACTTCAACAATTTCTGCAACCGGCTCTGTTGCAACTTCTGTAGCGATCACTTTTCGACTTTGATCAAGCGCCGAAACCTCTACATACTCAAGACCTTGACCTTTAACTCCAGCCAGGATCACTTTGCGTTCTCCTTTAGCGAGATCTGGATTGGTGCGTTCCACAAGGCCAAAATCAAGTTCTTTCTCCACGATTTCAAGACTTGGTTTGTCTTCCACTAGGGCTTTGACGTCATTTTCAGCCAAGCTACCCACTTGCGTGATTGGCTTGAGCCCCACAAGGGCTTTGGTCAGAGCGGCCACTTCTTGATCCACTTGATCTTGATGAGCACGGCTCAAATTCCAATTCAAGCTATCTAAAACTTTCTCAAGTGCTGCGCGAGATTCTGGTGTGTAAATGGCTAGATCTGTTGGTACCGTAGCAACTGCTTTTCTAAGAGCAGTGAAGTCCGCCTTGAAATAGTCCTTGTTGTGGTTGGCAAAAGCTTCCATGACCTGGAAGACTTCCTCTTCCTTGTATTCATTGGCAGGTTCATCAGCCCAGATTCCCAACATACTTCCGGATGTTGGTATCTTGACATCAGGATATTTAGTTGAAGCTAACTGTTCAAAGGGAACAGTTTCTGAATGTTGGATAGCTTTATCGAGTGGATAGCTTTGATCTCCCCTGTGGCCCAAAACATAGTACCAGTCTCCGTTTGTATTGAGGAATTTATACCCCTTATCTGCTAAATACTGCGGTGACGCGAGGTTATAGCCCCACCATCCTTTAGACCAGTATGAAATCAAGACATCCTTGTCAAAGGCAACATCATCTTCATCTCCATAATAGAAGCCATCGTTAAAGGCCATTGGCTGCAAGCCTTTTTCACGCGCCATAGCTGCAAGACTATTGGAATACTCCGCAAATTTACCATAGAGGTCATACCACTTGAGGTAGTACCAGCCTTGCGCACTGGTAGCGTCGTTGGCATATTCATCTGTTCCATAGTTAAAGATCTTAGACTTGTCTTTGAAGTAGTCCATGTACTTGCCAATCAAGGCTTTGGTAAAGTTGACTGCTGCCTCATTGGTCAAATCCATGGTTGTTTTTGAAACAGTATCAAAGCTAGCTTGTGGGTTTTCAATACCCAATTTTTCCATGGCCACCAACAAGGCATCCATGTGTCCAGGACTATTGACTGCTGCAATCAAGCCGATTCCTTTAGCAGTAGCATAAGCATGGAGCTCATCCATTTCCGCTTGGGTCAAGGCTTGCCCATTTGGATCATCATAATAAGCCTTGGTACCTTCTAAAATGGCCTTTTTCACATCGTCACTAGCATAGGTTTTACCATTGGCTTCCACCGTCATATCATCGAGTACGAAGCGCATACCATCGTTTCCGACCAGAAGGTGCAAGTCAGAATAACCCAGCTCACTGGCCTTATCGACGATCCGTTTCAACTGATCCAGCGAGAAGTATTTGCGGCCTGCATCGATCGAGATGACCTTCTTCATGGCAAGTTTTTCTGCCGCTTCTTTTGCTGCAACTTCTTTCGCGTAGCTTTCTGTGTATACCAAAGCATCTTGAGCTGCTTTGAGATTGCCGATCAAGGTTTTAGCCTCTGCTCGAGTCGTGTCTACCCCTACCCCTTCCAAAGCTTTTTTAGCTGCCGTAAAGGCTACTAGCGATTCTGGTGTATAGTGATCCAAATCAGTTGGGGCTTCCGTAAGAGCCTTTTCGACCACTTCAGGATCTGCTACAAAATAGTCCGCATTCTTGTCCGCGAAGGCATGCATCAGCTTAAATAGAAGGTCTTTTTTGTAGGTTGCGGATGGTGTATCTGCCCAGGCAGCTACCATCCCACCGATGAAGGGCACCTTCGCTCCGTCATTTTTTTGAACAACATCAATTGCTGACTTGGAAATTCCTTCGAGACCTTGATCAAGGTTGTACCAACCAGATCCAGCCTTGTCCCGTCCAATCACATAATACCAAGCATCGTTGGTATTAAGAATCTGATGACCTAGTTCAGACAAAAGTTTTGAAGAAGCGACATCATAGCCGTTCCAACCACCTGTCCAGTAGGATACAATGATATCCTTGTCAAAAGTGCCATAGGAAGTATCACCATTGTAGTAGATTCCGTCATTAAAGGCCATTGGTTTCATCTTATGTTTTTTCACAATAGCCGCTAGATCATTGGCGTATTGGATGAATTTTTCATAGCCTTTTTCCGGGTACCCTTCACCCGGCCAATGCTTGCTGGCTTGGAGAACCTGCCAACCATGGGCATCTGTGGCATCATTGGCATACTCATCCAAACCGATGTTAAAGATTTCGGTCTTGCCGCTGAAATAAGCCGCATACTTGTCTACCAAAGCCTTGGTAAAGTCTAAGGCTTTTTGGTTGTCCAAATCAACGGTCCGAGCTGATTTCTTTGTACCAAAATAATTAAAGTGAGGGTTTTCGATCCCCAATTGTTCCATGGCTGTCAGAATCGCATCCATGTGACCTGGACTATTTATGGTTGGGATGACGCCTACTTTCTTCGATTTGGCGTAGGCCAAAATATCATCCATTTGAGCCTGGGTCAAGGCTGTCCCGTTCGGATCATCGTAATAAGCCTTCGTCCCTTTTTCAACCGCATCTGTCACAGCTTGGCTAGAATAAGAAGTCTCCCCCACTTTCAAGGACATGTCATCCAAAACAAAGCGCAAGCCGTCATTTCCGACTAGGAGATGCAAGTCTGTATAGCCAGTCTTACTAGCTTCATCAATGATTTCCTTGATTTGATCTGGTGAGAAGTACTTGCGACCAGCATCGATCGAAATAATCTTTTTCTTGGCTAATTTTTCTTCCTGATCAGGATCTTTGGCAGGCGTTTCCGTCGCTGGTTGAGCTGCAACATCGGACTCTGTGACAGAACTTGCCTCTTCGCGAATCAAACGGTCAAGATCTGACACCTGCAATTCTCGATCAGGCAGTGTCGGTTGACTTTGATCGACGATTGGAGCAGGAGCAGTCGGTTTTTCTACTACTGGCTGAGAAGCGTCCTCGTTTAGGGAACTAGTCGACTCACTCTCGCTTGGCTGAGTTGGCACTGTCGTTGCAGGACTGTCAGTAGTCATTGGTGTATCAGCAGCTACAACCTGAGCGCTAGCAAAAAATCCTATGAGCACCGAAGCCGCTCCTACTGCGTACTTACGAATAGCATAACGTGGTTGATGTGATTTCATCAGGACCTCCTAAATTGTCTTTGTAATCGTTTTCTTAAATTTACCACGATATCTTAATAAATTCAATGAGGGTTCTCATTATTCTTTAATTAGGAGAGGAAGTTCTTGGATTCGATCCAAAATAAAACGAGCCCCTTAGTCAAAAGGAAACTCGTTTATTCTTATAAGTCATCTAAAGCATCTTTGACCTTATCAAAGAAGCCTTTTTTCTTTGGGTTGACCTTCAAATCACTTGCTTCCGCAAAGGCTTGAAGGGCTTCTTTTTGCTTGTCATTTAAACCAGTTGGGGTGACAACATTGACAGACACATATTGATCTCCCATGGCACCACCACGTAAGCTTGGAGCACCTTTTCCGCGAAGACGGAATTTTTTACCGGTTTGGGTTCCTTCAGGAATGACCAAATCGACATCTCCATGAACGGTTGGCACATGAACCGTATCCCCAAGAGCTGCTTGGACAATATTCAAATCTAGCTTGTAGTAGATGGTTGAGCCATCTCGTTCGAAGCGATCACTTGGCTCCACATTGACAACCACATACAAGTCTCCATAAGGTCCACCGTTAAAGCCAGCTTCTCCTTGACCCGCTAAGCGGATTTGTTGACCTGTTTCAACTCCTGCAGGAATCTTGACGTTCACGCTATGGGCTTGTTTTTCATGACCTGTTCCACGACAAGTCGTACATGGATCTTTGATTTCTTGACCACGGCCATGACAGACATCACAGGTCACTTGACGGCGCATCATTCCAAGAGGAGTTTGCGTATCTACATTGATAACCCCAGAACCATGACAGCGTCCACAGGTTACCGGACTAGTCCCTGGCTTAGCCCCTGAACCATGACAGGTATGACAGCTTGCTTCACGATGGTACTTAACTTCTTTTTCAGCACCAAAAATCGCTTCTTCAAACTTGAGATTAACGCGGTATTGGAGGTCATCCCCTTGACGAGGCGCATTTGGATTACGACTTGCACCTCCTCCAAAGAAGCTAGAGAAGATATCTTCAAAGCCACCAAATCCAGCACCATCAAAGCCACCAAATCCACCTGCTCCGCCACCGAAGCCACCATTAGCCCCCGCAGCACCGTATTGGTCATAAGCAGCCCTTTTTTGCTCGTCACTCAAAGTCTCATAAGCTTCTTGAACTTCCTTGTACTTTTCCTCAGCACCAGGCTCCTTGTTGATATCTGGGTGATATTTTTTAGATAATTTCCGATAGGCTTTCTTGATCTCATCTTGAGATGCATTCTTTGAAACGCCCAAACGGTCATAAAATTCAGTATTGTTCATTTAAGATACCAAGACCGTAAAATTCGACTGAAAAATAGGAAATCTGACGCAGGAGCGATGCTCCTAGACAGATTTATCTTTTTTCCGAGAATTTAGGTCGGGTTCAGTTCCTTTCTTTCATATTGATGGGACAAAACCCAAATAAATGAGATTCAGTCCCCTTTTACCGAAAAACAGAGGCTGGGTTGCAACCTCTGTAAATGAGTAAATTAAATCTATTTTGTTTTTAAATATCCTATAAGTACAGAAACATTTATATCTTTTTGTCTCTTCTTAGTATTAGCTATAAAATTCCAGTGAATTATAAGAAATACAACTCCAATCAAAATCATGCCAATCGTAAACGGTATTACAAACTTACTCCTTGAAATGTCTAACGATATTATCGCTGATACCAGTGCTGATACTAGAGCTGACAACAATACCGAAGTAGCAAAATCCCTTACCATTTCATCATTTTTAATAGAACTATCATGCTCAGCTAATATAATTTCTCTATATCTAGTCAAACATTCTACTGGAATATTATCTATAAAATCTTTTGCTGTTTCATAGTTGTCAGCTCGATCACAAAAATCATTATAAACTTTTCTTGTATTCTTTAGATACTCATCATCCAATACACTCATCTTACTTCTCCGTAAACTCTCCGTCTACGACGTCATCGCCTGCGTTTCCTGTTGCTTGTGCACCTTCTGCTCCTGCTTGAGCTTGTTGCGCTGCTGCAGCTTGTTCGTAAAGTTTAACCGCAAGTCCTTGAGCTTTTTCGTTCAAGGCTTCAAGTTTTGCTTTCATTTCGTCCAAGTTGTTGTCTTCTTGAGCTTTCTTAAGATCATCAAGGGCAGCTTGGGCAGCATCACGTTCTGCATCGAAGCCTTTGCCTTCAGTTTCCTTGATTGTCTTTTCAGTCGCAAAGATAGCTTGGTCTACTTCGTTACGAAGGTCTACTTCTTCTTTACGTTTCTTATCTGCTTCAGCGTTTGCTTCTGCATCTTTCATCATGCGATCGATTTCTTCATCTGTCAAACCTGAGTTTGATTGGATAACAATGGTTTGTTCTTTTTGAGTTCCAAGGTCTTTCGCTTTAACAGATACGATACCGTTCTTGTCGATGTCGAATGTTACTTCGATTTGTGGGATACCACGAGGTGCAGCTGGGATATCTGTCAATTGGAAACGTCCAAGAGTCTTGTTATCTGCTGCCATTGGGCGTTCCCCTTGAAGAACGTGGATATCAACGGCTGGTTGGTTGTCTGCTGCTGTTGAGAAGACTTGTGATTTAGATGTTGGAATCGTAGTGTTGCGATCAATAAGTTTTGTGAAGACACCACCCATTGTTTCGATACCAAGTGACAATGGAGTTACGTCAAGAAGGACAACGTCTTTGACATCACCAGTAATAACACCACCTTGGATAGCAGCACCCATAGCCACTACTTCGTCAGGGTTCACTGATTTGTTTGGTTCTTTACCAGTTTCAGCTTTAACAGCTTCTACAACGGCAGGGATACGAGTTGAACCACCGACAAGGATGACTTCGTCGATATCTGACAAGCTCAAACCTGCATCTGAAAGGGCTTGGCGAACTGGAGTTTTCGTACGTTCTACAAGGTCACGAGTTAAATCATCGAATTTCGCACGAGTCAAGGTCATTTCCAAGTGAAGAGGTCCAGCAGCGCCTGCAGTGATGAATGGCAAGCTGATTTGTGTTGAAGTAACACCAGAAAGGTCTTTCTTCGCTTTTTCAGCTGCATCTTTCAAACGTTGAAGCGCCATCTTGTCTGTTGACAAGTCGATACCATTTTCTTTCTTGAATTCTTCAACCATGTAGTCGATGATTTTTTGGTCAAAGTCGTCACCACCGAGTTTATTATCCCCTGCAGTTGCCAATACGTCAAAGACACCATCACCCAATTCAAGGATAGATACGTCGAATGTACCACCACCAAGGTCGAATACCAAGATTTTTTCTTCTTTATCAGTCTTATCCAAACCATAAGCAAGAGCTGCTGCTGTTGGTTCGTTGACAATACGTTCTACTTCAAGACCAGCGATTTTACCAGCGTCTTTCGTTGCTTGACGTTGCGCATCGTTGAAGTAAGCAGGAACTGTGATAACTGCTTTCGTTACTTTTTCACCAAGGTAATCTTCAGCGTAACCTTTCAAGTATTGAAGAATCATAGCTGAAATTTCTTGTGGTGTGTATTCTTTACCGTTTGCAGAAACTTTTTCAGAAGTACCCATCTTAGATTTGATAGAGATGATGGTATCTGGGTTTGTGACTGCTTGACGTTTTGCAGCGTCACCAACGATGATTTCACCGTTTTTGAATGACACAACAGATGGAGTTGTGCGGTTTCCTTCTGGGTTTGCGATAATTTTTGATTCAGTTCCTTCAAGAACTGCTACTGCTGAGTTTGTTGTACCTAAGTCAATACCGATAATTTTAGACATATGTTTTTCTCCTTAAGTTTTATCTTCTTTTTTTCTTTTTGATACTCTTCTTAAGTGGCGACGCCGTCAGAGCTTGACTTCGTCAATCTCTTTGACTAAACTTTGAGCCTAATGTCTCAAAGTTTGCGAAGATAGCGCCACGGCGAAGAGTATCGCCTTTGGTTCGCTTCGCTCACTATTGGTAAAGCTGAACCATTGTTTATCTTTCTTTCATAGTTTAGTGTCGTTTCGGACAAGGTTTCTATTATGTTACGACACGAGGAGTCGAAATCGATATTATTTCGACGACGAGTTAGTAAGGAGGCTAGGCAAACGCCATAGCGATTGCCGTTTTCTGACGAGTTGCTTTAGCTACCGTCAGAATTGCCTAGTTATAAACCACTACCATGGCTGGGCGAAGGATGCGGTCATGGAGTTTGTAGCCTTTTTGGAAGACTTGTGCGATGGTGTCTGCTGGATGTTCGTCATCTGCAGGCAAGGTTTGGATGGCCATGTGGTAGTTATGGTCAAAGGCTCCGTCCGCTGGAATTTCTTCGATTCCTTCTTCTTTCAGAGCATGTACCAAACTTTCTTGGACCATTTCCAAGCCCTTCTTCACATCATCTGTCAATCCTTCTACGGCAAGGGCACGTTCGAGGTTGTCCAGTGATGGTAAGATCGCTTTTGTCAAATCTTGGCTACGGTATTTTTGTAATTGTTGACGTTCTTCATTAGCACGGCGCTGAATATTTTGCATTTCTGCATGAGCACGAAGGTATTTGTTTTCAAATTCTTCGGCACGCGCTTGTGCTTCTTCTAACTCAGAAGGTTGGTTGCTTTCCTCTACAACTTCTTCAGTTGTTTGGGCAACTTCCTCTTCTTTCACGTCTTCTTTTTTGATATCTTCTGTCAAGGCATACACCCCTTTCATTTGGTCTTAATTTACTTCATAATGGTTGCTATTGAGGTAACGGTAGTAATCCGTCAACTTCATGACCAGTACTCGGCCGATAACATTGACCAGGCTTATCACACGCCTGTAGTCCATCTCTACGGGACCGATCACATGCATGAGGGCCATCCCACGATAAGGAACTAAGAACTTGTGACTAATCACTGTCACATTTTTCAAGGCCTTCTCTTGGGATTCCGCAACCAGGATCTGGGTCATTTGGTCTTCTGGCATTCCCCCTCGCAACTCCAAGGCCACATGTTGGGGATTGTCTAAGAACTGATAGGTCTGAAGATCGGCGTAGGTTAATGATGAAACCTTTCCTTCTACAAAGACCAGTTCTTGAAACAGTTGCGAGAAGACGTAATCAAAGAGATCCAGCACATTGTCTGTCGTCTTGAAATAGCGCTGTACAATCTGTGGAATCTCCGTCCGCAAGCGGTAGTGGATATCCAAAACTGTATTTCCAATGAAGCGTTCTTGAACCAGCTGATGGAAGATTTCCAAGTCACTGGTTAAGAAATTCTTTGGAATGGCAAACTGGACGGTGACAGGCTTTGATTCATCCAAGGTCAGAACTGCTAAGGCATCGTGATTGGATAATGGAACAATTTCAAAACCAGTCAAGCGCTGACGTGTCGGTTCAACATCCTGAATCACTGCGGTGTAACCCGTCATCTGGGCTAGTAACTTGGACGTAGCATCCAAGATATCGTCTAACTTAAAGGCTTCGAAATCAAAGGCTTTCACCACCTGGTAGACATCTTGCTCATCAATCAGCTCTAGATCAAGCGAGTTCTGAACAAAATATTGGAAACCAGCTCGGCTAGGCAGCCGTCCACTCGAAGTGTGGGCTTTTTCTAGTAAGCCTTGCTTTTCGAGAGCAGCCATGTCATTTCGAATGGTCGCACTACTGGATTGAATGACATCTTGTAGCGCTTTTGAACCGACTGGTTCGTGGGTCTTGGTAAAGATATCGACAACAAGATTGAGAATCTCATTTTGACGTTCTGTAACCATGACCTCACCTCTCTTTCATTTTTTAGCACTCTAAACACTCAAGTGCTAAACCATGATTCTATTATACACCCATCCAAAAGAAAGTCAAGAGAAAAATCCAAAAAATTAGCACTCTTTTTTCAAGAGTGCTAAAAATCATTCTTAAGACCTAGAGAAGTAAATCTCCTCTTATTTGCCAGCTTTTTTCAATAGCTGAATATATTCTTCCAATACTAGCTGATGCTTGGCCATATACTGAGCATTTTCTACGCCAACATAACGGAAATGCCAATTCTCAAAATTCACACCCGTGATGTTGCTCTTCCCATCTGGGTAGCGAAGCACAAAGCCATATTGCGGTGCGATGGCAGCCAGCTGCATGCCCAACTCATCACTTTGGCCAGCTTCGACACTCATATCAATGGCAAGTCCTGTCTGGTGTTCACTCGCACCAGGGACCTGTACCTGGGTCTGCACCTGCTTTTCAGCTTCTTCGTGCGAAAGGCCGCTAGCCTCTAGTTGCGCAACACGCTCATTATAGAGCTCTGTTTGCTCGGCCACACTTCGATAGCCTGATATCAAGGTTTCTTCTGGGGCAATTTTTCGAGCCGCTTCTAAAAATTGACGAGTTGGTTCTACAATCCGACTATCCACTTTGATAGCATCTACATCTGTCAATTGTGGGTTCAACTCAGGCTTCACATTATCACGATTGACCAAGATCAACTGCCAGTCTTTTGTCGAAACGGCTGGTAAATCTGATTTTTCTTTCTTTTTCTTAGAAGAAGAGGGAGTCGTTACAGCTGTTTTTTTAGCCTTCCAAAACTGAAGCCCTGAAAACAAGCTTGGCTTCGCTAAGTAAGCACCAATTCCCGATCCAAGGACCACAAGAAGAAAGAAACTCAATAGGTAAGGCCACCATTTCTTACGTTTTTTTCGTGCGCGTCTATACTTATTCGTCATGACCATCCTCTAGGAGTTTTGCTCCAACCTTACGATAGGACATATCTCCAATCTTTTCAATATGAAAGGCGCCATCCTCATAGGCCAAAACCGTTACACTTCCGTTGTCCAAGACCAATTCTTCGACAGCTTTCGGATCAATGAGATAAATCAAGGTCGTAATGGTCATGCCGTGGCTGACAACAATCGCATTTCCACCGCCAGTTGCTTCCACCTCTTTTGCGATAGCTTCAAACCCTTCTTTGATCCGACCACTCAAGGCACCCCAAGATTCAGCCCAACCAGTGGTGTCGACTTCAACGATCCCTTCTGCCAACTCCATCAAGCTCAACTGATGAAAATCCTCGACCTTAAAAACACGGGGTAAAACCCCCATAAAGAGCTCGCCATCATAGGCACCGTCAAAGCTACCAAAACACCACTCACGAATGCGTTTGTCATAACGATAAGGGATTTTCCCTGTCAGACCGAGTTCTTGAAGAATAATCCCCATAGTTTGAATGGTGCGTCCAGAATCACTTGAAACAGCCTCCTCAAAAGAAAGACCTGCTTCCTTAAGGCCAAGCCCTAATTCTCTAATCCCCCGCTCTCCTGCTTCTGTCAGCGGAGTGTCTGACCAGCCCTGTGCTCGCCCAATGGTATTAAACATGGTTTTTCCATGACGAGCAATATATAATCTGGTTTTTGTCATTGTATTACCTCCGTATGTATCTCTTTCATTATATCATTTTTTGTAAAAAGAAAGTAGGAAAGCTCTTACAAGTTTTGAGAGAAAGAAAAGGCTATGACCAAAAGGTCAGCCTTTTACGACGGACTAGGATTCTTGCAAGCTTTCACCGACTTCACGGTAACTGCTATCTCCAAACACCTTAACCGTCAATGCGCCATCTTCATATTCTACAAGGGTAACACTACCATTTGAAAGAGGCAGATTGAGATTTGGTTTTCCTTCAATTAGGCAGACCAAGGTCTGAATGGTCCAACTATGGCTGACCACCAAAGCATTGCCTCCACCTTTTTCTTCTACTTCTTTGGCAATAGCTTCAAAACCTTCTAAGATTCGGCTTTTCAAAACTTCCCAAGGTTCAGCCCAATTCGCTGTGTCCACTTGGCAAATGCCATTGGCCAAGTCTTCCAAGGTCAAGGTCTTATAATCTTCTACATCCAGCACGCGCGGCACGACACCATGAAAGAGCTCCCCACCGTATGCCCCATCAAAGCTACCAAAACACCACTCGCGGATCCGTTTGTCAAAGCGATAAGGGATCTGATCTTTCAAGCCTAATTCATCGAGAATGATTCCCATGGTCTGAATGGCACGACCTGAATCACTGGAGTATGCTCGAGTAAACTCCAAACCAGACTCACGCAAGCCGATCCCTAGAGCCTCAATGCCTTTTTCTCCTTCTGCTGTCAAGGGTGTATCGGACCAGCCTTGAGCACGGCCAATGGTATTAAACATGGTTTTCCCATGACGAATCACAAATAATCTTGTTTTAGCCATCTTGTCTCCTTTTGCAAGAAAAAAGTCTGGAGTTTCATCATCACAGACTTTTCTATTTTCTACTATTATACTAGATTTCTCTTAGTTTTTAAAGCTATGAACCGGAGCTGGAATTTGACCACCACGGGCAATGAAATCAGCTGACGAAGCTTTGTTGACCTTCATTACCGGAGCAGACCCAAGAAGTCCTCCAAGCTCTAACATATCGCCTTCCTTACCATAAGGAATGATACGAACCGCTGTTGTCTTTTGGTTGATGACCCCGATAGCTGCTTCATCTGCGATCATGGCTGCAATGGTCGTAGCTGGAGTATCAGCTGGGATGGCAATCATATCCAGACCGACAGAGCAGATAGCTGTCATGGCTTCCAATTTTTCCAGGTTGATATGACCCGACTGGACTGCCGCAATCATCCCCTCATCTTCTGAGACCGGGATGAAGGCCCCTGACAGCCCACCGACTTGATTACAAGCCATGATACCACCTTTTTTCACTTGGTCATTGAGCAGAGCGAGCGCTGCTGTAGTTCCATGGGTTCCAACTACTTCAAGCCCCATCGCTTCAAGGACACGGGCAACCGAATCCCCAACAGCCGGTGTTGGCGCGAGAGACAAGTCTACAATTCCAAACTCCACACCGAGACGTTCACTAGCCATTTGACCGACTAATTGACCGACACGGGTAATCTTGAAGGCTGTCTTCTTAACTGTTTCCGCCAATACATCAAAGCTTGCTCCCGGAACTTTTTCAATCGCCCGTTGGACGACACCAGGTCCTGAAACCCCAACGTTGATGACAACATCCGCTTCACCGACACCGTGGAAGGCACCCGCCATAAAAGGATTATCTTCTACTGCATTGGCAAAAACTACGAGCTTACCAGGCCCCATTGGATCTGCTTGGGATGCTTCTTTAATGATACGGCCCATATCTCGGACAGCTGTCATATTGATCCCCGTCTTGGTCGATCCGATATTGACTGAAGAGCAGACAAAATCCGTCTCTGCAAGGGCGCGAGGAATGGAGTTGATGAGGATTTCATCCCCCTTTTGGTAGCCTTTTTGAACAAGAGCTGAGAAGCCACCGATAAAGTTGACCCCAACCTCTTTGGCCGCACGGTCCAGCGCTTTGGCAAAGGGTACATAATCTGTCGCATCTGTTGCGGCTCCGATAATAGAAATCGGAGTGACCGAAACCCGTTTATTCACAATTGGAATGCCAAGTTCTACCGCAATCTCATCTCCAACAGTTACCAAATCTTTGGCCTTTGTCACAATCTTATTGTAGACTTTTTCTGCTGCCTTTTCGATATCCGGATCAATACAATCTAGAAGCGAAATCCCCATGGTGATAGTCCGAACATCGAAGTTCTGCTCCTCAATCATGGCAATGGTTTCTGTTACCTGTTTAATGTCCATAAATTCTCAACCCCTATCTTACAAATTGTGCATAGCATCAAAAATCGCTGCGCTTTGGATATTGATTTTTACATGCAGAGACTGACCGAATTCTTCCAACTCCGAACGAAGCTGTGTGAAATCTTTTTTCTCATCTGACGATACGACCGCCATCATGGTAAAGTATTCATCCAATACAGTTTGAGAGATATCATCGATATTGAGTCCTAATTCTGCTACTTTCGTTGCAACACCCGCTACGATTCCTTTTTGGTCTTTACCAACGACTGTAATAATTGCTTTCATTTCACTGCTCCATTCTATCTATTTGCTTCCATTGTAGCACAATCCCCTTAAAATGGCCCTTCTCAACTGGGAACGTTCGGATATATTAAACGTGTATAAAAAAATAAAGAGGCTGGGACAAAAGTCCTAGCCTCTTTATTTTTTTTGGATTGTCGAGCAAGACGCAGTGGTTGAGTGGGCTCTACTACGCTGATTTCATC